>NZ_JBAWYV010000022.1:0-38324 GCF_037143375.1 Rhodoferax sp. | reverse complement strand
TTGATTCTGCTGTGCCAAACTTCAGCGAGACCTATACAACCACAACCATTCAGCCGTATCTTGAATACGAGTACAGGGTCAACGATAAGCTGAAGATCACCCCGGGCGTGAAATACGCGTCATACCAGCAAGATTTTGTGCATCTTGCAGATAATTCTGGGGGTAAGAAAGGTGTTGGTCCACTGGGTGGAACTTATATCAAGTCGGGTACAGTCGTAACAGGGATCACAGGGGGAGCGCCAAGCCTTTCGAACTCCATTACCTACACGGATGTGCTGCCTTCGCTGGATGTCCACTACAAAATTCAGCCTAACTGGACGCTTTATGGTCAATATGCTTTGGGTGACCAAATTCCAAGTACGAGTGTATTTGACGTCTTGAACGCCAAGGTTTCACCACCACCCAGCCCCACCAAAGCGACCACCGCTCAAATCGGAACGGTCTGGAACTCTGGCGATCTGACACTTGCCGCGGATATTTACCAGACCAAGCTGGAGGGTTCCTATACCGCTTTGTCACCCGACAGTTCTGGCTATGTCGCCTACATTCCTAGTGGGACACAGAAGAACCAGGGTATCGAGGCAGAAGCTAATTTTGTATTGGGGGGTGGTTTTAGTCTGTACGTGAATGCGACATTGGGTAGCTTGAAATACGACAGCACGGGTCTCTGGGTTGCGAGTGCGCCAGCTGACACCGAGTCGATTGCAATCAATTACCAGCGTAACAATTGGTCGCTCAACTTGTCTGCCAATCGTGTTGGACAGATGTACAACGATGACTCGACCGGTAACCATGAAGCTTTTGTGATTGACCCCGTGACAGTTGCCAACTTGTTTGTCAATTACAACATCAAGACCCCTGCATCGTTTGCGAAACAGTTGAAGTTGCAATTTGGTGTCAATAATTTGTTTGATACGCACGCGATTGTGGGTATTGCATTGGCTCAGCCAGGAAGCTCCAGCGCTATTCCGAATAAAGCTGATCTGTTGACCGTTACGCCCGGTCGCAGTGTCTCACTGACGGCCACACTGGACTTTTAATCGCTGGGTCGTGAACCGGCTAAGTTGAGTTAACACTCAAACATAGCGGTTCACCCCACAGCCAGGTTCCGGGGGGCGTGATGCCAAAAGCATCCGCCCCCTGTTTGCATTTTTACCAGTCCGACACCATGCTCACCTCCTCCATCTTCAGAACTTTGGCGCTGCTTCTGGCCGCCCTGTTCGGCCACGCCCTCAGCTGGAGTCAGACCGCCTCCGCGCCCGAAATGGCGCCGGACCTGGTGTTTACCGTTCAAGCCGAAGGCCAAGCCATCGTGCGGGCTTTGACCCACGCCACCGTGTGCCCCGCGATTCAGTGGGACGGCCAAGCGTCGCAAGCCATGACGCCGCGCGCCACGGCCGCGACCCTGCCGCTGCGCGGCGACAGCGCCCAAAAAGACACCAAAGCTGCCGTGTTTGACGTGCTGACCTGCGAGGCCCGTTGGCCCGTTGGCGCCCATCACGCCCGCGTTGCCGGTACCGCTGTGCCAGCGCCCCGCAGCAGCATCCACCGCATCGTCATCATTGCCGACACCGGTTGCCGCATGAAAGCTTCCGAGGCCGCGTTTCAGCCTTGCAACGACCCGGTCAAGTGGCCGTTTGCCCAAGTGGCCCAAAGTGCGGCGGCACTCAAGCCCGATTTGGTGATTCACATCGGAGATATTCATTACCGCGAAAGTCCTTGCCCTGAAGGCAACGCCGGCTGTGCCAATGCGGCATGGGGCTATGGCTTTGATGCGTGGCAGGCCGATTTTTTTAAGCCCGCCAAGCCGTTGCTGGCCGCGGCGCCCTGGGTTTTTGTGCGCGGCAACCATGAGACTTGCACGCGCGCCGGGCAAGGCTGGTTCCGTTTTATTGACGCCCAACCGTGGACGCTGGCGCGTTCTTGCAACGACCCGGCGCAAGACCGTGATGCGGATTATTCCGAGCCCTATGCGGTGCCGGTAAATGCGTTTTCGCAGTTCATTGTTTACGATTCATCACGCACCAATGGCAAGCCTTTTTTGACCACTGACCTGTCCTATGCCAAGTACACGGCCCAGCTTGCAAGCGTTAACCAACTGGCACAGCAAAGGCCAAACAGCTTCTTTATGAGCCATCATCCGCTGCTGGCGGTGGTGCCCGCCAAAGACGCCAGTCCATTCAAGTTGGCAGGCGATAAAGGATTGCAGTCGGTGTTTGAGGCCGCCTACCCGGAGCGGCTCTTTCCGGAGGGCGTGTCGGTCGCCCTGCATGGTCATGTGCATTTGTTTGAGGCCATCAGTTTCAAGAGCAAGCACCCGGTGTCGCTGGTGCTGGGCAACTCCGGCTCTGCCAACGAGGGCCGGGTGCCCGAAAACTTGCCGGTGGGCACTGAGCTTTTTAAAGGCGCGCAAATTGAAGACTACATGGGCCGGGCCGACTATGGCTTTGCTACGCTGGACCGCGTCGGCCCCCATGAGCGTGGCGATTGGCGCTTGACGGAATACACCACCCTGGGCCAAGCCGTCATTCAGTGCGAGCTCTCGGGCGGCAAGAGTCGCTGTAAAAAATTAAATTCGTCCGGCCATTGAGCCGGTCCAACCAAGTTTCAAAATTTCATGAACACCCCCCAAATGACCCCCAACCGATACCACCCGACCACTGTATTTTTTCATTGGCTGATTTTTGTCCTCTTTGCCGCTGCGCTGGCATTTATTGAGTACCGGGGCTATTTGCCCAAGGGCGATCTGCTTAAAAAGTCCTTGCGCAACTGGCACATGCTGGCCGGGCAATTGGCGTTTTTGTTTGTTTTGTTTCGCGTCGTGACGCGTTTGCGTTTTGCGGCTCCCGCTGCAGTGAGCGGGCCGCGCTGGCAGGCCTTGAGCGCGAAAGCGGTGCATGGTTTGCTGTATGCCGTGATGTTTGCCCTGCCCATCAGTGGTGTGTTGTTTACGCAAGCAGGCGGTAAAGAAGTTGAGTTTTTTGGCTGGGTGTGGCCGGCCTTGATCGCACCGGATGCCGGTTTGAAATCCAGCATCAAGGACCTGCACGAGCTGTTTGGCAACGCCGTTTATTTTCTGGTGGGCCTCCATGTGCTGGGCGCGTTGTGGCATCAATGGGTTCTTAAAGAAGGTAGTTTGAACCGCATGACGCTACAACGACGCGAAGCACGTTGATGAACAGTTTTCAACCTACCCCAAAGATTCCTACGATGAAAATAACATTTAAAAAAATAGTCTTGCTGCTGGGTCAGCTGACTTTATTGACAGCGGCTTTCGCCACGGAGGCTCCCGCAAAACCGCATGGCCAGGACAAAGACCCGGTCGTGCTCAGTTTCTCGACGGTGGGTGACTCTCGGCAAGACCCGGTGGCCTTTGACCCTTCAACCGGCCCGTTGACGGCGCAGGACAAGATCTGGCTGCAAAACAGCAAGGCTTGGTCGCGCATCATGCAAGGGGTGCAAGCCCAAAAGTCCAAATTGCTTTTTTTTAATGGCGACATGATCATGGGCTACGGTCTGGCGGGGCCAACGCCCAGCAACAGCGTTGCGGACGTGGTGGGCTCTGATTTGATGGCCTTCTACCGCCAATACGCATTTTGGCGTGGCATGGTAGCGCCCTTGATGGAGTCCGGCACGTATGTTGTTCCCGTCGCGGGGAACCACGAAGTTCAATCCAAGGCATCGGGCAAAAAATCCCAGGTCGAAAACGAAAATGCCTGGCGCGCCAACATGGGCGACCTCATTATTGATACGGCACGGTTCAAGACCATCGTGGGTCAGGATGCCACCAATATTAATGTTCAAAACCAGGGCGGTGTGGACGGTCTAAAAAGCGACCAAGGCCAGCTCACCTACAGTTTTGATGTGAATGACTCGCATTTTTCAGTGGTCAATACCGATGCCGTGGGCAGCGATAACTTTGCCCCCTCCGAGTGGCTCAAGCGCGATCTGATGGCCGCCCAAAGTCGCGGTGCAAAACACTTTTTTGTTTTTGGGCACAAACCAGCCTTTACCTACGCTTATAAAAAACCGACACCAGACAACTTTGAAGCAGTTGGTTTGGATAAATACCCGGAAAAACGTGATGCGTTCTGGCGTGTCATTGAGCAATATGGCGCGACCTATTTTTGTGGTCATGAGCACGAATTCAACATGATGCAACCCAATGGTGCGGCATGGCAGGTGATGGTGGGCAGTGGCGGTTCGCCTTGGGACGCTCAACCCGGCGAAGCAACCATGAACCCGGCCAGCGACCGCGCCTACGCTTGGGCGACCGTCAGCATTCACAAGAGTGGCAAGGTCGACATCAATGCCTATGGATTCAGCGATAGTTATGGTCCGAACCGGTTACTAAAGCGAGTGATTCTTGCACGCTAAATCAAAGACATTGAATGTCCATCCAAGAGTTAAAGCTGACCGGTTGAAGCCGAAGGATTCATTCTTGTGATGAGAAATAAATTTGATTATCTGACTATCGGTCAGATGATTGGCTGGCGACACTGGAAGTCCGCTGTACTGCCAACGACAAACGGGATAACCATTTTTCGTCGCCGGATGACGGCTTCAGAGTTTCTGACATCGGTGGCGAATGACAGCTTCCGGCGAAATTGAAGGTCAACTGTCGACAATCCGCTAGATTTTTTTGGTTTTCAGCTAATCACGGCCGTGGGCCTCAAGCGCCCATTCACCGAGCCGTCAAAGCCGAACCCGTGTTGGTTTCCTGACTTTCTTGAGCCAACAGCGCCATCAACCTCAAACGCCATAAAAAACGGCACCCGCAGGTGCCGTTGTAATCAAGAATCAGGGTTTAAGCCTAATCGGCCTCTAGCCCCCGTGTATCAAGCGCAAGCAGCTACTTATTAAATAGCAAAACTCAAGCCGCCGCAGGTGCCGTGATGGCGGCTGCCGCTGCCGCAACGTCAGCCGCTTTCACCTTCAGGCGCCACGCGTGCAGCAAAGGCTCGGTGTAGCCGCTGGGTTGCGCCAACCCCTTGAACACGAGTTCGCACGCGGCCTTGTAAGCCATGCTGGTCTCGAAGTTGCCGGCCATGTTTTTGTACAGTGGGTCACCGGCGTTTTGGGCGTCGACCACGGCGGCCATGCGCTCGAAAGTCTCGGTCACTTGCGCGGCGGTCACGACGCCGTGGTGCAACCAGTTGGCCATGTGCTGACTGCTGATGCGCAGGGTGGCGCGGTCTTCCATCAGCGCGACGTTGTGAATGTCAGGCACCTTGGAGCAACCCACGCCCTGGTCAATCCAGCGCACCACGTAGCCCAAAATACCTTGGGCGTTGTTGTCGAGCTCTTGCTGTTTTTCAACGTCCGACCAGTTGGGGGTCGCGGTGACCGGCACTTGTAGCAAGCCGCCCAACAAGGTGTCGCGTTCCTTGTTGTAGTCGATCTTTTCCATTTCTTTCTGGATGTCGCTTACCAGCACTTGGTGGTAGTGCAGCGCGTGCAGCGTGGCACCGGTCGGGCTCGGCACCCAAGCGGTGTTGGCACCGGCTTTGGGGTGGGCAATCTTTTGCTCCAGCATGGCTTTCATCAAATCGGGCATGGCCCACATGCCTTTGCCGATTTGGGCTTTGCCGCGCAGGCCGCAGCTCAAGCCGACCAGCACGTTGCTGCGCTCGTAGGCGGCAATCCAGGCGCTGGTTTTCATGTCGCCCTTGCGGATCATGGGGCCGGCCAACATGGCAGTGTGCATTTCGTCGCCAGTGCGGTCCAGGAAGCCTGTGTTGATGAACGCGACGCGGCTGCTGGCGGCTTCAATACACGCCTTCAGGTTGACGCTGGTGCGTCGCTCTTCGTCCATGATGCCTAGCTTGACGGTGCTGTCTTCCAAGCCGAGCATTTTCTCGACGCGGGAGAACAGTTCAGCGGCAAATGCGACCTCAAACGGGCCGTGCATCTTGGGCTTGACGATGTAGACCGAGCCCTTGCGCGAGTTGCGAATCGCATCTTTGGCGGTGCGCTTCAGGTCGTGCATGGCAATCGTGGTGGTCACGACAGCGTCCAGAATGCCTTCAGGGATTTCGCGGGTTTCGCCCTTTTTGTCGGTGTACAAAATGGCCGGGTTGGTCATCAGGTGGCCGACGTTGCGCACAAACATCAGCGAGCGGCCGTGCAGTGTGACTTTTTTGCCCTTGCCGGAGGCGGGCGTGTAGATGCGATCGGCGTTGAGGCCGCGGGTGAATACTTTGTCGCCCTTGGCGACTTCTTCGGTCAGCGTGCCTTGCAGGATGCCGAGCCAGTTGCTGTAGGCCAGCACTTTGTCGTCGGCATCGACCACCGCCACCGAGTCTTCCAGGTCGAGGATGGTGGAGAGCGCGGCTTCTAAAACCAGGTCGCTGACACCGGCGGCGTCGCTGGCACCGGTGGTGGTGGCGCGGTTGATTTGCAAATCAAGGTGCAGGCCGTTGTGCAAAAACAGCACGCTGCTAGGTGCTTTTTCTTCGCCCTGGTAGCCGACCAGTTGGGCTGGCGTGGCCAGGCTGGTGTTGGAGCCGTCGGCCAGTTTCACGGCCAATTTGCCGTCCTTGATGCGGTAGCTTACCGAGTCAACGTGCGAGCCTTTGCGCAGCGGTGCGGTGCGGTCCAGCACATGACGGGCGTATTCGATGACTTTGGCGCCGCGCTTGGGGTTGTAGCCGCCTTTTTTGCCGACTTTTTCGCAGCCCTTGGCTTCGCTGATCACGTCGGTGCCATACAGCGCGTCGTACAAACTACCCCAACGGGAGTTGGCCGCGTTCAGGGCGTAGCGGGCGTTGAGCACCGGCACCACCAGTTGCGGGCCGGCTTGCAAGGCGAGTTCAGCATCGACCTTGGAAGTGCTGATGCGGACCTTTTTCGGGTTCGGCACGAGGTAGCCGATTTGCTCCAAAAAGGCACGGTAGGCGGGCATGTCGCTGACCGGGCCGGGATGGGCGGTGTGCCAGGCATCAAGCTCGGTTTGCAGGCGGTCGCGTTCGGCCAGCAGGGCGATGTTTTTAGGCGCCAGATCGGCCACGAGGGTGTCGACACCTTTCCAGAACTTGGCGGGGGTGATGCCGGTGCCGGGCAGCACTTTCTGGTCGATGAATTGCAGCAGCGAAGTGGCAACTTGCAGGCGGTGTTTGGCGGTGCGTTCGGTCATGGTGAGAGGCTTCCTGAAAAGGAGAAGTTGGCAAATAAAACAGGTGGATGATACAAAAGTGGCGCGTTTATGACGGAAAGAAGTCAAGCACATCCCGCAGACTGCTGCCGGTGCGGGTCGGCTGCGTGCCGAGTTCTTCAAACGGCAGTTGGTAGCGGTTGACCCACAGCGTCTGGTAGCCGTACCAGGTGGCGGCCAGCGCGTCCCACGAATTGCAACTGACAAAAGCGATCTGATGCGCAGGCAGGCCGGTGGCTTGCTCGCCCAGCGCATACGCCTCGGGGTGGGTCTTGAATTTGCGAATGGCGTCGACGCTGATGATGTGGTCGAGCAGGCCGTCCAGCCCAGCTGATTTGACGGCCAGATTCAGCATGGCGGGGTCGGCGTTGCTCAGAATGCCCGTGGCGATGCCGCGGGCCTTGAGCTGGGTCAGCACGTCCTTGTTTTCGGGGAAGGCGCTCAAGGCGCGGTACTGGTTGAGCAAACGCTCAATTTGTACATCAAATGAGCCGCTGGCCCCCGTCTTGTCTGCGGGAGCTACTATTATTTTAATAGCGTAAACCAACGCAGCGCGGGTCAGTTCCCAAAACGGCTGGTAGTGAGCGCCGTGGTTGCAGGTGGTCACCAGGCGGGTGTATTCAATCTGCTTGTCGCGCCACATCACGCTCAAGGCTTGGCCGTGGCCGGGGAACAATTGCTCGGCCAGCAGGCCCACGCTGTAGACGTCAAACAAGGTGCCGTAGGCGTCAAACAGCACGGCGCGGGGCACCTCAAAGCGCGGGGCTTTTGATTTAGTCGTGGCGGTGGCGGTGGATTTGAGCATCACCTAACTTTATTCGATACCACCACCTTGATTAACTTTCTAAAACTCTGTTGATTCGTGACTTAAACAGAGGTAATCAAATCTGCACCCGCGTTCCGAGTTCAATCACGCAGTTGTTGGGCAGCCCAAAAAAGCCCGCCACGCTGCCCGCATTGCGCGACATCAGGGCAAACAACGCTTCGCGCCAATGCGCCATGCCGGTGCCACGGGTGGGCACGATGGTTTCGCGGCTGAGAAAGTAAGAGGTCTCGAACAGGTTGATGGCGAGCCCCTTCGAGCGACACAATTCAAGCGCCTTCGGGATGTCCGGTGTGTTCTTGAAGCCGTAGTTCACCTGCACTTTCCAGAAACCCGCCACCAGCGGTGTGACCTGTACCCGCTCGTCAAAGGGAATCCAGGGCACGTCGTGGAACACCACGGTCAGGATCAGGTTGCGCTCGTGCAGCACCTGGTTGTGTTTCAGGTTGTGCATCAGCGCCTGCGGCACGGTGTCGGGGTTGGCGACCGCGTAAACGGCGGTGCGTTTGGCGCGGTGAATGGTGTCCGAGGCCAGCGCGGTGATGAAGGGCAGCAACTCGGGGTCGTCGTTGCGCAGACTGGTCAACAGCAACTCACGTCCTCTTTTCCAGGTGGCCATCACGACGAAGAGGGCAAGTCCCATCGCCAGCGGAAACCAGCCACCCTGCCAGAATTTGAGCGAGCACGACAGCACCAGCACCACGTCCAGCGCCAGAAACACGCTGGTTGAGCCCAGCGCCACCCACAGCGGGTAGTTCCAGCCGTAGCGCACCACATAAAAGGTCAGCACGGTGGTGATCAGCATCGTCACCGTTACCGCAATGCCGTAGGCTGAGGCCAGCGCCGATGAACTGCCAAAGCCAACCACCGCCAGCAGCACGGCGATCAGCAGGGCCCGGTTCACCTCGGGCATGTAGATTTGCCCGGCCTCTTTGGCCGAGGTGAAATTCACCTGCAAACGCGGCAGCAGGCCCAGCAGCATGGCCTGCTTGGTCATGGAATAGGCGCCAGAAATTACGGCTTGCGAGGCGATGACGGTGGCCAGTGTGGCGAGCACCACGGTCGGGATCAGCCAGGCTTGCGGAAACATCCTGAAGAAGGGGTTTTCCAGCGCTGTGGGGTCGCGTATCAGCAGTGCGCCCTGGCCCATGTAGTGAATCGTCAGGGCGGGCAGCACCAAGCCCAGCCAAGCCAGTTGAATCGGCTTTTTGCCAAAGTGACCCATGTCGGCATAGAGCGCCTCGGCGCCGGTGAAGGCCAGCACGATGGCGCCCACGGCCACAAACAAATGCCAACCTTGCGATTGCAAAAACGCCAATGCGTTGAGCGGGTTCAGCGCATTCAGGATGTCGGGCTGCTGCATGATTTGGTGTACGCCGGTGGCCGTCAGCACGCCAAACCAGAGCACGATCACGGGTCCAAACAACTTGCCCACCACCGCGGTGCCAAAGCGTTGCATGGAAAACAGGCCAATCAGCACGGTGATGGAGATCGGCAGCACATACGGTTTCAGCACCGGCGTGGCGACTTCGAGCCCTTCCACCGCGCTGAGCACCGAGATGGCGGGCGTGATGACGCTGTCGCCATAAAACAGCGCAGCGCCAAACACGCCGGTCAGCAGCAATACGGTGCGCCGGTGTGGCGTCTTGCCCGCCGCGTGGGCGGCCAGCGCGGTCAGGGCCATGATGCCGCCTTCGCCCCGGTTGTCGGCCCGCAAGATGAGCAGCACGTATTTGATCGTCACCACCATCATCAGACCCCAGAAGATCACCGACACGGCGCCGATCAGGTGGGTGGCGTCCAGCGGCACGCCGGTAGCGGGGCTGAAAATTTCCTTCATGGTGTAGAGCGGGCTGGTGCCGATGTCCCCATAGACCACGCCCATGGCGCCGAGGGTGAGTGCCGCCAGACCTTCGCGACCCGTAGATTTACGCATTGCCATCCATCCAAAGTAAACAAGGGGTCACTGTCGTTGCCTGTGCATCAGGATCGCATAAGGATCAGGGTGGCGTCACACGTCGGCCAGCCGGTAGCCCACGCCGGTATCGGTCAGCAGATGGCGCGGCTCCGCCGGGTCGCGCTCGATCTTGGCGCGCAACTGGCCCATGTAAAGACGTAAATAGTGGGTGTGCTCGGTGAACTCGGCGCCCCACACATCGGCGAGCAATTGCCGGTGCGTCACGACCCGGCCAGCACTGCGCACCAGCCGCGCCAGCAGATTGAATTCGGTGGGGGTGAGGTGCAGCGCCACGCCGTCCAGAGACACCACGCGGGTCGTCAAGTCCACATGCAAGCCGTCCAGGTCATGCGTGGTAATGGCGGCGGCCAGACTGGTGCCCCGGTGGCGCAACGCGACCCGCATGCGTGCCAGCAACTCGCCGACGCTGAAAGGCTTGGTCAGGTAGTCATCGGCACCCGCATCCAGCAAGGCAATTTTTTGCGCCTCCTGGTGCCGGGCCGACACCACGATGACCGGCGTGCTGTGCTGCTTGCGCAACTCGCGTACCAGGTCTGCGCCGTCGCCATCGGGGAGCCCCAAATCCAGCACGATGAGGTCGGGCGGCTTGTGTTGCAGCAGCGCACGCGCCTCGCTCAGCGACACGGCGGTTTGCACCTCAAAGCCTTCGACCGACAGGGACGCTTGCATCATGGCC
Source organism: Rhodoferax sp. (assembly GCF_037143375.1). GTDB lineage: Bacteria > Pseudomonadota > Gammaproteobacteria > Burkholderiales > Burkholderiaceae_C > Rhodoferax. The sequence goes on along the minus strand of NZ_JBAWYV010000022.1, from coordinate 27,694 downwards.
CGAATCTCGCGGTCGTCCTCCACCACCAACACGTTCAAGCTCATGTCAACTCCTGCTCAGTGGGTTGTTCGTCCAGTGGCAGGGTGGTGACAAAGCTGCTGCCGCCGCCGTTGCGCCGCTTGACCGTGAGACTGCCGCCATGCGCCACCGCGATCGCCCGGCACAGGGCCAAGCCGAGTCCGGCACCGCGCGCGCCGGACTGGTCGCCGCGCTGGTAAGGCTCGAAAATCAGGTCTTGCTCCGCCTCGGCGATGCCCGGCCCGCGGTCCTTGATGGCGATCACCAAGGTGTGTGCCGTGGCGCTGACGTTCAGCTCGATCTCGCCGTCGCTGTATTGCAGCGCGTTGTCCAGCAGGTTGCTGATCAATTGCGCCAGCAGAACCGGATCGGCCTTAATCAGCGGCAGACCCAGCGGCACTTTGGATTTGATGCGACGCCCGGGGTCGCGCTGGCGCACCCGTGCCAGGACTGTGCCAACAACTTCTTCCAGCGATTCCCAGTCCTTGCGCAGGGCTTGTTGCAGGCTGGTGAGTCGCACCAACTGCAGCGTGTTCTCGGTCAACGTGGACAGGTAGGTGGCTTCGCTGGCGATGCTGCCCAAAAGACGTTCCTGTTCGGTAGCGCTGAGTTTGTCGTGCTGGGTTTGCAGGGACGAGGCCGCGCCGACGATCGCCGCCAGCGGGGTGCGCAGGTCATGCGACACCGCCGCCAGAAAAGTGCTCTGAAGCTGCTGGCGCTGCGCTTCAATTTGCGCCGCCTGCACGGTGGCGGCGAGGCGCACGCGCCATACGGTTTGCGCCAGCAGCGCACACAAAGCCTGCGCGTGTTCACGGCCATCGGTGTCGCTGGCGAGGGCCGGTTGCACACAGGCGGCGCCCATCACATGCCCTTTGTCACCCAGCGGCAGATACCAGGCATTCAGGCCCGGCCAGCGGCCGGTGCCAGGGCCGAGTACCGCGCATTCGGTCATGCAGCAGCGCAAGCCATCTCGCACGCTGTCGGGCCCATCAGCTGGGCCTGACTGTGGCGGGACATCCTGCGTCAAGGTCACCGAGTTCGGGCCTGCAAAAGCGGCGTCCAGCGCGCGCTGGCCCAAGGCCATAATTTCATCTGGCGCTGTGGTGTTGGCCAGTTCTGTGGCCAGGGCCTGCAACTGGCGCGCCCGCTGCTCGCTCAGCGTGGCATGTCGGGATTCGCGGCGCAGACCGGCCGCCAGATGGCTGATGACCAGCGCCACCGCCAGCATCACCACCAGCGCAATCAAATGCTCGCGGCTCTCCACCTCAAAGGTGAAGCGGGGCGGAACAAAAAAGAAATTCAGAGCCGTCACCGCACCGATGGCGCACACGGCCGACGGCACCCAGTCCAGCCGGTACGCGGCAATGACGATCACCAGCACATAGAGCATGGCCTGGCTGGTGAGCGAGACATAGGGGTCCAGCAACGCGCCACTGAGCGTGGCCGCTGCCAGCAACAGAAAAACGGTTAGCCAGTCAGCCAACGGGCGCTGGCCTTGGTCTGGAGGGAGGGGGGTGGTGCTCATGCTGTCAGCGTACCACCGGCCGTATCAGGATTTCATCAGGATGGTCTCTGGAATAACAGACAATTTGAGTATTCGCAAAAGAGTTCCCAAGCACCATGAACGACACCTCACTCCCCGTCAAACCTTTGCCCCTCGTCGGCCTGCGCGTCGTCGAATTTACCCACATGGTGATGGGGCCGACCTGCGGCATGGTGCTGGCAGACATGGGCGCCGAGGTCATCAAGGTGGAGCCGATGGAAGGCGACCGCACCCGGCATTTATTGGGTGCTGGCGCCGGTTTTTTCCCGATGTTCAACCGCAACAAGAAGAGCATTGCGATTAACCTGCACACACCCGAAGGGGCCGAAGTGGCGCGCCAACTGGCCGCTTCTGCCGACGTGGTGGCCGAGAATTTCAAGCCCGGCACCATGGGCAAATACGGGCTCGATTACGCATCGCTCTCCAAAGTGAACGAGCGCCTGATTTACGTCAGTCACAAGGGCTTTTTGCCCGGCCCTTATGAAAACCGAACCGCGCTCGACGAGGTGGTGCAGATGATGGGCGGGCTGGCCTACATGACGGGTCGGCCAGGTGACCCACTGCGTGCCGGTACCAGTGTGAACGACATCATGGGCGGCATGTTTGGTGCCATTGGCACGCTCGGCGCCCTGATTCAGCGCGGCATCACGGGCAAGGGCCAAGAGGTGCAAAGCGCGCTGTTCGAGAACAATGTATTTCTGGTCGGCCAGCACATGCTGCAGTACGCCGTGACCGGTCAGGCGGCCGCACCCATGCCCGCCCGCATTTCGCCGTGGGCGGTGTATGACGTTTTCACGGTCAAGGATGGCGAACAGATTTTTCTGGCGGCGGTGAGCGACGCGCAGTGGTTGACGTTTTGCGACGCGCTCGGGTTGCACGACCTGAAACTGGACGCCAAATACGCCAGCAACAACGACCGGGTACGCGAGCGCGCCACGCTGCTGCCGATTTTGCGGGAGCGACTGGCAAACCGCAGTGCGGCCGAGTTGGCAGCGTTGCTGGAGGCCCGTGACTTGCCGTTTGCCCCCATTCGCAAGCCCGAAGAGTTGTTTGACGATGAGCACCTGCTGGCCACCGGCGGCTTGGCCGACATCACCCTGCCCGATGGCGAGCGCGCCGGGCAAACCGCACAAACCACCTTGTTCCCCTTCACCATGGACGGCCAGCGTCTGGGCGTGCGACTGAATCCACCGACCTTGGGGGAGCACACCGCTCAATTGCTGCTCGGTTTGGGTTACACAGAAGACGCCATCGAGGCGTTGCTCGTGAAAAAAGTGCTGGCTTGAGTCAGGTGTCTTAAACGGACTACGCAAAAAGTCCATACCTCCCTACAGACGAGATTGAAGACGCCCTCTAGAGTGGTTGCCAGGGAAAAATCACAGCCTGCGGCGCAGCGCTGAGGAATTGACATTCTTTTGACAAGCTGTTTTGTCAGGAGATTGCCCTTCGTTTCAACCTTTCTGGAGAACTACATGAACAAGCGCACGTATTTGAAATGGGCCGCAACCCTTGCCTTGACGGCAGGGATATTCGGCCCGGTTTGGGCCTCGGAAACGCCGGCCACCCTGGCTGGCACCAAGTTGGTCAGCGCGGCGGACGTTAAAAAACTGCTCGACAGCGGCGTGGTGGTGATCGACACCCGGGTGGCTGCTGAGTTCGCCGAGAAAAGCATCAAGGGCGCCAAGAACGTGCCCTACAAGGAAAAAAGCACCAAAGACGTCGGTTTTGATGCCTCGCAAGACCAGTTTGACCTGAGCAAGTTGCCCGCCGACAAGTCGGCTTCCCTGGTGTTGTTTTGCAATTCGGGCGAATGCTGGAAGAGCTACAAGGCTTCGGTGGTGGCCCAAAAAGCCGGTTATTCAAAGATTCAATGGTTTCGTGGCGGCATGCCTGAATGGGTCAAAGCCGGATTGCCGACGCAGTAAAAAAGCAGCTGAATAATAAATTAGGGAGGGCGCCACGATGGCCATCAACGTGTCGATCAAAAGCCGTTTGCTGATGTTGTCAGCGTTTGCCATTTTGGGCATTGCGGTGCTCGTGGGCGTGGTCATCGGGTCCAACCGGATCAGTGATGCGGCGCTGGCGGATGTCTATGAACAGCACACCGAAACCCTGGTTCGCATGCAGCGTCTGGAAAACACCTTGCTGGAGGTGCGTTTTCGGGCGGCGGGGCTGCTGTTGGATCAACTCACCGTGCAAGGTTCCTTGAATCACCTCAAAGAATCACAGACCCAAATAGCCTCGCTGTGGTCCGAGTTGCAGCCCGCATCAATCATCATTTTTTCAGACGGTGAAACTGCCCCCTTGTTCAAGGAGGTGAAAGATAACTGGGCCTTGGTGAACGCCACGCTGGCCAAGCTCGAAAAGGGCTACGTCAGCAAAGACAAAGCAGTGCTCACCACCGTGCTGGAAGACGACTGGCCGGTGCTGCACAAAGGGGTGGTCAAGCCTTTTCAGTTGCTCATCCCGCAGACGCAAAAGCAGGCGCGCGAGGCCTACCTGCGTGCCAAGGCCCAAAGCCAGAAATGGCTGTTGATCGGCACCGTCACGGGCGCCTTGTGCTTGTTGGGCTTGCTGGTGGTGGCTTGGTTGACTTTTAGGGCCATCGTTCGTCCGATTGAAGTGGTGGAGCGCGCCATTCGCGAGATGGCGGCGGGTGATTTGTCTGCCACCCTGGTGGCCGAGCGTGACGATGAGATGGGTCGCATGATTAACGCCCTGGAGTCGATGCGAGCCAGTTTGTCGCAAGTGGTCTCCAATGTGCGCCAAGGCTCCGACGGGGTCGCCACGGCCAGCGCCGAGATCGCCCAGGGCAACCACGATTTGAGTGCCCGCACCGAGCAGCAGGCCAGCTCACTGGAAGAAACGGCCGCCTCCATGGAGCAGCTCGGCGTCACAGTCAAACAAAATGCGGACAACGCACACCAAGCCAACCAGCTGGCGCAAAGTGCCAGCGCGGTGGCGATTCGGGGCGGTGCTGTGGTGGCCGAGGTGGTGGAAACCATGCGGCACATCAACGATTCATCCAAGCGAATTTTTGACATCATCAGCGTGATTGACGGCATCGCCTTTCAGACCAATATCCTGGCCTTGAACGCGGCGGTTGAAGCAGCGCGCGCGGGTGAGCAGGGACGGGGCTTTGCGGTGGTGGCAAGCGAAGTGCGCGCCTTGGCCGGGCGCTCGGCCGAAGCGGCCAAGGAAATCAAAAGCCTGATTGGCGCCAGCGTCGACCGGGTGGCGCAAGGCTCCCGGCTGGTCGATCAGGCGGGGGTTACCATGACCGAAGTGGTCGGCAGTATTCGCCGTGTGACCGACATCATGGGGGAGATCAGTGCGGCCAGCAGCGAGCAAAGCCTGGGCGTCTCGCAAGTGGGCGAAGCCGTGACGCAAATGGACCAGGTCACCCAACAAAATGCTGCGCTGGTGGAGCAAATGGCCGCCGCCGCCAGCAGCCTCAAGTACCAGTCGCAGGAGCTGGTGCAGGTGGTGGCGGTGTTTCTGCTGGCGGGTCGCGAAGTGCTTACTTCGGGATCATTCCCAACATCGCGTCAATTCTCAGGCTGACACGCACGGAGGTCGCAACCAAGGTGGACTGAATGACATACGCTTCAAGCGAGGCATCGCGCAGGCGGGGCTCGGCAATGGGGTCGTCATTTTTGTTCAGCACGCTGCCGACCAGGGGCTCGTTGGGTTTGACACCACGGCGAAGTACCACTGCGGTTTCACCGTTGGCCAGTTTCACAAAGGTGCCCGGCGGGCTGACCCCCAGAATGCGAACCAGTGCGGTGCCGACTTCGTCATGCTTGGTGGTGCCGGTTTTAACGACCACGCTGAGCACGGAGTCGCGCGCGGTGCGGCCAGACCGCGATTTGCGCGGGCTCATGGCGGCTGTGAAGCGGTCAACGGTTTGCAGAATTTTTGTCATGCGTTGCACGGGCGTCCATTCGCTCAAGGTCTCTGGCCCTTCCAGGGTGGCATGATGCAACGCAATAATCTCAAGCCATTGGGGGTCGTTGATGCCGGCATCCTGCAGCATTTTCCGACCCTTTTCAGGATGCTCTTCCACCTCCTGACGCTGGTGAACGCTCAGTGTGTTTTTTTGCAGCGTGAGCGTGTCCTGCAAACGGGTCATGGCCACATTCATGGTGAGCGCAGCACAAACCAGGCTTCGGCGTTCTTCTTCCGTCAGCTTAAACAGGTCAGCCAGCAACTGCACCAAAGTGGCGCACAGCAAGGAATGCAAAACGCTGTAGCCACTGAAATGGGTGACGGCCCGGTTGATCAGCAAAAATTGCGAACCGGCCTTGTTTTCTGCCAGCAAGCGCTGAATGCAGGTGTCCAGAAAATAGAGCTTATTCTCAACCTCCGTCGTGGTGCCTAGGCTACCCAGAAGCCCGGCCAGTTTCGATTCCACCGTGCCCCAGCGTTCGGCGAAGCTACCCGTCAATATTTCCTCGACTGGGGAATCCAGTGTGAGGTTCAGGTGCTTGGAGAAATCCTTGATCGGCGCACCCATCTGATTCAGCGTGACGATGCCGCCCATCATGGCGCGGATGCCTTCTTCCGACTCATCAATTTCGACAAAAATCTTGGAGCGACTCCGGAGACCTTCCAACTGATGGGGCGTTTCAATCCGGTGGCCTTTGGCCAACAAAATGGCGCCCTTTTCGTCGCGCAAGGTGTAACCCAGGACCAGGCCCAGTTGGAGCTTTTCGCGTCGAAGTTCTATCAAGTCCATGATGTAGTGCTAAAGGCTTGTGGTTTGCAATCGGCGTTTTGAAGGCGCACAGAAATAAATACCGATGAGTCGAATTGAAGTCGCTGTAGTGTGCCGCAAGTCTTCTGTTGGTTTGTCGTGACGCAAAGAAACAGTTGTCAAATTCACGTTCAAATTAATGCAATTAAAAAATTACCTGCGTGATTTTTTACTTTTTAGCTTGTAATCTCACCTCATGAGCAAGCTAAAACAACTTGAATCCTTTGTCTCCGTAGCCACTCGAGGCAGCTTGACCGCTGCGGCGATTGCCGAGGGCGTGGCCCCGGCCATCATTGGTCGACGCCTTGACGCGCTGGAAGACCGGCTGGGCGTCAAGCTGCTGGTGCGCACCACCCGGCGCATTTCGCTCACGCACGAGGGCAGTGCGTTCCTGGAAGATTGCCAGCGCTTGCTGGCCGATGTGGCCAATGCCGAGGCCAGTGTGTCTGCGGGCGGTGTCAAGGCCAGCGGGCACTTGCGCATCACGGCGCCAGCCGGGTTTGGGCGCCGTCATGTGGCGCCGCTGGTTCCGCGTTTTCGGGAACTGCATAAAGAGGTGACGATTTCCCTGAGTTTGAGCGAGCGCGTGGTGGATCTGGCGGGTGAGGGCTTTGATTGCGCGGTGCGCCTGGGTGAGATGCCGGACTCATCGCTGGTCAGCGTTCGTTTGGCCGACAACCGCCGCCTGTGCGTGGCCACGCCCACTTACCTCAGGCACCACGGCACGCCCGCGCACCCCAGCGATTTGTCGCGCTTTGATTGCCTGGCCTTGTCCAGCGATGCCTCGCAAAACCGGGGCTGGGCGTTCAAGGTGCCCAAAGGCGAGGGCAGTGAACTCATTCACCTCAAGCCCGGCGGACCGCTGGACTGCTCTGACGGGCAGGTGTTGCATGACTGGTGTCTGGCCGGTTATGGCATTGCCTGGCGCAGCACCTGGGAGGTCGAGGCCGAGATCGCCGCCGGTAGCCTGGTGGCGGTGCTGGAAGATTTTGCAGCGCCGTCCAACGGCATTTACGCGGTGTTTCCGCATGCCAAACACTTGCCCTTGCGCGTGCGCTTGTGGATCGACTACCTCAAACACCATTACGCCCAACCCGGCTTTTGGAAGGCGCAATGAAGACGCAAGAATGGGGTGCTTTGAAGCCCGTCGTCCTGTGTGCCGACGACTTCGCCGTGAATGCGTCGGCCTCTCGGGGTATTGCGCAACTCGCCGCCATGGGGCGCATCAGCGCCACCAGCGCCATGGTGCTGTCACCCCGTTGGTCGCAGGATGTGGCGCTACTGCAAGACCTGCGCGGTCGCATCGATGTGGGCTTGCACCTGGACTGGACCAGTGAGTTTGCCGAGGCCAGTGGCCATGGTTTGTCGCTGGGCAAAGCCATGCTCAAAGCGGTTTTGGGCGGCTTCGATCAGGCGACGGCACGCGATGTCATTGAGTGCCAGCTGGAGGCGTTCGAGGCCTGTTGGCAAGCGCCGCCAGACTATGTAGACGGCCACCAGCATGTGCAGCAGTTTGCCGGCATCCGCGAAGCGCTGGTGCAGGCGCTGGACCGCCGTTACGGTGCCAGCCAACTCAAGCCTTATCTGCGGATTTCGCGCGCACCGCCCGCTTTGGCCGATCTCAAGAGCCGGGTGATTTCGGTGATGGGGGCGGATGCTCTTGAATTAATAGCTGCTCACGCAGGTATCACGGGGGCTGGAGCCCTATTGGGCATATATGACTTCACAGGCGATGAGGCGCGCTATGCCGGGTTGATGGCGGGCTGGCTGCGCGCTGCGCCACCCCTCAGCATCATCATGTGCCACCCGGCGCTCAAAGCCGAGGCGGGCGATGTCATTGGCGCGGCTCGCGCTCAAGAGTTTGCCTACCTGAGCGGTGCTGATTTCCCAGAAGCACTGGCTATGGCCGGTGTGCAGTTGGCGCGGTTTCAGGTCCGTGATGACAAACTAAAATCCGCCGGTGAATAAAAACCTGACCGATCGACAAAAATCCTGGCTAACGCTGGCCGCCCTCTGGCTCGTGCTGCTGCTGCTGGCTTCCCTGAGACCGTTGGCCGTGCCCGACGAAGGCCGCTACGGCGAAGTGGGCCGCTGGATGTTGCAAAGTGGCGACTGGCTCACGCCGCGTCTTAACGGCATTCCGTTCTTTCACAAGCCGCCGCTGCTGCACTGGCTGGAAGCGATGTCGCTCGCCACCTTTGGCGTCAACGCCGTGGCCCTGCGGTTGGTGCCGGCGCTGCATGTGGGCCTGATGATGGTGGCGCTGTACCTGTCGGCGCGCAGCATCAGCACCGAGTCGATTGCGCGGCGCGCCGCCATCATGTTGGCCACCAGCCTGACCTTTATGCTGGGCGGGCAGTACATCAACCACGACATGATGGTCGCCACCTGGATTGGCGTGGCGATCTGGTGTTTTGCGTTTGCGTTCATGGCCGGCGACAAGCCCAATGCGGCGCTGGCCCGCTGGGGCTTTGCGGCCTGCGCCCTGGGTATGCTCAGCAAAGGCTTGATTGGCATCGCGTTGCCGGGGTTGGTGATCTTTGTCTGGCTGATCTGGACGCGCCAGTTCAAAAAAATCCTGTACCTGCCGTGGCTCAGTGGGCTGGCTCTGTTTGCGCTGATTGCCCTGCCGTGGTTTGTGCTGGCGCAGCAAAAGTACCCTGAGCTGTTCAATTACATGTTCATCGGGCAGCAGCTCAACCGCTACACCGCCGCCACCTACAACAACCCGCAACCTTGGTGGTTTTACCTGTTGTCAGCAGCCTTGCTGCTGTTCCCGTGGGTGTTTTTTAGCGTGAACTTGGTGCGCCGTCAGCTTCACCGCTGGATGGGAACCGCCCCGGTGACCACGCCGCTGATGGCCAAAGAGTGGTGGAGCCTGTGCTGGATCTGGTTCGGGGCCATCACCCTGTTTTTCTCGATTCCGAACTCCAAACTGGTCGGCTACATCTTGCCAGTGATCCCCGCGCTGGCACTGTTGTCGGCCCTGGGCTGGGAGCGCGCCATGGCACATCGGGCGAGTGCCGGCAAGGTGTTTGCCGGGTTCTGCCTGCTCAATATCGGCATTGCGCTGGTGATCGTCACGCAGGTTGGCAAGATCACGCGCACCGGGCGCGCACAAGACATCGCCCAGGTGCTGGCCTGCGAGGCTCGGCCCTCCGACACCGTCTATGCCTCGGGTGCGTATCCCTACGACCTGCCGTTTTATGCCCAAACCCGCAAACCCATGGTGGTGCTGGAAAACTGGCCCATGTTGCGCAAGCAAGCGGGCGACGGATGGCAACGCGAGTTGTTTGAAGGCGCTGATTTTGATGCGCAAGCGGCCCAGGTGCTGCAACTGCCCGAGGTGCTGGCGCAGGTGGGTGTCGTGCGTGGCAACTGGTTTGTGGCTGGCTTAGGCAACCGCATGGCCGACGGCTTGGCTGGTTGGAAACTTTTCTACCAAGGCGCGGGTTGGGCGCTCTACAAGTCAGGCAGTCAATTACCGCCGGAAAGCCCAGAACCGGCTGAACACAAAGGTTTGCCCGGCTGCAAAGACCAGGGCCACCAATAAGGCCAGCAGCGCGGGCAGGTCCAGCACGCGCAGCAACAGCGAAAAAATCAGCTCGTTGCTGGCAAATCCGGCCAGCGCGGTCACCGCAAACCGGCCCAGGCTGGTCGCCACGCTGGTGGAGGCATCCTTGAAACTCAGCAACCGGTGCCCGGCAAAGCTGACAAAAAACGCCACCACAAAGCCCAAGGCATTAGCCAGTTCGGGCAGCATGTGGGCTTGTGCCAGCGCAAATACGCCCATGTGCGTAAGGGCCGCGCTGCCCCCCACCGCCAGAAACCAGAAGGTAGAGGCGCTCAAAGGTTTGCCAAGCCATTCCCGTTGCGCTGGCTGATCAGATACGGTGGGCGTTGCTTGACCTCTTCATAAATGCGGCCGACATATTCGGCCAGCACGCCAATGGAGAGTAACTGGATGCCACTGAAAAACATCATGCCGACCACAATCGTGGCGTAGCCGGGCACCGCAATACCGCTGAAGAAATACTCGCCCACCACCCAGGCGCCATAGCCCAGGGCGATGGCCGACAACACCAATCCGACCATCGTCAAGGCCCGCAAGGGGGCAATTGAAAACGCCAGAATGCCGGTCAGTGCCAGCGACAAAGAGCCGCGCAGGCCAAAGTTGCTCTTGCCGTCAGCGCGGGGCAGCGGTTGGTAATCGATGGCGGTGCTGTTGAAACCGACCCAGGCGTACAGCCCTTTCATGAAGCGGTTGCGCTCGGGCAGGCTCTTGAGGGCGTCCACCACTTTGCGGTCCATCAAGCGGAAATCGCCAGCGTTGGCTGGAATCTTGACCCGGTTGCCAAAGTTGACCAGCTTGTAAAAAAGCCCGGTCAGGCTGACCTGCAAGCCCGATTGGTCGTCGCGGGTTTTGCGCACCGCGTACACCACATCAGAGCCAGCGCGCCACTTGGCCAGCATCTCTGGCACCAGCGACACCGGGTGCTGGCCATCGGCATCCATCAGCACCACCACTTCGCCCCGGGTGGCGTCAATGCCGCAGGTGAGCGCGGGTTCCTTGCCAAAGTTGCGCGAGAGCTTGAGGTAGACCACCTCGGGGTGAGCCGCACACAGGCCCTGCATGACCAGCGTGGTGTCGTCGCGGCTGCCATCATCGACCACGATCAACTCAACCTGAGGGCTCAGCGGTCGCAAGGTGGCCAATATTTGGGGCACAAACGTGACCAGATTGCGCGCCTCGTTGTAGGCCGGAATCACGCAGGAAAGGGAGGGGGAGCGGTTGGAGCGAGAAATCATGGGTGCATCATGCCAAAAAAAAACCCCACTTCAGCCAAGCTGGTGGGGTTTTATTATCGTCATCGCAATGACGAAAGCGCGTTTGTTCGCGTCTTACTTGCTCAGGCACTCTTTCATGAAGGCTTTGCGCTCGTCGCCTTTTTTGCCTGTGGCGTCTTTGTTACAGGTTTTCATTTTTTCCTGTTGGGCCATTTTTTTGTCGGATGGCGCTGCTGCGGCAGGCTTGGCGCTCAGACATTCCTTCATGAAGGCTTTGCGCTCGTCACCTTTTTTGCCAGCGGCATCGGTGTTGCAAGTGGCCATTTTGCCTTGTTGGGCGGTAGGTGCTTTGGCAGCGGAGGCAGCAGCAGCAGGCGCATCAGCGGCGTGGGCAGCGCCCAAAGAGAGGGCGAGGCCGAGGCTCAAGAGAGTTAAAAGTTTATTCATGGTGGGTGTCCTTGGTAGGGGTTGAAAGAGCTTGGCGGTAATTACCGGGCGCGATTTCAGCACACAACGCCGGGGATGGCAAATAAAAATGGACGCCGTAGCGCCCATTTTGTTTCAGGATAGTTCTGGCGGGGGTCAGAATTTAACGGTGACACCAATGTTGATGGAGCGGCCAGCGCCGGGGACGGCGATGTTGTAGGGCGCAACGCCTGGCGGCATGGTTGTGCCCTGGCCAACATAGGCACCACCCAGCGGTGAGTCGTAGAACCGGTCAAAGGCGTTGTCCAGACCGATATCCAGACGCGCCATTTTCCACTCGTAGCTGCTGCGCAAATTGAGCAGGCCGTAACCGGCGGTGGTCTGTTCGTTGCGGATTTGCGAAACATCGGTCTTGGCGCTCACCAACAGCGCTTCAACCGTGTTGGTCCAAGAGCCTGCGCGTTGCACCACCGCCAGTTTGGCGTTCAATGGCATCATGTTGTACAGGTTGTCGTCCGTGCCGCTGGTTGTTTTGCCTTTGACGTAATTCAGCATGCCGGTGGCCGTGAAGTTGCCGTAGCCGGTGGTTTTGGCCAGCGGGAAGTAACCGGAAATATCCAGGCCATAAAGTTGCGCATCCTGGTTGGTATACCTGAGGAATACATAACCGGTTGATGTGGTCGAGACCGGTAACCGTGCTGCGTTGATGTAGTCCTGCACCACGGTGAAGTAAGGCGTGACTTTCAGCCCCCAGTTTGTCTGGTCGGCGTCATGCCAGTCGGCCGTGGCGCTGAGGGTGTTGGCAATTTCGGGCTTCAAGGCCAGATTGCCGACGTAGCCATTGCCATCGCCCACCATGTTGATCATGTTCATGGCCATGCCGCCAGTGGACCAGGCAAAGCGCTCGTACAGGTTGGGGGAGCGGGTTTTGCGGGCAAAGCCAAACTCAACCGTTTTGCTGCTGTCCACGGTGTAGCGCGCCAGTGCGCTGAGGTCCAGGTTGTTGTCGGTGCTGCTGCGGTTGGCGGCGTTGAAGGCGGTCGCATCTGCCAGGTAGGTGGCGGTGGTGTTGTAGCCCTGCACCGTCCCCGTATTCATGGTGACCGTTTCATGGCGAACCCCAAACTGGCTCATCCATTGTGGGTTCCAGCGCGCCTCCCATTCGGCAAAAGCGGCCAGACGGTCGCGCTCGCCATTGTTGATGCTCTTGAAGGTATTGGGATACATGCCGCCAGTGCCGGACGGCAGCCACCAGTCGTTGAACCGATAAGTTTGGTACTCGCCGCCAACCCGAAGTGTGTCGCGGGCTGAAAGCAGCACGTCAGCCTTGAGCACGGCGCCGGTGTTTTTGCCTTCGGTGTCCATTGGCATGCCGGGCGCATTGCCCCGATACCAGAAGGCTTTGTCTTCGCGGAAATTCATCTTGTGCCGCGTGTGCTCGTCATACACACGCGCTTGCAGTGTGCCCCAGTCGTATTGCCCGGTGTAGCGCAGATTGACCTGTTCGCTGGCATTGCCTGTCATGTCCATGCGCTGATTGGGGTAGCCTTGGTAGGGGATGTCCTGCACACCCAGCTTCAATTCGACCAGATGGTTTTCATGGCGCAATGCCAGTCCGACGGACTGATTCGTCGATTTGTACATGGACGAGCCGACTTCATCTGCGGCCAGCCATTTAGTCGAGGTGTACATCGACGGACCGCCCGGGGCGCTAGCAATAAAAGCCGGTCCCGCAGGTTTGAAATCCCCGCCCGCCGAGAAGTTACCTGATTCCACGGTCGATCCGTTGTAAGTCAGATTGAACTTGTCGGTGGCCACTGTGGCCGACAAGTTGGCGCCTTTGCCGCTGCCATTGCTGCGGTAAAAAGCACCCGCCTGGCCTTTGACCAAGGTGGGTTCGCCCGGTTTGACAAACTCGGGCGCGGCGGAATTGACCACGATGGCACCGCCAATGCTGTCGCCGCCGACGCTCACCGGCGTGATGCCTGCAAACACCTGGATGCTGCCCACGCTGGTGGGGTCAATGTAAGACAGCGGCGGGTTCATGTGGTTGCCGCAGGCTGAAATCAGGTCCATGCCATCCACTTTGATGCGCAAGCGGTCGTCGGCCAGGCCATGAATCACCGGCAGGCTCGACACCCCGCCGGCGCCGTACAGGCTCAAACCGGGAATGTCCGAGAGCAGGCTGGCGGTGTCGCTGGTGGCCGACAGCTTGGGGGCCAGTTTGGCTTTATTGACCACGGTGGCGCCCGCAGGCAGGTTGTCAGGCTTGGCCTCGCTGACCGTGACCACCGGCAGTGTGTTGGTTTTGTCGTCAGCGGCGTGCGCTTGGCTGCAGAGCAGGCTGAGCGCCGGCAAGGCCAGCGCGATGGCCAGCGGGAGGGTGCGAATTTTGAAATGCGACATATGGAATAACTATTTTGAGTGTTTAAGACGGTGCCGAATCAGCGCCATCCAGCGCCTCGATTTGATGAGGCGTTGTGTGGCGGGCGCTCAGATCAGGGTTTGTTCGCCATGTGCCCAGCGGCTGCCGGGCCGTTGCCCGCACCCAGAGCCGTCACCGGCGCGCTCACTTCTTGCATGAAGCGGGCTTTGGTCTTGGTGTCTTCAAACGTCAGCGTGATCGGTACCACGTCGCCGCCTTTGAGCTGGGCTTTCAGGTCGAGCAGCATGATGTGGTAGCCGCCGGGTTTGAGTTCCAGCACGCGGCCGGGCACGACGTCGAGACCGGCAATCTGGCGCATTTTCATCACGTCTTTGTCCATCACCATTTCGTGGATTTCGACCACGTTGGCCACGGGTGACTTGGCGGCAACCAGGCGCACGTCTTTTTCGGACGTGAGCTGCATGAAGGCGCCGCTGGCTTTTTGCTGGGGCACGGTGCCGCGCACCCAGGCGTCTTTCACGGTGACTTGGGCCTGCGCCAGGGAGGCGGCCAGCAGGCAAAGGGAGAGGGCAATGTGTTTCATAAAAGTGGGTCTTTGAATTAAATGGGTAAAAAAAGGGATGGCGCCGTCAAGGCGTTTTGAGCAACAAGGCAATATCGTGGGCGTAGTCCGGCGCGGTTTGCTCATGGCGCAACACCACGCGCAGTTGGCCGGTGGGGTCAAAAACATAAGAAACCGCCGAGTGGTCCATGGTGTAAGACTGGCCGGTGGGTACCTTTTTGTAATAGACCTTGAAGTGGTCTGCCGTCTCGCGGGTGCGTTGGGCGTTGCCGTACAAGGCCACAAAGCTCGGGTCAAACGCGGCCATGTACTCTTTCAGGATGACGGCGGTGTCGCGTTCCGGGTCGATCGTGACAAAAATCACCTGCAGTCGGTCGCCCGCAGCGCCTAGCAAACGCTTGGTTTCTACCGCACGCATCAGCGCCGTCGGGCACACATCGGGGCATTGCACAAAGCCAAAATAAAGCATGACCGCCTTGCCTTTGAAGTCGGCCAGCGTGCGCTCACGTCCGTCAACATCGGTCAGCCGAAAGTCTTTGCCATAGTTGACCTCGGTGATGTCGAGCCCTTTGAAAGGGATTGGCACCGGTCCATCGGTTCGGCTGCAGCCGTACAAGCTTGATAAAAAAACGCCCAACAGCGTCAGCCACAGGGCACGCACCCAGGAACGGCTTGGTATCGCCATGTTGCTTCTCCAAAGCCGTTGGGGTTCGGCAGCTTCGCTAGGCGAAAGTCAGCCGGTCCCGCAAGAGCTCATTACTGATAAAAATAGGCCGTAGCGCCCGTGATACTTGCGCTAGCCGCTATAAAAACAATAGCTCAGGAGGTTTGGGGTGGTGCGCGGGCCTGCCAGGGGCCACGCAGCAAAGAGGCGATGCGCGCTACTTCGAGCGGCAAAAGGGAGAAAGCGAGATCAAAGACCGGTTCGGCGATCAAAACGACTGGTGGTGGCGGTGCGCCCAGGTTGGCGCACAAGGGACAGTCTAGCGAGAGGCCCGCCAGCTCCGTTGAACCATCGTCGTGGTGCACCACTAGCTTCATGACGCCCGCTGCCGAGCAAACCATCTCGGTGCTTTGGGGGTTGACCAGCGGCGATGCAATGGCCGCACCCAGCGACAACGCGAACCACACCAGCACCCAGCGGGCGATGAGACGGGCGGCGTGGGGGGTGTGCATGGGACGTGATTCTAAAGAGGTGTTGCGGGAGTGAAATTGATGCAGGTCAATTATATTCGCCGATGCTTATGTTTTGCGCGTCAGTCGGCCCCGGTAAAATCAAACGATGTTGTCTGTAAAAATTGAATTACTCGAATCCCTGGCGCAAGCCCTGGAAAAATTATCACCCGGTGCCGGCGCCAAAGCGGCCTTTGAGTCGCCCAAAGTAGCCGCCCACGGCGATCTCGCCACCACTGCCGCCATGCAGTTGGCCAAGCCGCTCAAACTCAACCCGCGCCAGTTGGCCGAAACGTTGCGAACCGAGTTGTTGGCCGCTGCACCGTTTCAAATGTGGGTGGAAGCGGTGGACATTGCCGGTCCCGGTTTCATCAATATCAAGCTCAAGCCCGAGGCCAAACAGCAAATTATTCGCGAGGTGCTGACACAAACGGCTCAGTTTGGCAGTCAGCCTGATACCGGTCGAAAAATGCTGGTGGAGTTTGTCTCGGCCAACCCGACCGGCCCGTTGCATGTGGGCCACGGCCGCCAGGCGGCTTTGGGGGACGCCATCTGCAACCTGTACCAGACGCAAGGTTGGGCCGTGTACCGCGAGTTTTATTACAACGATGCGGGTGTGCAGATTCATACCCTGATGCACAGCACCCAGTTGCGCGCCAAAGGCTTTAAGCCCGGCGATGATTGCTGGCCCATTGACCCGGAGAACCCCGCCAGCAAGGCGTTTTACAACGGTGACTACATCCAGGACATCGCTGAGGATTTCTTGGCGCGCAAAACCGTGGAGGCCGATGACCGCGCTTTTACGGCCAGTGGCGATGTAGAAGACCAAGAGTCGATCCGCAACTTTGCGGTGGCCTATTTGCGCCGCGAGCAGGACAAAGACCTGCAAGCCTTCAACCTGAAATTTGACAACTACTACCTGGAGTCCAGCCTGTACACCAGCGGCAAGGTCGATGCTGCGGTCAAAAAATTGCAGGAAGCTGGCAAGACCTTTGAGAAAGACGGCGCGCTCTGGCTGCAATCCACCGACTACGGCGACGACAAAGACCGTGTCATGCGCAAGGGCGACGGCACTTACACCTACTTTGTGCCCGATGTGGCCTACCACATCACCAAGTGGGAGCGTGGTTTTGAGAAGGTCATCAACATCCAGGGCACCGACCACCACGGCACTATCGCCCGCGTCCGCGCCGGGCTGCAAGCCGCCAATGTGGGCATTCCACAAGGCTACCCCGACTACGTGTTGCACACCATGGTGCGCGTGGTCAAGGGTGGCGAAGAGGTCAAAATCTCCAAACGCGCCGGCAGCTACGTCACGTTGCGCGACCTGATCGAGTGGACCAGCAAAGACGCCGTGCGCTTCTTCCTGCTGAGCCGCAAACCTGACACCGAGTACACCTTCGATGTCGATCTGGCCGTGGCCAAGAACAACGACAACCCGGTGTATTACGTGCAATACGCCCACGCCCGCATTTGTTCGGTGCTGGCCGCCTGGCGCGAAAAAGACGGCGGCGATGTGGCCGCGCTCCAGAATGTTGACCTGTCACCGCTGGTCAGCCAGCAAGCGCTGGCCCTGATGCTGTTGCTGGCCAAGTACCCCGACATGCTGACCGCTGCTGCGACCGACTTCGCGCCGCACGACGTCACTTTTTACCTGCGCGAGCTGGCTGCCTGCTACCACAGCTATTACGATGCGGAGCGTATTCTGGTGGAAGATGTGGCGGTCAAGCAGGCGCGTCTGGCGCTGGTCGCGGCCACCGCGCAGGTGTTGCACAATGGCTTGGCAGTGCTGGGCGTGAGCGCCCCGCAAAAAATGTAATCTAGCTTGAAAGACTGATCTGATGCGCATGAAACAGCAACGCGGTGGCACCCTGCTCGGGTTCATCATCGGCCTCGTGGTGGGCCTGGGGGTCGCGCTGGCCGTGGCCGTCTACGTCACCAAGGTGCCGATCCCGTTTGTGAACAAAGGCCAAAGCCGTACCCCGGACCAGGATGCCGCGGAGACCAAAAAGAACAAGGATTGGGATCCCAACGCACCTTTGTATGGCAAAAACCCGGCCAAGCCCGCGGTGCCGGCCGTGCCCGCGACGCCCGAGGCAGTGCCAGCCACAACGCCAGTCGCAACGCCTGCCACTGCGACAGTTCCAACGCCTGTAGCCAAGGCCGCCAGCAAACCTGCGGTGTCGGCTGACCCCTTGGGTGATCTCGCCAAAGCGCGTGCTGCCACAGCCACTGTCGAGCCATTTGCCTACTTCGTTCAAGTGGGTGCTTTTCGCACCGCTGAAGATGCAGAGGCGCAGCGCGCCAAGTTGTCGTTGGGCGGTGTAGAGGCCAAGGTCACCGAGCGCGAGCAGGCCGGTCGCGTGGTGTTCCGGGTGCGCGTAGGACCCTTTGATAAAAAAGAAGATGCGGATAAATCCAAGGAAAAGATGGATGCCACCGGCCTCGATACCGCCTTGGTGCGGGTGCAGCGTTAGTCGGTTGTTGCGCTATAAAAGAACTTTTTGAGGTTGGCCTGGTCCGACTGATTTAACTGGAGTGTTTGAAGATGAAACGTCGTGATTTTTCCTTGGTCTGTGGTGCTGCGATAGGTGCAGCCCTGATTCAATCCCCGGCCCAAGCACAGGGCAAGCCATTTGCGGTCGGCACCGACTACTTGGTGTTGGACAAACGTGCGCCGGTCGAGGCCCCCGCTGGCAAAATTGAAGTGGTTGAGTTTTTTGGGTACTTTTGCCCCCACTGCAATGTCTTTGAGCCCATGTTCGATGCCTGGCGCAAGCGCGCACCCAAAGACGTGGTTGTGCGACGGGTGCCGGTTGCGTTTCAAGCGGCGACCGTGCCTCAGCAGCGACTGTTCTATGCCCTGGATGCCATGGACCTGGTCGACAAGCTGCATGCCAAGGTGTTTGCCGCCATTCATGTGGAGCGCCAATCTCTAACCGAAACCGACGCCATCGCCAACTGGGTGGCCAAGCAAGGGGTGGATAAAACCAAATTCCTTGAGCAGTTCAACTCGTTCGCGGTCGCCACCAAGGTCAAGCGCGCCAGTGATTTGCCGAATGCTTACCTGATTGATGGCGTTCCTGCCTTGGGCGTGGCCGGACGTTATCTGACGGGTGGCATGGCGGGGTCCATGGACCGCGCCTTGCAGGTGGTCGAGTTTCTGGCTGCCCAAGTTCGCAGCGGTAAATGAAATCAGCACTTCGCCCTCTGCTGTTGATCGCGGCCCTGGCCCTGCTGGGCGGCGTGGCGCAGGCTGAAAAAGCCGACCGTGACAAACCCATGAATGTGGAGTCGGATGCGCTGCGCTACGACGACCTGAAGCAGACCAGTGTCTTCACGGGTCGCGTGGTGCTGACCAAAGGCACCATCCTGATCCGGGGTGCCAAGCTTGACATCCGCCAGGATGCCGATGGCTACCAGTTTGGGCTGGCTACCGCCGAGCCCGGCAAGCTGGCTTTTTTCCGCCAGAAGCGTGAAGGCGTGGACGAGTTCATCGAGGGGGAAGGCGAAACCATTGAGTACGACGGTCGTGCCGACACCGTTAAATTCATCAGCAAGGCGCAGTTGCGCCGGTATCGCGGTAGTGTGCTCAACGACGAGATGACCGGCGCGGTGATTGTTTACAACAACACCACCGACGTTTTCACCATCGACGGCACGGTGGCCAAGAACAGTCCGGGCGTGCCGGGTGGGCGCGTGCGCGCCATGCTGACGCCCACACCCGATGCGGCGGCCAACAAGCCGGGCTCATCCTCCTTGCCAGCACCGGTGCTGCGCGCCACGCCAGCACTGGGCGGAGTGCCCCAGTGATGCCAGATACCGTGGCCGTTGACACCCTGTCGCGTGTCGATCCTTTCAGTGGTGAGAGCCGACTGGAGGTCAGTCACCTGCAAAAGTTTTATGGCAGCCGCAAGGCCGTCAAGGATGTGTCGCTGGTGGTGCGCAAGGGCGAGGTGGTGGGTTTGCTGGGCCCGAATGGCGCTGGCAAGACGACCTCGTTTTACATGATCGTGGGTCTGGTGCACGCCACTGCAGGCGACATCACCATTGACGGCCAGTCGGTGGCGCACATGCCGATTCACCGGCGCGCCCGTCTGGGTCTGAGTTACCTGCCGCAAGAAGCCTCCATTTTTCGCAAGCTCAATGTCGAAGACAACGTGCGTGCGGTGCTGGAGTTGCAGGTCGACGAGATCGGTCGGCCACTGTCCAAACCCGAAATTGAGCAGCGCCTGACCGGGTTGCTGCAAGACCTGCGGGTCGACCATCTGCGTGAAACACCGGCACTGGCTTTGTCTGGCGGTGAACGACGTCGGGTCGAGATTGCGCGGGCGCTGGCCACCCAGCCGCGTTTTATTCTGCTCGACGAGCCCTTTGCGGGCATCGATCCGATTGCCGTGATCGAGATTCAGCGCATCATCAGCTTCCTGAAAAACCGGGGCATCGGCGTGCTGATCACGGACCACAACGTGCGCGAAACGCTGGGTATTTGTGACCACGCTTACATCATCAGCGATGGCACGGTGCTGGCCCAAGGCACCCCCGCCGAGATCGTCAACGACGCCAATGTGCGCCGTGTCTATCTTGGCGAGCATTTCAAGATGTAAAGATATGGCCCCCATGCTTGTCACGATGTGTACTACGCTGCCCCCCGAGGGGGTGCTGCCTTGCTTGGGGCGGCCCGGCGCGACGGCATGAAACAAGGCCTGTCTCTCCGTGTTTCGCAGCACCTGGCGCTCACGCCGCAGTTGCAGCAGTCGATCCGGTTGTTGCAACTCTCCACGCTGGAACTCAGCCAGGAAGTGGGCCAGATGCTGGACGAAAACCCGTTTCTGGAACAGAACCAGGACGAGCCAGTGCGAGAAGAATTCGGCCTGGCGCAGGCAGACACGCCCGTGCGCAACGACGATCTGGCCGCCGAGTCTGCTACTAATTCGATATCTGACTACGCAAGCAGCACGGGGGCCACAGCCGAAAATGACACTGAAGTCACGCCACTCTCAGCCGATGACGGCCAGAGTTGGGAAGGCGATGGCAGTGCCTCCCTGTCGCCCGATGACAGCGAGTGGGGCGGCGATGCCAAGGCCAGTGGCAACAACCTGAATGGCAATGACGACGCCGACGTCACCGAGATGGCGCGCACGCAGCAGTCGCTGCAAAGCTACCTGCACACCCAGGCGCTGGCGTTTCACCTGAGCGAAGAAGATCGTGCTGCGCTGCGGTTTTTGATCGAATCACTGAACGACGATGGGTATCTTGAAGACACCTTGCTGTCGCTCGCCGAGGGTTTGGCGGGTGAGGATACCGATCAGGTAGAGCAACTGGTGCACCACTTCACCGTCGCCCTGAATCTGCTGCATACCCTGGAGCCCGCCGGCGTCGGTGCCCGCCATCTGTCCGAGTGCCTGAGCTTGCAACTGCGGGCGCTGTTGGCGCAAGTGGCAGACCAGCCCGACCAACAGGCATGGAAGGCCACGCTGGAAGTGGCGCTGCGCATTTGCGCGCAACCAATGGACCTGCTGGCCCGGCGCGACATCAAACGGCTGGTGCAGTTGTGCCACGCCACAGATGCTGCCGTGCGCGAAGCCATCACCCTGATTGGGCGGCTGGAGCCCAAGCCGGGACGGCGTTTTGTCGATGTGGAGCGCAACATCGTGGTGCCCGATGTGCTGGTGGTCAAGGTCGGTAAAGGTGCTGCCGCCAAGTTTCAGGTGCGCCTGAATACCGAGGTTATGCCGCGTCTGCGGGTGCACGACATTTATGCCAATGCGCTCAAGCAGCACAAGAGCGGTGGCAACGATGCCGCCAACTACGCCACGCTGCAGCAACGCCTGCAAGAAGCGCGCTGGTTCATCAAGAACATCCAGCAGCGCTTTGACACCATTTTGCGGGTCAGCAACGCCATCGTGGAGCGGCAAAAAAGCTTCTTCACGCATGGTGAACTGGCCATGCGTCCGCTGGTGCTGCGCGAGATTGCCGATGAACTGGGGCTGCACGAGTCCACCATTAGCCGCGTGACCACCGCCAAATACATGTCAACGCCGTTTGGCACTTTCGAGCTCAAGTATTTCTTTGGCTCCGGCCTGGGTACCGACTCGGGTGGCAATGCGTCCAGCACCGCGGTGCGGGCCTTGATCAAGCAATTTATCAGCGCCGAAAGCCTGCAAAAACCACTCAGCGACAATCAGCTCTCTGAAATGCTCAAAGAGCAAGGCATCGAGTGCGCCCGCCGCACGGTGGCCAAATACCGCGAGGGGCTCAGAATCGCCCCCGCATCCTTGAGAAAAGCCCTTTGAAAGTTGAGTTTGGTGGCATTTTGAAGTTGCTGTGGCGGGTGGTGCCGAGTTGATCGTGACGCGCAATTTGCGTGACCTGCAAAGTAGCCAGATGCTTTTCCCTGCGTTGCGTGTAATTTCACCAGAAAACTTTTTAAAGGAGCTGTAAATGACTGCATTGACCGTTCGTTTGCCTGACGAAAAACACCGGCGCTTAAAGATCCTTGCCAAGAGTCGTGGAACCCCTTTGAATCGACTGATTGACGACATGACGACCTTGATGTTGGCAGAATTTGATGCAGAAACACGGTTTCAGCTCCGGTCTGGCCGTGGCGCAGGGCATGAGGTTCGTGGCCTGCAACTGCTTGAAAAGGCGATGGACATTTAAAGAGTAAAAAAACTGTGTTGACTGTGAAGTCACCATTTAAGGATATCGGTTTGAACCAATTACAACTATTTTTGCCTTGCGCCGCCGGCGTCGAGGAACTGCTCTTGCCCGAGGTGCTGCGCATCACCGGTTTGCCACCGGGTTGTGCGACCAAGCAGCGCGGCGGTGTGGCCGTGCGCACCTCCCTGTCGCACGCCATGCTGCTTAACCTCTACAGCCGTCTGGCCCAGCGTGTGCTGGTGCTGCTCTCGCACACCGAGTACCGCGGCGAACAAGACCTGTACCGCGCCGCCAGCGAGGTGCCGTGGGAGCGCTGGTTCACGCCCAAGGAGAGCATCAAGGTCGAAGTGACGGCGCAGCACAGCCCGCTGACCTCGCTCAACTTTGCCGCCCTCAAGATCAAGGATGCCGTGTGCGACCGTTTTCGGGCCACGGCCGGTGGCGTGCGCCCCGACGTCAACACCCAGTGGCCCGACGCCCGCATCTACACCCACCTGACCACCGACCACTGCTCGCTCTACCTCGACACCTCGGGCGAGCCGCTGTTTAAACGCGGCTGGCGCGAAGACAAGGGTGACGCGCCCTTGAAAGAAACCCTGGCCGCCGCCATGCTGGCCGCCAGCGGCTGGATGGAAGGCGAAGACGACCTGTTGCCGCTCTACGACCCCTGCTGCGGTAGCGGCACGATCGCGATTGAAGCCGCGCAAATGGCCTGCAACATCGCCGCTGGCAGCCGCCGCCGGTTTGCGTTCGAGAAGTATTTGCCATTCCGCCGTGCCGAGTGGGAGGCTATGAAAAAAGACGCGCACGAGGCCGAAGTGGTGCGCGAACCCGGCCAGCACCCCATTATTTTTGGCAGTGATGTGTCGCACCGCATGGTCGACTTTGCCCAGCGCAACGCCGAACGCGCCGGGGTCGCCGATGTGGTCGAGTTTCGCGGTGGCGATGCCTTGCAGCGCATGCCGCCGGTAGACGGCCCCGGCATGATCGTGATGAACCCACCCTACGGCGAGCGGATCGAGGTAGCGGGTGTGGCCGGCAGCGTGGCGCAAGAAGGCCGCTTTGGCGCCCGCGAACTGGCGCAAACCGAAGAAGGCGTGGAGTTTTTCAGCCAATTGGCCGCCCACTGGAAGAAAAACTACCCCAACTGGACCGCCTGGGTGCTCACGCCCGACCTGAAACTGCCAAGCAAAATGCGCCTGAAAGAATCGCGTCGTGTGCCGATGTGGAACGGCCCGATCGAGTGCCGCATGTTCCGCTTTGACATGGTGAAAGGCTCGGCCCGCAAAAATGATCGTCCTTGACACCAACATTGTCCTGGATGCCTTCGTCTTCAACGACCCGGCCACACTGCCACTAAAAGCAGCGCTGGCCGCCAAACAATTCCAGTGGATTGCTACCCAAGCCATGCGCGACGAGTTGGCGCGGGTGTTGGCCTACCCCAAGATCGTTGTGCGGATGGCTTTTTACCAAGTCAGCGCCCATGAGGTGCTGGCGCAGTTTGACGAGCAGACGCGGTTAGTCGACGTTGCTCCCAAGGCCCCCGTCACCTGCACTGACCCCGACGATCAGAAGTTCATCGACCTGGCAGTCATCCACAAGGCCATCCTGCTGAGCAAGGACAATGCCGTGCTTTGTATGGCTAAACGGCTTCTAGCCCTTGATGTATCTGCGCGAGTAGCTATTTAAAGCATAGCGAAATCGCACAACAGTGGTCTGCGTACTACTGCAGCACAACGACCGAGGGCTTGCAAATTATGCGTTTCAGATCATAATATTTCCATTCTTGGTAATTTTATGTATACAGACACATATTTATGAAAAATCTCCCTGATCTCGGCGAGCAATTCCAGACCCTGCGCAAAGCAGCGGGCAAGACTCAGGACGAGGTCGCCCTTGCTGCGGGCATGCGCCAAGAAGCTTTGTCGAGGTTTGAGCGGGGGCGAGGGGGT
This sequence comes from Rhodoferax sp., assembly GCF_037143375.1. Lineage (GTDB taxonomy): Bacteria > Pseudomonadota > Gammaproteobacteria > Burkholderiales > Burkholderiaceae_C > Rhodoferax. The sequence continues at coordinate 3,427 of NZ_JBAWYV010000022.1, read as the reverse complement.
GATTTCTCGCTGGCCAAGATGCTGCGATTGCTTCAGGTTTTGGGCATGGAGATGGAATTTGTACCCGCAACACGGCGCCCGACCCTGGACTCGGTACTCGATGAGCGACGCGCCAGCCAAAATATCGGCCCCGGTTCGCGATGAAACTAAACGTGTTTGTGAGTGGCCGCGCTGTTGCCACACTGGAGAGTGTGGATAATTTTGAGTTCCACCTGACCTACCTGGACAAGGCCGACCCCAAGGACTTTGTCTCGCTGCAGATGCCCGTGCGCGCACCGAGTTGGCGCTGGCCCGCATTGCACCCTTTCTTTCAGGTCAGCCTGCCCGAGGGTTATTTACTGTCAGTCCTGAAAGAGCAGCTTGGGCCCCATTTAGGCGCCAGCCCTTTGGATCTGTTGGCCGTTGTGGGTCACAACCTCATCGGTCGCGTGCAGGTAAGCGCTGGCAGCGCACCCACCCCCTATTTGGCCGCGTCTGACCTTCATGGCTTGCTGCATGGCGCGTCGTCGCAGGGTGTTTTCCTTGAGCTGATGGCCCAGTACGCTGTTTCAGGTGTCTCTGGCGTGGTCCCTAAATTTCTAACGCCCGAAACGCAGGCATTATTTCGCAAGGGCACCGTGACTTCAGAGCGGCACATCGTCAAAGCCAGTTCCGCGCATCAACCCTTCGTGGCGCTCAACGAGCACCTGTGCATGCAAGTGGCTGCGGCCACCGGGTTCGCGGTGGCCAGAACGCAGGTTTCAGAAGATGGCCAGATCTTGGTTGTTGAGCGCTTTGACATCGATCCTGAAACCGGTGAGCGCAAGGGGTTTGAAGACTTTTGCAGCCTGTTGGGCCTGCCGCCTGACAACAAATACGATGCGACTTGGGAGCGAGTGGCTCGTCTTGCGCGCGACTACGTGGCGCCCGCAGGTTTGCGTCAAGCGAATGAGCAACTGGCCGTCACACTCTTGCTTACCTACGCACTGGGTAATGCAGACTGTCACACCAAAAACCTGGCCTTTGTCTACAGCAGTTTTGATGATGTGCAGGTGGCGCCGATCTACGACATGCTGACCATCCTGGCCTACGACCGCTATGCGGACAACCCACCGGGCCTGTACGTGGATGGCCGAAAAAGTTGGGATGCGGGCAAGGCAAATTGGCGCTTTCTTCAGCAGCACTTGGGCGTAGAGCCCGCACGCCAGCGAGAGTTGGCAGACCTGGTCGCCACCAGCATCAGCGAACAAGTGCCCGAGGTGTTGCACCATATGAAGAACACCCCTGGATTTGCCGTCGTTGGGGGTCGCATGTTGTGGGAGTGGCAACAGGGCGTCAAGCGACTGAACGATCGAATAACTGTGCCTGTGTCCGACCTCTCTGGGCTGATGAAAATTGCCGGTTTTGGCGAACTGCCGCAGCCGCCGAAGTTTGCTGCGAAGCGACTTGATGAGTCTCCCTTGCTGGCACCCAGAAAAAGGACCAGACCGACCCGGCCATCCTGATGCCCCAGCCGGCAAGGCAAAATAGGGGCATGAACCAAGACCTCACCCCCATCCCCGCAGCCCTGAGCCCGGACGAATTTGACGAAATCGACGCCATCCTCGACGAGATGCGCACCCGCTACGACGAAACCCCGCAATGGGAGTTTTGTGAAGGCTTTATGGCGGCGCTCATTTGCTGCCGCCGCCCCATTACCCCTGAAGAATACCTGCCGGTATTGTTGGCGATTGGCCTGGACGACGGCACGGTCGTCAGCGGCACGCCCGGGGCAGACGAAGACGGCTCGTTTGCCGACGCCGCCCAACAGCAGCGCTTCATGGACCTGTGGCTGCGCCGCTGGGCCGAAGTCACCGTAGCCCTCAACGCCGAGGTGAATGGCCTCGACGACGAAGCCGCCTACCAGCCCGAAGTGATGGACGTGCGCGGCGCGATTGCCGCTATGACCGAGGAAGAGCGCGCCGACATGGGCGACGAAGAAGTGCCGGCCTTTGCCCAGGTGTGGGCGCTGGGCTTCATGTTTGCAGTAGAGGCTTGGCCCGAAGAATGGGCCGCCCCGCGCGACAAGGAAGCCGTCAAGTGGCTCAACGGCGCACTGGAAGCCATCGTGGCCCTGACCGAAGACGACAACGAGCCACCCACGCTGTCGGTGTTTGACGACGACGGCCCCGCCAGCATCAGCCTTAAACGCCTGAACGCGTTTGCCGACGGTGTCTGGGCGGTGTACGACCTGCATGAACTCTGGCGCAATTTCGGCCCCCGCGTGGAAACGATTCACAAAGTGGCGACGCCGGGTAGGAATGATCCTTGTTCTTGCGGGAGCGGGAAGAAGTTTAAGAAGTGCTGTGGGGCTTGAGGCTGCTTACCAGCATCTAGGCTTGTCCATTAAAGTCCAGAAGAAATGAATTTCTACTTATTTCTTTTGGCTTCGAGCAATGTACGGGACTACTGAAAGTTCAATTCGTTTCACGTTCGATTCAACTTCGGTGACAAATTTAGAGTCGCAATAATTTCCAGATCGATTGAGTAAATTTTTACGAAAATCATTGGATTTTTTATATTTTTCAAGGGTGAAATTGTACGCAATGTAGAGAAGCTTGTTCTGCTTCATCTCGTGCAGATCATTTGTCATGTAGTCAATTTTGTTGCTGATATTCACAACTTTACGCTGGAAATCATCAGAAGACTTTTTGAAATCAGAGCTAACGAGGCACTCATCGGTAGTTGCTTTGAGCAAGGCAAGTTTTTTCACATGTTCAATAATTGCAATGGGTTGAGTTTGTGCATTTGCTTCTACTATTTGCAGAAAGCACAAAACGAAAGCAATCTTCAACTGTTGAAACCGCATTTTCATGCGTCGCTTAGAACTTGGCTACCAAGAAGCTGTGCCCCATAACTTGGAGCCGCTTTCGCTGATGCAAAGGTTACCGTCACCATCCTGTGATTTGCCAGGCACAGGAGCGGCCATCAGAACAAAGGTCTGAGCGCCTGTGATTGTTGCAGTTGAAGCCGCAGAGATGCAGTTACTGCTTGATGCTAACGTGACCAAGGACAATGTATAGAGGCTGTCCCTGGTCAGCCCACTGGTGCGTCCAAGCCCCCCCGTATTTATTCCGTTATAAGCGGTCGTCACGCCAGCCGAACCAAACGCGTAACTGTTCGAGTTAAGAAAAATTTTCTCCTGCAAACTGGCTAACTCCATCAACTCGGTCTGGGCCGAAACCCTTGATGAGCGAATGATGTATTGCCGGTAACTTGGCATTGCTACTGCGGCCAAAATTCCAATAATCGCCACCACGACCATCAACTCAATCAGGGTGAATCCCTTGGCATTCAGACGCTTCACAAGCAGTCTCCTTTAGAACTTCAATATCAAATGACCAAACCAATTAGGCTCGATTAGGGTGCAACAAGCTCGCGCCACGAAATACGTCCCGTTTTTGCTACG
>NZ_JBAWYV010000021.1:0-39661 GCF_037143375.1 Rhodoferax sp. | reverse complement strand
TGGCCGAACGCAGCCAGGAAGCGGCCAAGGAAATTGGCGAACTCGCCAGCAACAGCGTCACCACCGCCGAGCGCGCTGGCAAGCTGCTCGATGAGATCGTGCCCAGCATTCAGAAAACTTCTGAACTGGTGCAGGAGATTGCAGCGGCCAGCGCCGAGCAAAGCCAATCGGTGCTGCACATTGGCGGCGCCATGGGGCAGCTCAACAAGGTGACGCAGCAAAACGCCTCGGCGTCCGAAGAACTCGCCGCCACCAGCGAAGAGCTCTCGGGCCAGGCCGAGCAATTGCAGCAATCCATTGCCTTCTTCAACACCGGCGCCGCGGCACCCAAGGAGCGCCGTGCCACTAGAGCCACCAGCGCCCCCCGCCTGGGCATGCCGCTGGCGACGCGCGCGGTGCGGTCAGAAACCGCCAACTTCAGACCTTATTGACAGGCAGGCGGTTCGTTTTTTCGTTTGGCGATAATCCTTCCATCTTGAAAAAACGAACCCCCCACCTCCCCGAAGTCAACTTCTCCGACGAAGGCCCGCTTCGCCATCTCCACCTGGGTACCGAATGGATTCAGGGCACCATGGTGATGGACGATCCGGTTGTGCTGTTTCACGAATACATCCAGCGCATGATGGCCTGGCTGCTGTTTGTGGAGCCCGACTCCGTCACCAAACGCCAGGCCATGCAACTCGGTTTGGGCGCGGGTTCACTCACCAAGTTCTGCCACAAAGAGCTGCGCATGAAAACCGTCGCCATTGAGCTCAACCCGCAGGTGCTGGTGGCGTGTCGCGGCTGGTTCAAGCTGCCGGCCGACAACACCCGCATGCAGGTGGTGCTGGCCGATGCGGCGCTGGAGATTCAAAACCCCAAGTGGTGGGGCACGATCGATGCGTTGCAGGTTGATTTGTACGATCACGAAGCTGCCGCGCCGGTGCTCGACAGTCTGCCGTTTTACAACCATTGCAAGCGCCTGCTCACGCCTGAGGGCTGCATGACGGTCAACCTGTTTGGCCGGGCCTCAAGCTTTACCCGCAGTGTCGAAAAAATATCTGCCGCTTTTGGCGCCGATGCGGTCTGGGCCTTCAAGCCCACGCGCGAAGGCAACACGGTGGTGATGGCCCAGTGCACGCCGAACCGGCCCAAGCGCGAGGTGCTCGAAGCCCGCGCCGACGCCATTCAGGCCAATTGGGGCTTGCCCGCCGCCAAGTGGGTGCGCGTCTTCAAACCGATGCTGAAATGAACCACGCTGCCACCCCCAAACCGACTTCCCGCGTACCGCATAACGGGCCGTTGGACTGGCGCCGCCTGGTGGAGTGGCTGCACAGCGATGCCGTGATCACGGCCGATGAAGCGCAGCGCATCACGGCGCGTTGTGCGCAGGCCGAGAGCGTGCAGCACCCACTGGTGCGCCTGGCCAGTGTGTCGGTGCGCCGAGCCTCTGATGGCAAGCCGATGGATATTGAGTTGCTGACGCAGTGGGTGGCGCAGCGCGCTAATCTGAGTTATTTGCGCATTGACCCGCTCAAGGTCGATGTGGGCAAGGTGGCTGACACCATGAGCGCGGCCTATGCCGAGCGCCACAAAATCTTGCCGGTGCAGGTGACACCGAGCGAAATCGTCATCGCCACCACCGAGCCGTTTATCACCGATTGGGTGGCCGAAGTGGAGCGCCAGTCGCGCCGCAGTGTGCGCCGCGTGGTGGCCAGCCCACAAGAGATTCACCGCTACACGGTGGAGTTTTTTGCGCTGGCCAAATCGGTGCGGGCGGCCAACAAGGCTGGCGGCAACCCGACCGGGGCCAGTTTTGAGCAACTGGTGGAGCTGGGCAAGACCAACAAACAACTCGATGCCAACGACCAAAGCGTGGTGCAGGTGGTGGACTGGCTCTGGCAGTATGCGTTTGACCAGCGCGCCAGCGATATTCACCTGGAGCCCAAGCGCGAGCAGGGCGTGATCCGCTTTCGCATCGACGGCGTGCTGCACCCGGTCTACCAGATGCCCATGGGCGTGCTGACCGCCATGACGGCGCGCATCAAGTTGCTGGGCCGCATGGACGTGGTCGAAAAACGCCGCCCGCAAGATGGCCGCATCAAGACCCGCAACCCCGGTGGCGACGAGGTTGAAATGCGGATATCCACCTTGCCCACCGCGTTTGGCGAGAAGATGGTGATGCGGATTTTTGACCCCGACACCACCGTCAAGGATCTGGACGCGCTGGGCTTCTCGGCCCACGACGCGCAGCGCTGGGAGTTGCTGGTGAAGCGCCCCAACGGCATTATTCTGGTGACCGGCCCCACCGGTTCGGGCAAGACCACCACGCTGTACTCGACCCTGAAACGGGTGGCGACCGAAGAGGTGAATGTCAGCACGGTGGAAGACCCGATCGAAATGATCGAGCCTTCGTTTAACCAGACCCAGGTGCAACCGCAGCTGGATTTTGGTTTTCCTGAAGGCCTGCGCGCCCTCATGCGGCAAGACCCCGACATCATCATGGTGGGCGAAATCCGTGACCAGCAAACGGCTGAAATGGCGGTGCAGGCCGCGCTCACCGGGCATCTGGTGTTCTCGACCCTGCACACCAATGACGCACCGTCGGCCGTGACGCGGTTGATGGAGTTGGGCGTGCCGGCCTACCTGATCAACGCCACCTTGCTCGGTGTGCTGGCGCAGCGATTGGTGCGCACCCTGTGCAAACATTGCAAGGTGCCAGACCCGGCGGCCACGCGTGAGGCCTTGGCCGAAGTGGTGAAGCCGTGGCAGATCAGTGGCGGCTACAAGCCTTACAAACCGGTGGGTTGTGTGGACTGCCGCATGACCGGCTTCATGGGGCGAACCGGCCTGTACGAGTTGCTGGTGGTGACCGAAGCCTTCAAGGAAAAGATCAACCACGAGCCCAACAGCGATGCGCTCAAACGCCAGGCCATTACCGATGGCATGCGCCCCTTGCGTCTGGCCGGCGCCTTGCGCGTGGCCGAAGGGTTGACGGTGCTGGAAGAAGTGCTCTCCAGCACACCGCCTTGAGTTGATTTCCCGATCCGCAAAAAAGCCACACGCTAGGTGAAAGCCGCAGGTCGACACCACGGTTTTCCCGTGCAAAATGACTCGAATAATTTTGCGAGGAGATCCGCCATGAATATCAAAAGTCAGAAAGACTTTTTCTCTGGCCTCATGTTCATGAGTGTCGGCGTTGCCTTCGCCTGGGGTTCGACCAACTACAACATCGGTGACGCGGCCAAGATGGGGCCGGGTTTTTTCCCCCTGGTGTTGGGTCTGTTGCTGGCGTTGTTGGGCACGGCCATCACCTTCAAGGCGCTGGTGGTGGAGACCGAAGATGGCGAGACGGTGGGCGGTTGGGCTTGGAAACCTTTGTTTTTCATCATTTTGGCCAATCTGGTGTTTGGCCTGCTGCTGGGCGGCTTGCCCAGTGTCAAGATTCCTGCCATGGGGCTGATTGTCGCCATCTACGCCCTGACCCTGATCGCCAGTTTGGGCAGTGAAGAGTTCAAGTTGAAAGAAGTCTTGCTTTTGGCGACCGTGCTGGCCGTCATCAGCTACCTGACCTTCATCGTGCTCCTCAAATTGCAGTTTGCGGTGTGGCCGACCTTTATCACCGGACAAACCTGACGCATGGATCTGTTTTCAAACCTGGCATTGGGTTTTGGCGTGGCCTTCACGCCGATCAATCTGATGTATGCCTTTGTCGGCTGTTTGTTGGGCACCCTGATTGGCGTGCTGCCCGGCATAGGGCCGCTTGCCACCATTGCCATGCTGTTGCCGGCGACTTATGCGCTGCCACCGGTATCGGCGCTGATCATGCTGGCCGGTATTTATTACGGAGCCCAGTACGGCGGCTCTACCACCGCTATTTTGGTCAATATTCCTGGCGAATCATCGTCTGTCGTCACGGTGATTGATGGCTACCAGATGGCGCGGCAAGGCCGAGCGGGCCCGGCACTGGCGGCCGCCGGATTGGGTTCTTTTTTTGCCGGTTGCGTGGGTACGCTGGTGCTGGCGGCTTTTGCCGTGCCGCTGGCCGAGGTGGCCTTCAAGTTTGGGCCGGCTGAGTATTTTTCGCTCATGGTGTTGGGCTTGATTGGGGCCGTGGTGCTGGCCTCAGGCTCGCTACTCAAGGCGATCGGCATGATCTTGCTGGGCTTGCTGCTGGGGCTGGTGGGCACCGATGTGAATTCGGGCGTGGCCCGTTTCAGTTTTGGCATCCCGGAGCTGACCGATGGCATCGGTTTCATCGTGATCGCGATGGGCGTGTTTGGCTATGGCGAGATCATCACCAACCTGGGCAAGCATGCGGACGACCGCCAGATATTTACCGCCGATGTCAAAGGCCTGATGCCGACCCTGGAAGACTTCAAACACATGGTGCCCGCAGTGTTGCGCGGCACGGCACTGGGTTCCATTCTGGGCATTCTGCCGGGCGGGGGCGCAGTGATGGCCTCGTATGCAGCCTACACGCTGGAGAAAAAAACCAAGCTCAAACCCGGTGAAATTCCCTTTGGCCGGGGCAATATTCGCGGCGTGGCGGCCCCCGAGTCGGCCAACAACGCGGCCGCCCAAACCGCATTCATTCCGCTGCTGACACTGGGCATTCCACCCAATGCGGTGATGGCCTTGATGGTGGGCGCTATGACGATCCACAACATCCAGCCCGGCCCGCAGGTGATGACCAGCAACCCCGAGTTGTTCTGGGGCTTGATCGCCTCCATGTGGATTGGCAACGCGATGCTGATTGTTTTGAACCTGCCCTTGATTGGCATCTGGATCAAGTTGTTGAGCGTGCCTTACCGCTGGTTGTTTCCGGCCATCGTGCTGTTTTGTGCGGTGGGGGTTTACTCCACCAACAACAACACGTTTGATATCTGGCTGGTGGGGCTTTTTGGTTTCATTGGCTATGTGTTCATCAAGCTCGGCATGGAGCCGGCGCCGTTGTTGCTGGGGTTCATTCTGGGCCCCATGATGGAAGAAAACCTGCGCCGCGCCTTGCTGCTCTCGCGCGGCGACTGGAGCATTTTCGTCACGCGGGGGCTCTCTGCCAGTTTGTTGGCCGTGGCAGCTTTGTTGCTGGTGCTCGTACTGCTGCCCGTCATTAAAAGAAAACGTGAAGAAGCGTTTGTCGACGACTAAGCGCTTGCCATGACCATAAATTCCAATCGCCGCCCTCGTCAAAAAAATAAGGTAAATAGGCCTCTAGCCCCCGTGTTACCTGCGCAAGTAGCTCATGAAAGCATAGCGGTTGGACTGGCGCTCGCTACCTTGGGTGCCATCGCTTTCAGTGGCAAAGCCATCATCGTCAAGCTGGCGTACCGGCACGGCGTGGATGCGGTCACGCTCATCATGTACCGCATGCTGTTTGCGCTGCCGATTTTTGCCGTGATGGCGTGGTGGTCCAGTCGCGGCAAGCCGCCCCTCACGCGCCATGACTGGTTTGGCATCGTGGGCCTGGGCGTGACGGGCTACTACCTGGCCAGCTTTCTGGATTTTGCCGGCCTGTCCTACATCAGTGCCTCGCTGGAGCGGCTCATTTTGTACCTCAACCCAACGCTGGTGTTATTGCTGGGGTTGGTGCTTTACAAGCGCCATATCCAGCGCAACCAGGCGCTGGGCATGCTGATCAGTTACGCCGGCGTCATGCTGGTGTTTGGCCATGAGATCAATCTGCAGGGCGCCGATGCCGTGCTCGGCGCCTTGCTGGTTTTTTTGAGTGCCATCAGCTACGCCATGTACCTCACGTTCAGCGGTGAACTGGTGCAGCGTCTGGGCTCCATTCGGCTGGTGGGGCTGGCCACTACGGTGGCCTGTGGACTGTGCATCGCCCAGTTTGTGCTGCTGCGCCCCTTGAGCGCCGCGCTGGTGGCGCCTGAGGTGATTGGACTTTCGGTCATCAATGCCACGCTCTGCACAGCGGTGCCCGTGCTAATGGTGATGATGGCCATCGAGCGCATTGGGGCCAGCATGGCCTCGCAGGCCGGCATGGTCGGCCCTATGTCAACCATTTTGATGGGCGTGGTGATTCTCGGGGAACCCTTCACCGCCTGGGTGGCGGCGGGCACGGTGCTGGTGATTGCCGGTATTTTTGTTTTTACCCGCAGCGCAGTGAGTACCCCGCCGTAGAGGCACAGGTAAACCCACCCACCTTTATAGCCCACAACATCAAGTCAAGCAGATTTCAGTCGAAGGCATTTAATTGACAAGAGAAAATTTTAAAAACAATAAAATATGTCAAAATTAGACTTTTAATATCAAAATTTGATTCGCTTCAAGCCGGTCAAAAAGGGGGTTGACGTTGATCACTGACACAAACACTTATTTTTCACGGTCAGTGCTGCGCCAGACTGGGTTCAGACTGCTGCCAGGGTTGGTGTTCGTGATTGTGCTGGTCGTGGTTTGGGTGATCCACCTGGAGATGCTGGCGGCTGCCAAGCAGAATTTGCACGCCCACTTTGAGGATGATGCCCAGGAAATTGCTGACAGTATCGAACAGCGTGGGCAGCGTTACGACCGAATCTTGCGCAGCGTCAGCGGGTTGTTTCCCCCTCAGTTGAAGTTGACTGACAACCGCGCATTTGCAGACTACGTTCGTGCACTGGACATTCAAAGCGAATATCCCGGCATCTCCGCCATGGGCATGGCCGTAGTTTCGAAACAACAAGGTGAAACCGGTTTCACCACTGCCATCGTTCATATTGCACCGGATGCGCCCAGAAATCTCAAGTTGCTCGGGGTAGACCCTTACGCAGAGTCGTTGCGCCAGAATGCCATGTTGAGTTCACTGGCATCAAACAAACCGGCTATGACGAACCAGTTGTCAGGCTTGTTACCAGAAGCCGAGCGAGCACGAGGGGCAATTTTCGACATGTACATGCCCCTTTTTCAGCCGAACCTGCTCAGTGACGATTCCGTAGAGTGGCGACGCACCCACATTCTGGGTTGGGCGTTTTTCTCTTTTCATGTCGCTGATTTCATCGCAGGATTGGGGCCCAGTCGCGAGAGCGGTCTGGCGCTGGATATTTTTGATGGTGAAGTGGTGCCCGCCAACCAGGTTCTCTTCTACAGCAACGATTCAATGAACCGGGAACTGCGCTCGCGCGTGGCCCTGTTCAACATGACCAAACACGTCAAAATCAGTGGCCATGCCTGGACTGTGAATGTTCGCAGTCTGCCGGCTTACGAGCTTGGATTGGACTCCGCTCCTGCCGACCGGCTATTACGCAATGGTTTCTTATTAAGCCTGCTGATGGCGTTGATTGCCTGGTTGTGGGTCAATGCCCATAAGCGAGCACAAGAGATAGCGAACAAGTTGACAGTCGACATGCAAAAGCTGGTTCGTGCCGTCGGCCAAAGCCCGGTGGCGACTGTGATTACCGATACCAATGGTCGCATTGAATTTGTTAGTACCCGTTTTGTAGAAATATCGGGTTACACCTCGGAAGAACTGATTGGAAGGCGGACCACGCTCTTCAAGTCTGGACTCACACCGCAATATGTCTACCAGGACCTTTGGGAAACGATCAAGGCCGGGCAGGTATGGCGAGGTACGTTACAAAACAAAAAGAAAAATGGGACGATATATTGGGAAAGTCAGGTCATCTCTTCACTCAAAAATGAAAAGGGCGAGGTTGTCAGTTTTATCGCTGCCAAAGAGGACATTACCGAGCGCAAACGGGCACAAGAAGCGCTGGTAAAAAGCGAAGCTTTCAACCTGGCCATCATGGATTCCATCACGGATGAAATCGTTGTGCTGGACCGAAATGGGCGCATCATCGCCTCCAATCAGGCCTGGCGACGGCAAGCCCTGCAAAATGGCAGTGAGCGTGGCAAGCCCGCACCACATACCAACATTGGCGCGCGTTTTGAATCGTTCTGCAAGGTTGGGGACGTCTTTTCTCTGGAAGAGGATGCATTGAACGCAAGCGATGGCATCAAGGCTGTCCTGGATGGGAGTCTTGATCACTTTATGCTGGAATATGCCTGTCATTCGACAACGCAGCCTCGCTGGTCCAGTTTGCGTGCCAGCCCTCTGGTTCCGCATGGACAAGGTGCCGTGATCACACAGTCAAATATCACGGACCGAAAAAATATTGAGGCTGCCTTCTTTACCTATCAGGAAGACCTTGAAGTCAGGGTTGACCAGCGTACCCATCAGTTACGCGCCTTGGGCATGGAATTGCTGAAAGCCGAGACCCGCGAGCGACGCACCATCGCCGAAGACCTGCACGACGATCTGGGTCAAATCCTGGCGGTGGCCAAGCTCAAACTCTCCTCGGTTCAGATGCCGGGTTGCGACGAAGAACGGGAAGTGTGCCAGCGCCAATTGAATGAAATTGAAACCATGATTGACCACTCGAGCAAATCGGTGCGCTCGCTCTCTACGCAACTAAGCCCCCCAGCACTTTACCAATCGGGTTTGAGCGGAGCACTGGAGTGGTTGACCGAAGAAATGATGCGTAACTATGGTCTCAGGGTCACGCTTGAACTGGACGATATATTGCCACTGGATGAAGCCGTGAGCAGTGCCTTGTTTCGCACTGTGCGCGAGTTACTCATCAACATCTGGAAACACAGCCAGGTCAGTGATGCCTGCGTGACCCTGACGCTGGAGTCGATAAGTAACACGCTAATCATTGGTGTGATCGACGACGGTGTGGGTTTTGAGGTGGTGCAAATGCTCAAACCCTCGGCCAAACACAGCTATGGATTGTTCAGCATTCGCGAACGACTCACCTTCATTGGCGGCTCCATGCGCATTGACAGCGAGCCAGGTCAAGGCACCCGCATCACCCTGCGCGTGCCATTGGCGCACTTTAATAAATAAATTGTTGAGAACATAGAAATGATCAGACTGCTACTGGCCGACGACCACACCATCGTGCGTGAATCACTTCGGGAAGTGTTGACGCGCGAGCCTGATATTGAGGTCGTTGGGGAGGCCGGCGATGGCGCGCAAGCGCTGGTGCGGGTGCACGAACTCAAGCCTGATCTGGTGGTGACCGATATCTCCATGCCGGGCATGGATGGCATTGAACTCACCCGGCGCATCTTGCGCGAGTGTCCAGGCGTCAAAGTGCTGGCTTTGACCACTTACCTGGACCGGCGTTACGTGGTGCAGATGCTGGAGGCCGGTGCGCAAGGCTACGTTAACAAGGCATCTGGGCGTCTTGAATTGCTGCTGGGCGTGCGTAAGGTGGCCGCTGGCGATCGCTATTTGTGCCAGGAGTGCGCCGCCATGTTGGTGAAAACGCCGGTTGAGAGCGGGACGCTGGCCAAGCTCGGCCGACGCGAAATTGAGGTGCTGAAGATGATTGCCAAAGGTGAAACCTCCGGAGTGATTGCTGAGACCTTGTTCATCGCTGTTGGCACCGTTGAGGTGCATCGCCGCAACATCATGCGCAAGTTGGATCAGCACAACATCGCTGGGCTCACACAATACGCCATTCGTGAAGGCTTGATTTTTCTCTGATTTTCACCCTCACTACCGTGTACGCGGTAGTGAAAAATATGGCGTATGCGATATTTCAAAAATCTCCCGAAAAGTTGATAGTTACATACCTTCTGCGATTTCGCGTCGGTGAACTTCCATCTTCAACTTCGGGGAATCCCATGCGCAAGCACCACAGTAAAAATAAACCTTCGGATCTGGTTCGCAGTCCGGTATCGAATGCCTGTTTAATCTTGGGTATGTTGCTGGCCGGAGCTGCGTTTGCGCCAGCGGCTTTTGCTGGTGCCGGTTGGGCCGACAACGTCGACAAGGCCGGCGTGCCATTCAAACAACCTACCTTCTACGCCAACAGTCCTAGCGGAGTGCAGTTTGACTACAGTCCTAATGCTTTGCCGGGCGCAACGCGGGACACCGGGAAGGCCCTGCGCAAGTTTGTGGACAGCCTGCCACTGGTGGATGGTTATGTGACCAACGCCAACCTGCTGGCCGCCAACCCCGTTGGCCCCACAGGGCGTCACATTCCCACTGCAATCAAGGAATTCAGCACCGTCGCAGGTGCACATTCCGTGAGCTATCCGGATGCTGATTACTATGAAATCGCCGTAGTCGAATACCGTGAACAATTGCATCGTGACCTGCCCGCTGTCGTGAAGACTGGCAACATCGTCACCGGTGGTTCAACCCTGCGCGGCTATGTGCAGATCTGGACGCCCAATCTGCCCACCAGCACCGCCAAGAGCCAGCTGTTCTACCTGAGTGGCGCCCCGATTCTGGACAACAAGGGTCAGCCCGTATTTGCCGTCGGCGATGGCGCTCATTACCTCGGCCCCATTATCAACAGCGACTCCGGTGTGGCGGTGCGAATCAAGTTCGACAATTACCTGCCTGTCGGTCACTACGATCCCGTCACCAAGACCCGTGGTGGCGACAGCTTTATTCCTACAGACATCACCGTGCCCGGCTCCGGCCTGGGCCCCAATGGAGCCGCTAATCCAGCCGCGCCTACAGCCGCCGATATGTACACGCAAAACCGTGCACTGATTCACATGCACGGTGGCGATACACCCTGGATCAGTGATGGTGAGCCCCATTCCTGGATCACGCCAGCCGGCGAAACCAACCAGTACAAACGTGGCGTGACCACGCAAAATGTGCCCGACATGGCCGACCCAGGCCTAGGCTCACAAACCTACTACTACCCCAACAACCAAAGCGCCCGCATGATGTGGTACCACGACCACAGCGTGGGTGCGACCCGCATCAACGTTTATGCGGGTATCGTGTCCGCTTTCATGCTGCATGACACCACTGAAGCTGCGCTGATTGCCAGTGGTGCACTGCCCAGTGACGAAATCCCGCTGGTGTTTGAAGACAAGGCCTTTGTGCCTAAAGATATTGCCATCCAGGATTCCAAGTGGAGCACCGACGGCTGGGGTAAATACGGTGACCTGTGGTACCCCCACGTCTATGAAGCCAACCAGAACCCCAACTCGCAAGACGGCACCAACCCCGCCGGTCGCTGGGACTATGGTCCCTGGTTCTGGCCTGTGTTCCCGGCGCCGCTGGCACTGCCCACCGGTGTGCTGGGCGATGCCAGTGGCGTGCAAGAGGCGTATGCAGATACCCCACTGATCAACGGTATTGCGTATCCCAACCTGGCCCTGGAACCCAAGGCCTACCGCTTCCGTTTGCTTAACGGCTCCGGTCAGCGTTTTCTGAATTTGGGCCTGTATGTGGCCGAACCCCTGACCCTGGCGGTTAAGGACGGCGGCTCCGGCTATCTCACTGCGCCAGCCGTCACCATCACACCGCCTGTCGGTGGCACAGGTGCTGCCACAGCCACTGCTGTGATTGACGCCACGGGTGTTGTGATTGGCCTGACCAACATCAGTGTGATCACGCCCTTCAGCGGCAACCCTACAGTGACTTTGAGTGCTGCTCCTGCTGGTGGCGTCACCGCCACGGCCGTGGGTGCTGCCAATACCGAAGTTCCGATGGTTGCGGCCGTGTCGCCAACCATGGGGACTCCAGCTTATGCTGTAAATACCTATGACGGTCGTCCAGGCGGCATTCCGGACCCGGCGGCCATTGGCCCGAACATCATTCATATCGGTACCGAAGGCGGCTTCCTGGCCCAGCCCAATGTGATCCCGTCGACGCCGGTTTCGTACCAGCAGTTGCGCCGTATCGTGACCGTGCTGAATGTGCTCGACCACGGTCTGTACGTCGGCCCGGCCGAGCGCGCTGACTTCGTGATCGACTTCTCGCAATACGCTGGCAAAACCCTGATCGTGTACAACGATTGCCCTGCACCTAACCCAGGGTTCGACGCCCGCGTTGATTACTACACCGGCGATCTCGATCAGAGCGGCAGCGGCGGCGCGCCAGCTACCCTTCCAGGCGAAGGCCCCAATACGCGCACCATCATGCGCATTCAGGTGGCAGCCACCCAAGCTGGTGGTGTCGCCCCAGCCGCAGCGTTTGACTTGAATGGCGATGGCGGCCCCTTGGCTGCCGCTTTGCCCGCGGCCTTTGCTGCGTCGCAAGACAAACCTGTCGTTCCCGAGTCCTGGCAGAACACGGCCTACAACACCAGCTTTGGTGACAACCTGGGCCGGATCTTTACCGGTTCTACACAGCAGCCTAACTTCACTTTCACCAACCCCGGTGCACAAACCATTACCGGCTTTAGTGTGGACAGTGCCGGTGCGGGCTACAGCATTGTTCCTACGGTGGTTCTGAATGGTGGTGTGGATCTTGGCATCCCCGGTAACCGTATTGCTACCGCGCATGCGGTGCTGGATACCGCTGGCAAGCGCGTAACGGCGGTGGTGCTCGACACCGCGGGCAGCGGCTACACCAGCGCACCCACTGTCACCTTGACCGGCGGCGATGGCATCGGTGCCTCCGCTGTTCCTGTGACTACCAACACGGTTTCCGTGCACGTGGCTGCCAAGGGCATTCAGGAATTGTTCGACCAGAACTACGGTCGCATGAACGCCACGTTCAGTACCGAGTTGCCTTTCACCTCGGTGTTGACGCAGGCGACGATTCCCCAGGCGTATGTCGACCCACCGCTGGAAGCCATCAGCGATGGTGAAACCCAGTTCTGGAAGATCACCCACAACGGCGTGGACACGCACCCTGTGCACTTCCACCTGTTCAACGTGCAGGTCATCAACCGCGTGGGTTGGGATGGCACCGTGGTGGCGCTTGATCCGGCTGAATTCGGCTGGAAAGAAACCGTCAAGATGAACCCGCTGGAAGACGTCTATCTGGCCGTGCGGCCCAAGTCGCCGGCTGCGCCTTTTGGCGTGCCGCAAAGTGTTCGCGCACTCGATCCCACCCAGCCTCTGGGTGCGCAGGGAGGCTTTACCCAAGTGGACCCGACCACGGGTCTGGCCGCCACGGTCAAGAACGATATGTACAACTTCGACTGGGAATATGTCTGGCATTGCCACATCCTCGGCCATGAAGAAAATGACTTCATGCGCCCCATCGTGTTCCACTTCGGTGCGGTGACACCGGATGCAGTGACCAGCGTCGGCTTCGACGCCAGCTCGCAAACCGTGTCCTGGACTGATCCGACACCGGCCGGTCTGTCCACCACCTGGGGCAACAAGAAGAACGAGTTGGGCTTCATCGTGCAGCGCTCGGAAACCGGCATCAACGGTTACCCCGCATTGCCCTCGGTCATTCCGCAAAGCGCGGCACAGGCTTCCGGCAATCCGTCCGGTGCCATGCGCAATGTGGCTGCCGCCAATGCGACGTCCTGGGTTGATACCCTGCCACCGACGGGTGCCACCACCTACCGCGTGGTTGCCTTCAATCCGGCCGGCTATTCGATCGCATCCGCCAGTGCAGGTGCGCCCGGAGTCATTAATAGCTTTTCGTCCACTGTTGGTGCCTGGAATGCCAATGCGCAGAGCTACCCGCAGACCAATGTGACGCAAACCGTGGGCGGTTTCCCGGTAACGCTGACTTGGACATCGGCCACTGCGCCCAAGACCGGTTTTGCCATCGTGCGCTCCGGCGGTATCGATGCCCTGGGTGCCGCCACAGCCGATGTGGTCTTTAACACGGTCAACGCCAGCCTGCGCACCTTCACCGACCCGTCGGTGCCGCAAAACTCGACGATGACCTACAAGATCACCGGCATCAGCACCACCAACGGCGTGACGACTTCATCCCCCGTTACCTCCACGGCTGTCAACACGAGCTGGGCGACGCCTCCCACAGTGAGCGGTATGGCCGGTTCGAGCGGTGCGGGTAATGTCAACCTGAGCTGGACCGCTCCGGCTGACCTCACCTACGTGACGGCTTACAACATCACCCGTACCGGTGGCACGGGCGGCACGGCGCTGTTCGTGAACATGCAAAACATGAACCCGCTGGCGGGCACGATTGCCCCGCCGCTGACCACTTATGTGGACGCGACGGCACTTTCGGGCACGGTCTACACCTACACGGTGGTGGCCGTGAACGGCACGGTCGTCGGTACACGAGGCTCCAGTGCCACCGTGACGGCCGGCTTTACCGCCGCTCCGGCACTGACTGGTGCCACTGCTGCCGCCAACAGCGCCACGCAAGTGACGGTGAACTGGGCTGCAGCACCGGCCAACAGCTCGGTTACTGCCTACCAGATCGCCAGGACCTTGGGTGCGGTGACTACGGTGTTGAACGTGCCGGTTGGTGTGGCTACCAGCTTTGTCGACGCCACGGTGGCGGCCAACACGGCCTACACCTACACCATCGCATGGGTGAATGGTCCTAAGGTCGGCACCGCAGCCACCACGGCCAGTGTGACGACGCCGTATGCAGCAGCAGGCAGCATTGCCGGTTTGAGCGCCGTGTCCAACGGCGCCCAGACAGCAGTGACCCTGAACTGGAATGCAGCAACTCCGGCTACGGCCTATACCGTGACCCGTTGCCTGCAAACTGCGCTCAACGGCTACTGCACCATCCCAGGGACCAGTGTGTTCACTGTGCTCACCAGCACACTGACGACACCGACCTATGTTGATAGCACGGTGGTTGCTGCTACGGCCTACACCTACCAAGTGATTGCGGCCAATGGCCCCGTCAACAAGTCGGTACCTTCCTCGGTATCTGTGGCTAATGCGGTTGCCGCACCGGCACCGCTGTTTACGGCTGTGCCCGTGGTGTCTGCTGGTTCCGTGGCACTGACCTGGGTTGCCAGCGCCTTGCCTGCTACCGGTTACGCCGTGCAACGCTCGGCCGACGCCGGTGTGACTTGGTTCACAGTGGGCACCACCGCCAGCCGAACTGTTGTCACCTTTGCGGATGCCAGCGTGGTAGCCGGGAATGTGTACCAGTACCGCATCGTGGCAACGCAGACAGTGGGTGGTGGACAGATCCTGTCTGTCCCGTCAACCACGCAGACGGTCAATTACATCGTGCAAAACGCACCTGTGATGGCCGCTAGTGTGTTGGCTGGAACAGCCGCCAAGCCAACGGTCAAGCTGAACTGGACATTCGTCGCCAATGCAGGCCCAGCCGTCACCGGCTTCCAGGTCTACCGTGATGGTGTTTTGGTAACAACGACAGCCCTGGCTAAAACGGTGCTGACCTATACCGATACCACGGTACCGGGCGTTCATGGCTACACGGTGTTGGCCCTCAACGCCGCAGGAGCCTCGGCAGCGACCGCGACGACCACGGCACAGTTGGTGACACAAAACGTTCCCACGCTGACCAGCACAGCAGTGACTTCTGCGACCAAGACGACGGTGAACTGGACTGAGGTAGCCAATGCCCAGGTACCAGCCGTCACCGGCTTTGAGGTCTGGGGCTCAGCCAACGGCACCGCTGCCGCGAAGATGACCACCACGCCAACTGCGCTGACTGCTGCAGCCACCACCGCCTCTGTTACCACGGTGGCCGGTGTCTCCTATGTGTTCTCCGTCAAGGCAGTCAATCTGATTGGCAGCTCTGCAGCCTCCACGACAGCGACGGTATCGAACACCGTGCCCACGGCGGTAGCAGCACCTGCTGCCACCTTTGTGAGCCCGACTTCGACCACGCTGACTTGGGTGCCTGCCACCGTTGCGGTCAATGCACCAGCCATCACGGGATACAACGTGTACGGCGGCACTGCCGGTACCACGCTGCTAACGTCAACCCCCCTGGCGACCAACGCAACGAGCTATACAGCCACGACTGCTGCCGCTACTACGTATCTCTTCAATGTCAAGGCGGTTAATCTGGTGGGTCTGTCGGCTGGTAGTAACACCACGGTGGCCAACATCGTGCCTGCCACACCGGTAGCTCCTACCCTGTCGACCACAGTACTTACAAGTACGACGACAGACAGCGTGACGATCAACTGGACACCCGTGGCCAACCCGGTCAATGGCCAGCCCGTAACGGCTTACCTGATCGAGTACGCAACGGCTACAGCTGGCCTGTCATTGACACCTACTGCACCTAACTCGGTCACCACCGTGACGGTTCCAGTAGGCGGCTTGACGGGATCGCAAAGCATCACTATTACCGGTGTGGCGCGCGGTACCATCAGCCCGCTCGCAGCCAGCAACGCCGCCCTGTTCCGGGTGATTGCGGTCAACGCAGTCGGTAACTCGGTAGCCGGTGCTACGCTGACCGTGGCAAAGGCCTCCCTGAAGTAAGCGACTAAGCTAGAAAAACACGGCGCTGCCCGCAAGGGTGGCGCCGTTTCTTCACCAAGAAAGAATGGGAATTATGAATAAGTTTTGTGCAACCGCAATGGCGGTCATGGCGCTTCTGGCCGCATCGGCCCAAGCGGCCGATCGACCCGAGCTGAAAAGCGAAAAAGACCGTGTGAGCTACAGCATCGGTCTGGAAGTGGCACGCAACTTCAAGAAAAACAGCGTGGACTTTGACCCGGCCATGGTGATGCAGGGCATGAGCGACGGTGTGGCGGGCGAGCGTCCCCTGCTGTCTGAAAAAGAATTCCGTAAAGTTATTGGTGACTTTCAAACTCAGGTGCGTCAGAAGATGGCTGCCAATATGCGCGCATTGACCGTTGAGAACCGCAAGAGAGCAGAAGAGTTTCTGCAATCCAATAAGACCAAAGACGGCGTTACTACGTTAGCGGGCGGGCTGCAATACAAGGTGCTGCAGGCCGGGCAGGGCGCGCTTCCGTTGGAGTCAGACAGCGTGGTGATCAACTACCGTGGCATGTTGCTTGACGGTACCCAATTCGATGCGACCACTGCGAACAGGCCTGGCACCGTCAAGCTGTTTGACCTGTTCAACGGCTTCAGGGCTGCCATCAAAAATATGTCGGTCGGTTCGCACTGGACGGTGTGGATTCCACCGCAGTTAGGCTATGGCGAGCGCGGCGTGGGCAGCGACATTGGTCCCAATGAACTGCTGGTGTATGACATCGAACTGGTGGGCATTGCCCCGGTGGTGCGCTAATGGGCGCAATCTTGCGCTCAGGCTTCGTGCTGTGCCTGGTGACCTTGCTCTCAGGCTTGTGCCCGGCGGCGAATTTGACACCTGACACGAGCCTGGTGGAGCAGGGCCGCAAGATTTATTCCCAAGGAATTCTGATATCTGGAACGCCTCTGCAGGGTGCCCGCAGTAGCGGGGCTGTCTTGACGGGGGCAGAAGCTGCCTGCACCAGTTGCCACCGCGCCAGTGGCATGGGCAGTGTTGAGGGCAGTGTGCGGGTGCCACCCATCGGTCAGCGGTATCTTTTTGCTCTCGCCGATGATCTGGTCATGGCCAATATGGACGGACGCAGCGGCAAGTCGCTCAACCGCAGCCATGCACCCTACACCGATATGACCCTGGCGCGTGCCCTGCGCGATGGTGTGAATGTGAGTGATCGGCCCATGAGCGATGTCATGCCGCACTTTAATCTTGGTGAGCAGGACCTACTGGCCCTGCAGGCCTACCTGCATCAGTTGTCGGCCGATTACTCGCCCGGTGTCACCAAAGAAGTTATTCAGTTTGCAACCGTCATCACACCCGGCGTTTCTGACGAGCGACGCCAGGCCTTCGTCGCCATGCTGCAATCGGCACTCACGGCCAAGAACAGCAGCACCTCACCGCGAAAACGCTACATGACATCGGCAGCCAGTTTTGTGACGCAGACCGAGCGCCGCTGGGAAGTGCAAACCTGGGAGCTCACCGGTGCCCCCGAGACTTGGAATGCTCAGCTTGAAGAGCGCTATCGGCGCAAGCCCGTGTTTGCACTACTCTCCGGATTGTCTGACACCACCTGGGCACCGGTGGATGACTTTTGTCAGCGCCAGCAAGTACCTTGCTGGTTTCCCAGCGTGACTTCCCCTGCCAGCGGTGATGCACGCTACGGTCTGTATTTTTCACGCGGCGTGGCGCTGGAGGCAGATGTGCTGGCTCGTCATCTGCACGACGCGCCAGAAGGGTCTGTCATGCGCCTGATTCAAGTCCATGACTCGAATATCTCCGGCCAAATGGCGCTTCAATCTTTGCGCACATCCTTGAAACGAGACAATCTGCCCGAGACTGATCGAGAGCTCGGAAGTGATCCCAAAGAAAGTTTGCGTTCAGCCTTTCAAGCGGCCCGCCCAGGTGATGTGATGGCCCTGTGGCTAACGCCGAACCAGTTGCGTTTGCTGGAAGGCTTGAACCCACCTGAGGGTGTCAATGTGTATCTTTCTGGCAGCCTCCTCGGTTCTGCGGGTCACTTGGCTCTGCCCCTGAATTGGAGGAAAAAGGTTCATCTTCTCTTTCCCTACTTGCTGCCTGAGCAACGGGCGGCCAACATTGCTTACCTGCACGCCTGGCTAAAACTACGAAACATTCCACTGATCGATGAGGTGATGCAGTCGGAGATATTTTTCTCTCTTAACCTGATGACTGACACTCTGCAAGATATGCTGGACAACTTGTACCGAGACTACCTGGTCGAGCGTACTGAAGACATGCTTGGCAAGCGCGAGTCCAGCAAAGCGGAGCAGGAGAACCGGGATCGGCGTGCGCTCGGACGCTCAGCCCGTGCCGCCGTGTTTGCGGAATCAGCGAACGGTAGCTCGGTCAGTGCGGCGCCTAATGCAGTATCGGCCCAGCGTCGTGCTTTTGCGGTGGGCGATAGCGAAGGCACGACCGTTTACCCTCGGTTGACGCTGGGTCCGGGTCAGCGTTTTGCTTCCCGAGGCGCCTATATTGTCAAGTTCGCCTCCGGCGAGTCAGATCAATTGGTTGCTGAAAGTGAATGGATCGTGCCCTGACGCAGGCGTTGATGACGCATCAATAACCTTAATGACTCTTTAAGATTGAAAAGTCTCATGAATCTTAATTTAATACCTCTGACCATTGCTTTTGGGCAGCTCTCCACATGGCAGTTGGTCATTCCTGCGGAACTGGCTTATGCCGACCGAGGCAATTGGTTTTGATGTGGAGTTGTTAGAGGTTCACTAGGCATGTATTTGGCTTTATCACCGATCAGCTTACGACCATGGTCTATGCAAATCTTTAATGCCAAGCGAAGAAATTTATCGGTGGGTGCGCCTGTCCTTGAATTCCTTCAAAGGCTAGAACGTTTGGGCGTTAACGAGGGCGTCAAATTGGTGAAGGCGCTTGGGCTGGATGACGACCTTGATCACTTAGACAACTTACTGCGACTCGCCGCTGGAGAAAGACAACTATTTGGTGATTTGTTGAGGTCAGCCCATCGCTTGACACATGACCAGTTGCTTGATGCCCTTGCCCAGCAGCGGATTAGCGGTGAAAAAATTGGTCATATTCTTGTCAATAGTTGCGTCATCACCAGAGCTGAAATGGTGGCAGTCCTGGCTTTCCAGCAAAACCAATGCCGCAATGTACATCTTGTCAATAAGCTTCATCTTGGCAATGTTTTGGTCGCCAATGATGTTTTGACGCACGCCCAACTGGTCGAAGGGCTGCAGTGGCAATCAGATCATGGTGGTCGATTGGGTGGGGCTCTCGCCACCTTGGGCTATTTGTCAGAACTTCAGGCCAGAAATGCGTTGCTTTTGCAGAGAAAACTGTTAGCGAGCGTGTTGATCTCTGCGATGGAAAAAAGCAACATAAATCACAGCGCTTAATAAGCAATAAGGCATTCGAGTTTTTTGGTGAACCCAAATTTGCTTCGATCCTGCGCCAAACCTTACAAAAAAATTGCTTTTTAATTATAAATATCGTCAAAATATGATGATATTTATCATTTCCTTGGTAAGATGGGTGAAGCTGTCAAAGTGGAGTTCAGCATGGCTTCACCCCAACTTCATTAATCTAAGGTTTATGCACATGGATTTTTCAAATTGCACCGCTCTGGTCGTAGATGACTTTTCCACCATGCGCCGCATTGTGAGTAACTTGCTTAGGGAAGCGGGCTTCGGACATACGACGGAGGCCGAAGATGGAGTCGAGGCCCTGCGAAAACTGACTTCAGGTGACTTCCAATTCATTGTGAGTGACTGGAACATGCCCAATATGACCGGTCTGGAGTTGCTCAAGGCGGTGCGTAATTCGCCTGACCTTAAACACATGCCTTTTTTGTTGGTGACAGCCGAGGCGCGCAAAGAAAACATCATAGATGCCGCCAAGGCGGGTGCCGATGGCTACATTGTCAAACCATTTTCTGCTGCCACTTTGCAAGAAAAAATTGTGGCCATTTTCAAGCGCAGGGCCATTGAATGAATACGGCATCGACCATGCCAAACCTGAGTCCGGAGCTCGCTTTTGAGCGCTTGGGGCGCATTACCCGTCAGTTGCACGAGGCGATGACGGAACTCGGGCTGGATCAGGGTTTGAAACACATCACACAAGAGTTCCCTGATGCCCGAGACCGACTCAGTCATGTGGGGAAGATGACCGAGACAGCAGCCAACAAAGTGCTCAATTTGATAGATGAAGCGCAGCCTCAGTGCCAGCATTTCAAATTACAAAGCCAGTCCATGGTTGAGACGCTCGGACAGTTTCGCACGCAAGCCCGTCCCTGCGGTGGAGAAGTTGTCGATGTGATGGCCACATGTCAGATGTTTGGTAGCGAAGCCGTGCAGTTTGCCGAAAAACAAAAAGCTATTTTGGGCGACATCATGATGACGCAGGATTTTCAGGACTTGTCAGGCCAAATCATCAAGAAGGTCATTGATATCATTAGCCTGACCGAACAGCAATTATTGGGCTTGCTGATGCACAGTGCGCCCGTTCGTTCATATTCTGCCAATCCAACTCATGTGTTGGCAGGCCCCCAAGTACCCGATAAGGCACTCAAGCAAAATGATGTAGATGACTTGCTCGCATCACTTGGCTTCTGAAGGAATTCACACGCATGAAAAGTATTGAAACACCCGCACCGATTGAAAAATCGTTTTGTACCACCCGTGAAGCGGCAACGCTGCTCGGTGTGTCGGTCGGCACGGTGCAGTTATGGGTAGAAAGCGGTTTGCTCCAGGCTTGGAAAACTGCTGGTGGTCACCGCCGCGTGCTTCGGGACTCGGTAGAAAAACTGCTCCATAAAAAGCCAGAAAGGGCTCCTGTTGAGGCCGTGCCGGTCGCTTATGCCGAGGTCTCCAGCAAACTGACTGTGATGGTGGTCGAGGATGACTTGAATCTTCAGCGGCTTTACCAGACTCAAATTTCACGCTGGCCTATGGAGCCGGAGGTGGTGGTCGTCAATAACGCCTTTGCGGCACTGCTCCTGATCGGGCGCAGACCGCCCGATTTGTTGATCACAGATCTTCACATGCCTGGTATGGATGGGTTCAGCATGCTGCGAGTGCTGCGTGAAACACCTGATATTTTAAAAACCACCATCGTCGTGGTCAGCGGGCTTGATGCAGCTGAGATTGCAGTGAATGGTGGTGTTCCTGCTGATATCGAGGTCTTGTCCAAACCCATTCCTTTCGGCCGACTGCTGGCCATCGCAACGGCCATCATTACCCGGGCCAACCTTGAATTGAAGCTTGCCTGAACGCTCAATTGACTTCTGATTTCAATCAAAATATTCCTAACCTTGGATCTTTGCCATGACTACTATTCTCATTGTTGACGACCATTCCGACATTCGCCGCTTGCTCACCATTACCTTTGGCAAGGAATTCGAAATTCTTGAGGCAAAAGATGGTGTGGGCGCCATGGAAGCCATCCGTCGACATCACCCCAAGGTGGTATTGCTGGACGTCATGATGCCCGGTGAAATGGATGGTTTGCAGGTGCTGGATGCTATCAAGGCTGACCCAAAAACGCGCGATATTCTGGTCGGTATGGTGACCGCGCGCGGTCAGCAAGCCGACAGTGATGATGCCAATAAACGAGGCGCAGATGCCTACTTCGTCAAGCCATTCAGCCCACTTCAGGTTGTGGCCTGGGTACGTAGCAAAGTGAAATAGGCGGTGCAGCATGGAAAGCATCAAAGCCCTTCAGGGTCAGTTGTTCCGCTATGCCCAAGATTTAAGCGAGTTGATGGCGCAGCAAAGCAACTCGCAAAAGCGTTATCAGATGTTGTTGCAGTCTTTAGGGTTCGGCCGACTGAGGGAGAGACTGATGGCAGACATGCTGCTTCAAGTCGCCGATCTGAATTGGGTCACTGATGCACAGGGCAACATACTGTTTGCAAGTCTAGCTGCTGCGCGTTTTTTTCATGTTCCAGGACGCGAGCTAAAAGGTCTTCACGTCAGTAAGTTGGTGTCAGACAGCCAGGGTGGCAGCCTTCAAGGTTTGATGGATACCGTTAACCGTTTGGGGTCTCAAGGTCCGATACAGCAACGCAGACTCAAGTATTGCGGTGATTTACCCGCAGAGAATCTTGACAGCTGTGAGGCCCTGGTTATGCCTGTGAGTAAGCATGGGCACCTCGAAATTTATTGGCTGTTGGGCAGCGCGCCAGAGACCGAAGCCAGTTTGTTGGATATTCAGAAATCATTTCCACTCTTTCGTGAAACCGACGAGAGTTTAATTGTCACTAACCAAGCGGGAGACATCCAGGCAGTCAACCCGGCGTTTAGCCGAATCACAGGTTACAGCGAGTCTGAAGTGCTTGGGCAAAACCCGCGTTTATTCCGATCCGGCCTCCAGGATGCTGAAAGTTACAAGGCGCTTTGGGCCCAGCTTATTGACGTTGGTAGTTGGACGGGGGAAATATTCAACCGGCGTAAAAATGGGCAGATTTTCCTGGTGGCCGAGTCCATCAAGTCGGTCAGGAATGCCGATGACGAAACGCTGTTTTATATGGGTACTTTTGCCGATTTGACAACCAGCACCCTCGACACCAAGATCCTCACCCAGATGGCTTTTCATGACCCATTGACAGGCTTGCCAAACCGGCGCTTGCTTGAAGACCGCTTTCAATTAGCGATGGCCGATGCCAGTCACGAAAATGACTCCATGAGTGTGCTTGTCATTGATCTGGACCATTTCAAGCCGATCAATGATGAATTCGGCCATGATGTTGGTGATCTGGTCTTGCAGACCGTCGCGCGGCGGCTACAAGCGTCCGTGCGGCGGATGGATACCTGCGCCCGGGTGGGGGGTGACGAGTTTGTGGTGGTGCTGCACAGCACCAAGTCCAGTGATGACATAGAAGCCGTTGCCAACAGTATTCTCCTGGCCATCGCTGCTCCGATTAAGGTAGGGCAGCGCGAATTGTTTGTCGAGGCCAGCATTGGTTGCGCACGTTACCCGCAAGATGGTCCCGATATGCCGATCCTGCTCAAGAAGGCAGACGCTGCCATGTATGGCGCCAAGCGTTTCGGCACCAAATTTTGCTTTTACAGAGACGGTAATGACTGATACCGCACTGGCTTCCTATAAATACAAACGCACTGTATTAGCAATCTGGCTGGCGGCCATTTTGTTAATTGCATTAACGTGGGGGCATGTTTTTGCCTTGCTGAGCGAAAGTAAAACCAGAGAAATTGCTTCGGCCGAAGGAGAGCTCTCCAACCTCACCCGCGTTAGCCAGGAGCATGCGCACCGTACCTTTCGCAGTGCTGATCAGGTTATTCGGTTTGTGCAGTCGCGCTACCTTGAAATCGGGTCACGACTCGATCTGAAGAGCTTGACTGAAAAAGGAGTTATAGATACTGAAATCTTCAACCAGGTGGGCATCATCAATGCGCAGGGCATCAACGTGTTGTCCAATCTGCCCTTCAAGGCAGGTCTTGATCTGTCAGACCGTGAGCATTTCAAAGTCCATGTGCCCGATGAAAAAGCAGGTCTTTTTGTTTCAAAACCAGTGCTTGGGCGTGCCAGCGGGAAATGGTCCATCCAGTTGAGTCGGCGCATCACGCTGGCCAATGGTGACTTTGGTGGCGTGGTGGTGGTCTCGATTGACCCGGGCTATTTCACCCGTTTTTACAACGCGCTGAATCTTGGTCCACAAGGATTGGCGGCTCTTTATGGCATGGATGGCATTGCACGTGCGCGCAAAGTGGGCATTAAGGAAGACGCGGGCGCCAATGCATCTGCAGCCCCCATGTTTGAACGTATCAGAAATGGCGAGGAATATGGTTCCTACACCCAGTCTTCTGTGGTTGACGGCATTGAAAGGATGATGTTTTTTAGAAAAATTCCTCAGTACCAGTTGTTTGTGGTGGCAGCGAAAGAATCACAAGTGGTTTTGGCTGAGTACCGCCGTGGTCGGGATGCTTTGACGTTGCAAGCGGCCTTGATGAGCGCGCTAATTGTGGCCCTTTCCGCAGGACTGATGCGTTATTTTTGGCAAATTCAGCGAGCTGTCATGGTGCGTCAGTTGGCACAGCAGCAGTTGCTGGACCATACCGAACAACTCAAGGTCATATTTTCTTTGAGTCCAGATGGGTTTGTCTCTTTCGACTCAGAGCGGCGTGTCAAGTACGTGAGTCCGGCGTTTAGTCAGATGACGGCGCAAGGCGTAGTTCAATTGGAGGGGCTTGATGAAAGTGACTTTTCTGCCTGGCTAGGACAGCGTTGTAATGCGGAGACACCTTTTGTTGGGGTTGCTGCTATGCGGTTGAAGGCCCTGAGTGGCAAAGCTGCTGTGAGTGAACTGGTAGGAATTTGCGCTGGTGGCAAGCGTGTGCTGCAGGTGGGTTTGCGCACCAGTTCATCAAGTTCGGTGTCTCAGATTCTGTACTTTCGTGATGTCACGCATGAGAGCGAGATTGATCACATGAAAAGTGAATTTCTGGCCACTGCCGCCCATGAATTGCGTACGCCGATGGCCAGTATTTTTGGTTTTTCAGAACTGCTGCTGACGCAGGATCTGGATGCAGAGGCACAGCAGGAATCTGCAAAAATTATCTACAACCAATCCAAGTTGATGGCCAAGATTCTTGATGAGCTGCTGGATTTGGCACGGATTGAATCTCGGCGTGGCAAAGATTTTCGGTACACCCAGGTAAATATTCAAACGCTTGTCGCTGACATCAGTCAATCCTTTCGGGCGCCAGTGGGTCGCGCCGCCCCCGACTTTAGTCTGCAGCCAGACAATCCTTTGTTGGTCATGGCAGACTCTGGCAAGCTTCGACAGGTGGTTGTAAACATACTCTCCAATGCCTATAAATATTCGCCCGCCGGAGGTGCCGTGGTGATTCGGATTGAATTGAAGACTCTAGCTGGACAAGAGCCGCAGGCATGTATTCACATCACGGATGAAGGGATTGGCATGACGTCTGAACAACTGAGCCGTGTGTGCGAGCGGTTTTACCGCGCAGATGCTTCGGGCCGGATATCTGGTACCGGATTGGGCATGAGCATCGTCAAAGAAATTGTTGAGCTTCATCGAGGCCAGTTATCGCTGGTCAGCACACCAGGGCAAGGTACGACGGTTAGCGTTTGCCTGCCCTGTTAAGCGAAACACACAAAATGAAGAACTTGCTGAATCACTTCGAGAAAATCAAGTTGCAGACCAAGCTGGTGCTGAGTTTGGGGTCTCTGCTGGTGATCGTCGTGATGATTGGCTTGCAGTCGATTTACAGCGCACGTGTGCAGGCTGATGAAGTCAGACGCATGTACGACTTTGAGTTGCAGGGCATTTCGCAAATCAAGGAAGCAAACATTCATCTGATGGAGGTGGGTCGCTCCTTGCGCCAAATGATTTTGGCGCCTGACGCCAAAAACCGCGAGTTGGCATTTGAAGCGCTCACGGAAGCTCGAACCCGGATGCGCCACGCTCTTGAATCAAGCGCGAAGGTGTTTACGCATCCCAAAGGCAAGCAGCATTTGTCTGATATTCAAGATTTATTGATTCAATACAACCGCAACGTGGACCATGCGTTGACCTTGCTGGAGAAAGATAAACAGTTTTTCAGTAAAGAAGTCATTCAGTTTTTAGCCAGTCCTGAAAATATGAAGGTGTTTGCAGAAACTGACCGGCGCATGAGTGAACTGGTGGTTCGCAAAGAGGCCGTGGCTGAACAAGCTGCGGTCGATGCGGTTGCCTTTTCCAGAAAAATTCAGCTTTGGACTCTCGGACTACTGTTCGGGGGTGTTATCGCGGGATTAGGTTCGGGCTGGTTGCTGGGTATTTCCTTGAGTCGACCCTCCGGGCGACTGCAAAAGAGCATCGAAAACCTTGCCGCGGGTCAGTTGGAACTACCCATTGCCAATATTGATTTTGAAAATGAAATCGGTGACATGGCCCGTGCACTTACGGTGTTACAGCAGGCGGCGCAACAGGCAGAAGTGGAGCGCTGGGTCAAGTCATGCGCTGCCAATATAGGTTCCTGTGTTCAGGCCATTGACAGCTACAGTGAGTTTGCCAACATCTTGATGGTGCAACTCACCTACCTGACCGACTCCCAGGTGGGCTTGCTCTATGTGTTGGAGAAAGCCACAGGCAAGTACCGTTACCAGGGGGGTAGCGGGGTCGCTAATCCGGAGGCTCTGGTGCTTGAGTTTGGCTTGAACGATGGCTTGGTGGGGCAGTGCGCCCGCGAAGGCAAACCGATTCACCTCAATGAACTCCCCGAGACCAGCTTGCGGATCCGCTCAGGCTTGCTTGACAGCGCTCCGCACCGGGTTCGTATTCAACCCGTGTGCAATGCGCATGGCACTGTGCTGGCTGTGATTGAGTTGGGCAGTATCGATGCATTTCGGGCCCGCCAGGATGCCTTGCTTGAGGAAGTGATGCCCCTGATTGCGCTCAATCTGGAAATATTGGCCCGCAACCAGGTCTCGCATGATTTGCTGATCCAGACAAAAACCCTGGCGGAGGAGTTGCGTCTACAGCACGATGTGATTAATGCGGCGCGCCAGCAGGCTGAAGAAGCGACGCGGGCTAAATCAGAGTTTTTGGCCAATATGAGCCATGAAATCCGAACGCCCATGAATGCCATTATTGGGTTGTCGAATCTGGCCCTCAAGACCGACTTGTCTTTCAAGCAACGAGATTATCTAAAAAAAGTCAATTCTGCAGGCACTGCGCTGCTGCTTCTTATCAACGACATCCTGGATATTTCGAAAATTGAAGCCAATAAGATGAGCTTGGAAAGCTTGCCATTCTGGCTGGACGATGTACTGGACGATGTGTCGACCTTGGTGTCGCAGCAGGCCAGCATCAAAGGTTTGGAATTACTCATTCACGTAGCACCTGGCGTGCCAGAAAATTTGGTGGGCGATGCGTTGCGCTTCAAGCAGGTGATGATCAATCTGGTCAACAACGCCGTTAAATTTACTGAAAAAGGCCAGGTCAAGGTTGAAATTCTGGCCGTTCAGCAGACCCGCAACGAGGTTGAGTTGAAGGTGTCTGTGACGGATACCGGCGTAGGGATGACGCCCGAGCAATCGTCCCATTTGTTTGAGGCGTTTACCCAGGCCGACAGTTCAACCACGCGCCGATTTGGAGGCACCGGGCTGGGGTTGGCTATCTCCAAACGTTTTGTAGAAATGATGCGGGGCCATATTGGAGTTGAGTCGCATCCGGGCGTCGGGAGTACCTTTGCTTTTACGGTCTGGCTGGGTGTGTCGGATCAGAGTCGTCACGCCTGCGTTCCCTGCACCACTGCCAAAGGAATGCGTGTGCTGGTGGTCGATGACAACCCCGATGCCCGTCAAATACTGACTGAACAACTGTTGGCACTCGGTATGCGTGTTGAAAATGTTGAAAGTGCGAAGTCTGGTCTGAATGCACTTCAGGATTCAGATGATGCAGATCCATTTGAAATGGTGTTGATGGACTGGCGTATGCCAGAAATGGATGGGGTGGAGGCTTCAAGGCGTATTACCCACGAAATGCCTTTGCACCACCGACCCCAGGTGATCATGGTGACCGCGTTTGGAGCCGATGAAGTGCGCGCCGCAGGCTTTCAGGCTGGTGTGACGGCCTTTCTTGACAAGCCCATCAGCCAATCACGTCTGTGGGACACGCTGGCTGAATTCATTCGCCCGGAATTACACGCGATTCCTCCAAAAATGGCCGAAGACACCATCCCTACAGCACTTGTTGGAATGACTGTGCTGCTCGTTGAAGACAACGAAATAAATCAGCAAATTGCCACGGAATTGATGCAGTCGGTGGGTGTGCAGGTGTCAGTGGCAGCCAATGGACAGCAGGCCCTGAACATGCTTCAAAGTGCGCCCGATCCCTTGCCCTGGTCGGTGATCTTGATGGATTTGCAGATGCCGGTGATGGATGGGCATCAGGCCACCCTGCTGTTGCGCAAGCAGGCACGCTTCAAGGCTGTTCCGATCATCGCTCTCACTGCGCACGCTTCGGCAGAAGAAGGTGCCCGCTGTCTCAGCGAGGGCATGAATGAGCACTTGACCAAGCCGATTGATCCTGATGCCTTGTACCGCTGCCTGGCGCGCTGGCGCCCGGTTGGGGTGGGTGCTGAGTCGCGGGCGATGGATGGTATCGATGTGGCACGAGGCCTGCGCCACTGTGCCGGTAATCGCACGCTCTACACCCACTTGTTGCATCAATTTGCTTCCAGCATGCCGATGGTGCCGCAGCAGGTGCGCGATGCGCTGGCCGATGGCGACCCTGTCAAAGCCGAGCGTGCGGCGCATACCTTGAAGGGGGTGGCCGCCAACCTGGGTGCCAACCGTTGCCGTGATCTCAGTGATGATCTTGAAAAAGCGTTGTCTCACGAGTTGGCTGAAAATGTGCTGGAGTCATTGCTTGGACCCTTGGAGCAACACCTGAGCGAACTGGTGCGTAACATTCGCCAGGACTTTCCCATTGTGGTTCAGCCCGCCTATGTGCTTGCTATTGATTGGGATGTCCAGCGTTGGGCTGATGTCTGTCGCACCTTGGCGGTGTTGTTGCAGGCATGTAATGTAGAAGCCGATGTATGTCTGCAAGCTAATGCCTCGCTGCTCCGCCAGGGGATGGGCGATAGATTTGAATCGTTACAGCGACTGGTGCAGGATTTTGAGTATGAGTTGGCCTTGTGCGAACTCCAGAGAGCGGTCAGTGCCGCGCAAATTAACCTTGATTGCAAACCCTAAGATGGATTTATTTTTAGCCGTTAAACCCACTGTCCTGGTGGTGGATGATTCTCCCAACAATTTGTCGCTAATTGCCAACCTGTTGCATGAGTCATACACCGTCAAGGCGGTCAACCGGGGGGCAAAAGTTTTCAAGGTCGTCAGTGAAGAGCAACCTGACCTGATCTTGCTTGACATCATGATGCCCGATCTCGATGGCTACGAGGTTTGTCGCTTGCTGAAGGCCGACCCCTTTACGCGCAACATTCCCATCATTTTTCTCACCAGCCGATCGGAGATCGAAAGTGAGGAACTAGGTATGAAACTCGGTGCGGTGGACTACATCACACGGCCCATCAGCCCCCTGATTTTGCTGTCCAGGGTAAAAGCCCATTTTGTGGATGCCTCTACCGCCAGAACCCTGCGTGTCAGTAATGAGTATCTGGAGTTTGAGGTGACTAAGCGTTCGCGCCAACTTGAGGCCTTGCAAGATGTGACTATTCTTGCGCTGGCATCGCTGGCAGAGACGCGCGACGCGGATACGGGGAACCACCTCAAACGAACTCAGCATTACATGCGGGTGTTGGCCAATCAACTCAGAACACATCCCCGGTTCTCAGATTTTTTAAATGCTGACATGGTGGAGCTACTGTTTAAAAGTGCCCCGTTGCATGACATTGGCAAGGTGGGCATCCCCGATAAGATTTTGCTCAAGCCCGGTCGCTACGAGCCTGAAGAATATGAAATCATGAAAAACCATCCGCGGCTAGGTCGTGATGCGCTGAATAATGCTCAAAAAATGGCAGGTCAAAATATTGAGTTCCTGGAGGTCGCCAAAGAAATTGTTTACTCCCACCACGAAAAGTGGGATGGATCAGGTTACCCGCAAGGATTGGTGGGGGATGCCATTCCTATTTCAGCACGCTTAATGGCCCTGGCTGATGTGTATGACGCGCTGGTTTGTCGACGTGTCTATAAAGATGGCATGACCCATGCGAAAGCTGCCAAGATCATTATTGAGGGGCGTGGAAAACATTTCGATCCGGATGTCGTAGATGCCTTTTTGGCGCAAAGCGCTGAATTTCAGTTCATCGCGAGTTCAATTGCTGATACAGATGAAGAATTACAAAAAAAGGCAGACTTTATGGCTTCAACCATCTAGTCGTGTCATCATCTATCAGGGAGAGAAAAATAATGTTAAACGACCTTCATGCTCTGAGCGTTTCTGAGCAGCAGTCGGTGAATGATCAGCTTCTTCATGCCTATCAGGAGTCGCAGTCGCTGATCAACGCCATCTCGGATTATTCGCTGGTGTCCATAGCCGATCCAGCAGGTGACATCATTTACGCCAATGATTTGTTTGTGAGCGCCAGTGGCTATACGAGCGAGGAGCTGATAGGGCAAAATCACCGTATTTTCAGATCTCATGTTCAGTCGTCCGAGTTTTGGACCGGAATGTGGAAAACGATTGCTTCAGGTCAGGTTTGGCGTGATGTGGTTTGCGATCAAACCAAGAGTGGCGCCTTGAGGTGGTACGACACCCAAATCACCCCCGTTTTCAACGAGTCAGGGGTGATTGAGCAATATGTCTCTATCCGTACAGACATCACAAAACTGGTCGAAACGACAGAAGCCGCAAAGGCCGCCTCACTCATCAAGAGTCAATTCCTGGCCAATATGAGCCATGAAATTCGCACGCCCATGAATGCCATTCTGGGCATGCTTAAGCTCTTGCAAAAAACCGAACTGACACCGCGCCAACAGGAATACATCAGCAAGGCCGATGGCGCCTCCAAGTCCCTGTTGGGTTTGCTGAATGACATTTTGGATTTTTCCAAAATGGAAGCCAACAAGATGACCCTGGATCTGCAGCCGTTCCGGGTTGATCGATTGGTTCATGACCTGTGGGGCAGCGTGGCGGGCGGGGTCGGGGGCAAGCCTGTGGCTGTGCGTATTGACATTGATCCCACCCTCCCCAAGGCTTTTGTAGGAGATGCCCTGCGTCTGAATCAGGTGTTGCTTAACTTGAGTAGCAATGCCGTCAAGTTCACAGAGAAAGGGGAAGTTGTTATTCAAATTAAAAAGCTGGCGCAAACAGGCGCGGACACGACGCTACTTTTCTCGGTGCTCGACACCGGCATAGGCATTGCTCCTGAGCATCTTGAGCTCATTTTTACTGGGTTTACGCAAGCCGATGGCTCCCTGACACGACGCTTTGGCGGCACCGGTCTGGGACTGTCAATTTCAAAGCAATTGGTGGCGCTCATGGGCGGTGCGCTGGATGTCGAAAGTGTGCTTGGCAAGGGCAGCCGGTTTCACTTCACTATCAGCTTAACTGCCACTGACCGGATGCCGGTAGACCCGGATATGGCGATCAATGACAGAGCCGCCAGGCAGCACCGTCTGGAAGGCCTGCGATTGTTGGTGGTGGAAGACAACCTCATTAATCAAATCGTGGCGCGCGAACTGCTGCGCAGCGAAGGGGCTGTCGTGGTCGTTGCGGGCAATGGGAAATTAGGTGTCGAAGCGATCATTGCCGCTGAATTCCCCTTTGATGCGGTGCTAATGGATGTCCAGATGCCGGTTATGGATGGTTATACCGCCACGCGCGCCATTCGCACTGAGCTAGGCATGACGGCGCTACCGATCATTGCCCTGACCGCCAACGACATGGCGTCCGACCGGGACCTTTGCCTAAAGGCCGGTATGGACGATCACATGGGTAAGCCCTTTAACCTACCCAAATTGGTGGAGATGCTGCTACGTCTTACGGCAGCTAAAGGAAAAGCATGAAATCCCATTCCCTGGACCTTAAGTCAGAATTGCTGGCGGCGAACGCCATGTTGCGCACGGTGATCGATGAAAACCCCAACATCATTTTGATGAAGGACTGGGATGGTAAGTTTTTGATCGGTAATCGGGCTCTGGCAGACCTGTATGGCACCACGCCGGAGAACTTGGTGGGCAAGGACGACGGGGCATTCAACCCGAATACCGAACAGGTTGATTTCTTCCTGAAAAATGTGCGCAGCATCATGTCGCAAACCGAAACGCAAGTGGTTCTGGAGGAATCCACCAACACCACCACCGGTGAGGTCTCCTATTACCAGTCCATCAAGAAACCGATTACGACTGCCGATGGTAAAAAACAGATTCTCGTCATTGCCAATGATGTGACTGAACTCAAGCGGGTTCAAAAGCGACTTGAGGAAAGTGAACGCAGGCTGAACTATGTGCTAGACGCCACACGCGAAGGCATTTGGGATTGGGACATACCAACCGGCATCGTGACGCACAACCATCGTTGGTGCGTCATTGCGGGGCTGGATGACAACTACTTGTCGCACCCACTGGAAACATTCGTTGGCTTGTTGCATCCTGACGATTCAGCTGATGTCAAGGAGCGACTTCAATCCTGTCTGGCTGGCACAGCACCTTACCGCAGCGAACACCGCATCTGTTTGGAAAATGGTTCCGTTTTCTGGGTGCTGGACCGGGGCGATGTGGTGGAGCGCAATGACGAAGGGGTGCCTTTGCGCATGGTGGGTAGTTTTGTCGAGGTCAATGATCGCAAGAAGACTGAACAGGCCTTGGCGATGCAATCCCAGTTGCTGAATGCAATTTTTGAGCTGAGCCCGGATGGTTTTGTGTCGTTTGATGAAGCACGCCGGGTGTCCTACGTGAGCCCTGCATTCAAACGTATGACCGGGATTGACTTTTCGCAGGTGAATGGCCTGGATGAAGTCGCATTTACAGACATTCTGGTGGACCTGTGCCTGCCGACTGGGAAATTTCGAGGTTTTGATGCTTTACGCAAAAAAAGAGTTACTGACAAGTCGGGAGGGCGAGAGTTCATTGAAGTGGTGCATGGCGGCAAGCGTATTCTTGAGGTGGGTTTGCGTTCGAGTGAGGCCAGCATGGTGTCACAGATCCTTTATTTTCGTGATGTGACTCATGAGTCCGAAGTGGACCAAATGAAGAGTGAGTTTTTGTCAACGGCGGCCCACGAGTTACGTACCCCGATGGCCAGTATTTACGGATTTGCCGAAGTGTTACTGACTCAGGAACTGGATGCAGAGAGTAGTAAAGAGTTCCTCAGCATTATTTTCAAACAGTCAGGTTTGATGGCCTCCATTTTGAATGAGTTGCTGGACCTCGCTCGCATTGAAGCTCGCCGTGGCAAAGATTTTGTCTTTGAGGTGGCGCATG
Source organism: Rhodoferax sp. (assembly GCF_037143375.1). Classification (GTDB taxonomy): domain Bacteria; phylum Pseudomonadota; class Gammaproteobacteria; order Burkholderiales; family Burkholderiaceae_C; genus Rhodoferax. The sequence continues at coordinate 6,645 of NZ_JBAWYV010000021.1, read as the reverse complement.
TGCAAGCCCTGATCGAAGAGACCGTGCACGGTTTCAAACAACCCTCGTGGCGTGAAGCCCCCAAGTTGGTGCTGCCAGTCGAGTCGCTGTATATCAAGGCCGACCAAAAGAAGGTGCAGCAGGCGTTTTTAAACGTCCTGTCCAACGCCTACAAATACTCGACCGCCACCAGCCAAGTGACGATTGAACTGATCACCACGCCCTTTGCCGCCGGAGTGGGGAGGCGTATAGGCATACGATTTATAGATCAAGGCATTGGCATGACACCCGCCCAACTAGAACGCGTATTCGAGCGCTTTTACCGAGCAGACACGTCGGGCAATATTCCGGGTACCGGATTGGGTATGAGCATTGTGAAAGAGATCATCGAGTTGCATGACGGTGAGATTGAACTGTCCAGTAATGCAGGAGTTGGCACGACCGTGACCTTGTGGTTGCCCTTGATTGGATAAGGAAGTTGATATGAAGTACCGTGCGCACCTGCTGCGACTTGTTGGGGTTGTCTCGTCCGTCATAGGGCTGCTAGCGGTGCCCGCAGTTCACGCCCAAACTGACCAAAAATCCCTGACCTTTGGTGTGGTACCGCAGCAATCTGCCACCCGAATCGCCGAGGAGTGGGGCCCGTTGCTGGCTGAGATCAGTCGGCGCTCAAATGTGCTGCTGGTGTTCAAGACCGCGCCCAGCATTCCTGTTTTTGAGGAGCGTTTGGGCCGGGGAGAATACGACCTGTCCTACATGAATCCCTACCATTACGTGGTCTTCCATTCGTCGGCGGGCTACCGGGCTTTTGCCAAGGAACAAGATCGAAAGATAAAAGGCATTTTGGTGGTCAAGAAGGACAGCCCTTACCGCAAGCCTTCTGATCTGGCCGGCAAAACCGTGGTGTTCCCGGCACCTGCGGCATTTGCGGCAAGCATATTGCCTCAGGCTGAGTTCGGTCGTTTGAAGATTCCTATTGAAGCCAAGTTTGTGGCTTCGCATGATTCCGTTTACCGCTCGGTCGCCTCTGGTTTGCAGGAAGCTGGTGGAGGAATTTATCGTACCTTTGAGACGGCTCCGGTCGAAGTTCGGGATGCGCTGCGGGTGCTCACCGAAACGCCGGCCTATACGCCGCATGCTTTTGCTGCGCACCCCCGTGTGCCTGCGGACGTGCTCACCCGGGTCATGGCCGCGATGGCGTCACTTGGCAAAGACGAAGTTGGGCAGCGTCTGCTGGCACCTTTGGCTTTTAAAGGTGTGGCGCCTGCCCAGGACAAGGACTGGAACGATATTCGTGCCCTCGACATAGATTTACTTGAGCGTTACGGCCGACAGTAAACATGCGTTTTCGGACTAAAACCATTCTTGGCGTGGCGCTGATTGAGATCGCGCTGCTTGCCGTTTTGGTCGGCAGCGCTCTGTCGGTTTTGCGTGAGTCCAATGAAGTCGAGCTGACTCGAAGGGTGCAACTCGGCGGCAAATTGATTGCCGTGGCAGCGAAGGATGCTGTCATTTCGCAAGATCTGGCGACCTTGGACAGTCTGGTGAGTGAGGCCATGGCTTCGGGGCAAATTGAGTATGTTCGCATCATTGATGCCAGCGGTCAGGTACTGGCGCAGCAGGGTGATGCCAAGGTTTTGGGCCGATCTTTTCACAAAGAAGCCAACATTGCGCAAGTCAACGATGGCATCTTCGATGAGTCGACGCCAGTGATCGCGGGGGGTATACACCACGGCGCTGTTCAGATTGGTGTGTCCACCGCGCCTCTGTCTTTGTTACTGGCCTCTGCGTGGCGATGGGCTGCCAGCATTGCAGGGTTTGAGTTGCTGCTGGTGGCCTTGTTTTCCTGGTTGCTGGGGAGTTATCTGGCGCGACAGTTGGTGGCATTGCGCAAGGCCAGTTACCGCTTTGCTTCGGGTGATCTTGCGTACCGGGTGCCCGTCAAGGGGAATGATGAGTTAGCTCAAACCGCACTGGCTTTTAACAGCATGGCAGAGCAGCTGGGCGAGAGTCGTGAGATTCTTCGGGCCGAAAGCGAGATGCGGCTTGATGCCCAGCAAAGCGCCGAAAAATCAGACAAGCTTTTGCGCGAGGCCGTGAGCAGCATCGCGCAGGGGTTCACGATCTACGACGAATCAGACCGGCTCATGCTGTGCAATGAGGCCTATCGCAGTTTTTATGAAACCAGCCGTGACCTGATCGTGCCGGGCAAGACGTTCGAAGAGATCATCCGTCGCGGGGCCGAGCGCGGGCAATACAGCGCAGCGATGGGGCGCGTTGACGAGTGGGTGCGCCACCGTGTTGAGCAACATCAGCGCGCCGATGGCGAGGCAATTGAACAAAGGCTGGATGATGGTCGCTGGCTGCTGATTGTGGAGCAGCGCACGCCCAGTGGCTACATTGTCGGCAATCGCCTGGACATCACTTCACGGCGAATGGCTGAGGCACGCGTGTTTGAACACTCGGCTCACCTGCGGGGTATCTTTGACCTGAGTCCAGATGGTTTCATTTCATTCGACAGTACGCATTGCGTCAAATATGTGAGCCCGACTTTCTCTCGCATGGTAGGTATTGCTGCGGAAGATGTGATGGGTCTGGATGAGCGAGAGTTTTCTGACCGCTTGTCGCAGGTTTGTTTGCCTTCGGCGAGCTTCAAAGGGATTGCTGCGCTACGCGACTTGAATCAAAGCGGACTTACTTCGGTATCTACTGCAGCGGTTGGCCGTGAACAGCGCCAGAAGATTGAGTTGGCAGACGCGAGCCAACGGGTGATAGAGGTTGGGCTGCACGAATCGCCGGGTGAAAGTGTGACGCAGATCCTTTTCCTGCATGACATTACCCGCGAGACCGAAGTAGACCGGATGAAGAGCGAGTTTTTGTCCACCGCTGCACACGAACTGCGCACGCCGATGGCCAGTATTTACGGGTTTGCAGAAGTCTTGTTAACCCAGGAATTTGATGAGGCGAGCCGCAAGGAATTTTTAACGATTATTCATAAGCAGGCTGAATTATTGTCATCCATCTTGAATGAGTTGCTGGATCTGGCCCGAATCGAGGCACGACGCGGACAAGATTTTGTATTCAAGGAAATCCAGGTGCAGGCGCTGGTGGAGGACGTGGTGCGTGGATTCAAATTGCCAGCAGGGCGCCCGGTTCCCCGTCTGATCGCCCCGGCATTGCCCATGATAATTTTGGCAGATCACAAAAAAGTTCAGCAAGCGATTTTGAATGTGCTCTCCAACGCCTACAAATACTCACCTTTGGGGGGTGAAGTGAGCATCATCGTTGAGCCACGTGGTTCGCAGGTGGCGGTTCGTATCGTGGATCAGGGTATGGGTCTGACGCCAGAGCAACTCAAGCGCGTGGGTGAACGTTTTTACCGCGCCGATGCCTCAGGCCAAGTGCCGGGCACCGGGCTTGGTATGAGCATTGTCAAAGAGATCGTTGACATCCACCGGGGATGTGTCGAAATTGAAAGCCAGTTGGGGCAGGGTACTGCTGTCACCCTGCTGTTTCCGGTCAGCCCGGCCTAGCGCCGCGAAGACACCACGATACCGCCCACAATCAGAATGAACGCCAGCACGTGATACAGCTTGGGCGTATCGCCTAAAAAGGCCGTGGAGAGCAGGGCGGTAAAGAGTGGTGTCAGGTTGGAGAAAAAGCCTGCGGCGGCTGGACCAGCCCGCGCGACACCGGCGCCCCAGGCGCGAAAAGCCATCAGCGCCGGGCCCACCGCAATAAAAACCAGGGCGCCAGCCAGCGGCCAGCCCCAGCTGATGTGAGCTTGGCCGATCGCCCATTCGCTACCCGCAAATAAACCTGACCAAGCCAGACCAAACGCCACTTGGGCCAGTAAAAAAGCTGACCAGTCGGTGCGAATGGTTTGCGGCTCGGTGGTGGGGTGTGCCAGCATCCAGCTGTAGTAGGCCCAGCATGCCGAGGCCAGCAGGATGTACAAATCACCCGGCACCAGATGCACTTGCAGCAGCAGTTCAAGCTGGCCCCGGCTCAGGACCAACATCACGCCTGAGATCGACAACGCGGCACCCAGCCACTGGCGCCGTGAGATAAGCACCCCAAAAAAGAGGCGCCCGATCAGCAGCATCCAGACCGGCATGCTGGAGCCCACCAGCGTGACATTGATCGGCGTGGAGGTGGTGAGCGCCAGATACAACAAGGCGTTGTAGGCGCCCACACTGAGCAAGCCCAGCAGCGAAAATCGACGCCAGTGCGGCCACAGCAAACTGTTCGGACGCAACACCTTGCCCGCCAGCGGCAACAGCAGGGCAAAGGCCAGTACCCAGCGTAAAAAATTCAGGGTCATGGGCGACACCAAGTCGCTGATGAGGCGGCCCACCACGGCGTTGCCCGCCCAGAGCAGGGGCGGCAAGGTAAGGAGCAGGGCAGAAGTGGGCGTTAGTCTCATGTGCATGCCTTGAGGGTAGCAAATCAGCTGGGGGCTGGTTATAGGGCATCGCGTGACAAGCCTATTCGTCCCCGTGGCGCCGAAGTGAATCGTTTCATGGCAACATGCCAACTCATTCATTTACCGGACGCTCAAAATGACTTCTTTCATCTCTCGTGCCATTTGTATTGATCAAAACGGAGGGCCGGAACAGCTCAAACTCGTCACGGTAACTGTGGGTGAGCCCGGACCCGGTGAAATCCGTATCCGGCACCATGCCGTGGGCCTGAACTTTATTGACGTCTACCAGCGCAGCGGCCTGTACCCGATGGCGATGCCTCTGCAATTGGGCATGGAAGCCGCCGGTGTCGTTGAAGCCGTGGGTGAAGGTGTGACCCACCTGCAAGTGGGCGACCGCGCCGCCTATGCCAGCCAGCCCCCCGGCAGCTACTGCGAATTGCGCGTGATGCCGGCCAAGTGCGTGTGCAAGTTGCCTGATGCGATCTCGTTTGAGACCGGAGCTGCCATGATGCTCAAGGGCTTGACCGCGCAGTACCTGCTCAAGCGCACCCAGCCCCAGGGCGGTTTGAATCCCGGCGACTACGTGTTGTTTCACGCCGCTGCCGGTGGTGTTGGCTTGATCGCCTGCCAGTGGGCGCGCGCCATGGGCTTGCAGCTGATTGGCACTGCGGGTTCAGACGCCAAATGTGCGCTGGCCAAAGAGCACGGCGCGGCATTCGTCATCAACTATTCAACAGAAGACTTTTTGGCCCGCGTCAAAGAAATCACCGGTGGCAAGGGTGTCAAGGTGGTGTATGACTCAGTGGGCAAAGATACTTGGGACAAGTCGCTGGACTGCCTCGCTCCGTTTGGTCTGATGGCCAGTTTTGGCAATGCCTCTGGCCCAGTGGCGCCGATGGCCCCCGGCATGCTGGGCCCCAAAGGCTCTTTGTACCTGACCCGTCAGACCCTCTTCACCCACATTGCAACACGTGAAAGCACGCAGGCCATGGCAGATGATTTGTTTGAAGCGGTTACCAGCGGCAAGGTCACCATTCGGATTGATCAGCGTTACAAGCTGGAAGATGTGCAGCAGGCTCATCGTGATCTGGAAGCGCGCAAGACCACGGGCTGTTCAATTCTGACTTTGTAGGGTAATTATTTCAAGAATAAAAATTGAAGCGAACCCTTGGGCTCGCTTCAAACACAACTTAGCGCACCAGTGTAAATTTTCCTTGTTTGATTTCTAGCAGGCGAAAACTACCTAAATCAAGCCCCATGTGATCAGTGGCAGACATGTTGATCACACCTGAAGTACCGACGTAGCCTTTGGTATTTTCAATCGCATCCCGAACCTTTTCTTTGTTCACATCTTTTGATTTTTTAATGGCATCAATGACAATTGTTAAGCCGTCATAAGCGTAGCCACCAAATGTAGAAGGTTCCTCCTTGTAGAACTTCTTGTATTCATCACGGTAAGCAACAAGTACAGACTTTTGGGGGTCGCTGGCTGGTAATTCATCAACAACTAGCAAGGCAGGCGAAGACATTCGGACGCCTTCACTTGCTTTGCCTGCAAGTTGAATAAATTCGTTTGATGCCACACCGTGGGTTTGATACAGTGGAAGCTTGATAGCAAGTTGAGCATAGTTTTTTGTCACAACGGCAGGACCTTGTCCGAATCCAAATACAGCCACGGCTTGCACACCAGATGCATTGTGAAGACGAGTCAACTGTGGTGTCATGTCTGTATCTTTGGGTCCATAAGCTTCTTCACCAACAAACGTGATTCCATATTTTGGAGCCGCTTTTTGGGCTTCAGCCTTACTGGATTGTCCCAATCCCGAGGTTTCCGTCATCAAACCTATTTTTGAAATTCCCTTTTTCTTCATGTCGTCCATGATTCTCTCAATGGAATGACGGTCTGAGCCCGGGGTTTTGAAAATCCATTTTTTAACAGGGTCGACGACGATGAGGCCCCCTGCGAGTGAGACGAAAGGGATGCCAGCCTTTTCAATAAGTGGCGCCGCTGACATCGTTGTTCCGGTAGTTGATCCTCCTACAATGAAATCGACTTTGTCGGACTCAATAAGTCTTTTCACCAGGCCATTGGCTTTGCTTGCGTCACCTCCATCGTCGTAGTGAACCAGTTCTAGCTTTCGTCCCAAGACCCCGCCCTGGCTGTTAATTTTTTCAACATAGAGCTTAAGTGTCTTAAGTTCCGGGTCGCCCAGAAATGCTGCGGGCCCCGTGACCGAGAG
>NZ_JBAWYV010000020.1:0-40764 GCF_037143375.1 Rhodoferax sp. | reverse complement strand
GGCGTGTCGGTGGGCACCTGGATCAGCGCTTGCAGGAACGCGACTTGCTCGTCAAAGTGCGCGTCAATCCAGGCGTCAAGTTGGTCGTAGGTCGTCATGGGTGAAGCTTTCAAGGGGGATCAAACAGCCGGTTGAAGGTCGCGGGCCAGTTGGGCCAGCAGCTGGGAGAAGGCGTCGACCGCCAGTTGCATGTCGTCGCTGGTGGTGGACTCCAGCGGGTTGTGGCTGATGCCGGCGTTTTGTCCGCGCACAAAGAGCATGGCTTGCGGCATGATTTCATGAAGTTTCATGGCGTCGTGGCCGGCGCCGCTGGGCAGTTGGTGCAAGGGAATACCGAGGGCGGTCACGGCCGCTTCCCAGCGCGCTTGCCACGTTGGGTCGCTCGGCGCGGCGGCCGCGCGCATGGTTTCTTCAATAACGTAGTGCACTTGTCGGCGCTCGCCAATCTGGGCCAGCGCCGCCAACACGTCGTGTGCCATGGCATCTCGTTGGGCATCGGTGGGCGCCCGCATGTCCAGCGTGAACCGGCAGCGCCCGGGCACCACATTGATGGACCCGTTGGGCACGTCGAGTTGACCCACGGTGGCGACCGAGTCGCCGTCCTGGGCCGCACGTTTTTCGGCCGCCAGCAGCATTTCAGCGGCGGTAGCAGCGGCGTCCTGGCGCCGGTCCATCGGGGTGGTGCCGGCGTGGCAGGCGGTGCCGGTGATCTCCACGGCGTAGCGCACGCTGCCGTTGATGGAGGTCACCACGCCCAGGGGCAAGTTCAACTCATTGAGCACCGGGCCTTGTTCAATGTGAACTTCGACAAAGCCCAGGTAGTCGGCGGGCTTGCGCTTCAGTTGTGCGATGTCTTGCGGGTTGAGTCCGGCCTGTGCCATGGCGTCGCGCATCGTGATGCCGTCGGCGTCTTGCTGGTCCAGCCACTGGGGGTCGAAATGACCAGTGAGGGCGCTTGAACTCAGGAACGTGGCCTTGAATCGCTGGCCTTCTTCCTCGGCGAACGCGATCACTTCCAGATGGAAGGGCAGGCGTTTGCCTTGGCGGGCCAGTTCGCCGACGCATGCCATGGGCACAAAAATACCCAGGCGGCCGTCGTACTTGCCACCGTTGCGCACCGTATCAAAATGGCTGCCGGTGAGAAGTGTTTTAGATGTTTTAGGGTTGTAGCCCCCGTTTTCATTGCGCGAGCAGCTATCAGAATAATAGTGCCCCACGACATTGCCGACCGCGTCAATGTGGGCTTCATCAAACCCGTCATCGAGCATCTGCGCCCGCAAGCGGGCGGCGCAGGCCCGGTGCGCCTCGGTCAGGTAGGTGACGGTGAGTTGTTTCGGGTCTGCGTCGCCGACATCGCTGAACTGCGCCAGGTCTTCATGCCAGTCCCACACCTCGTTGCCCAGCGTGGGGGTCACCCCGAATTTGTCGTTCAAACGCATTTCAACAATGCGGTGGATGTGGCGCAAACACTCGGGCAACTCGAAGTTTGGGTGGCCTTGCAGCCGACGCTCGAAGGTGGCGATGATGTCCTGTTTGCTCAGGCCGGTGCCGCGCGGTCCGCGTACCGCCAGAATGAACGGCCAGCCGAATTTGGCGTTGTAGTCGGCGTTGAGTTGCTGAATCCGGGCGAATTCTTCTGGCGTGCAGTGGGTCAGCCCGGCGCGGCCCTGTTCCGCACTGGATTCGGTCGTGAGGGTGTGGCTGACCATCGCCTTGCCCGCGAGTTCCGGGTGGGCGCGGATCAGGGCCAGTTGCGGCTCACGTCCGGCGGCCTCCAGCGCCTTCACCATCGCATGTTTTAAATGGGCCAGGGAGCGAAAAGGGCGCTCGGTCAGGGCCGCTTCGGCAATCCACGGCGAGTGCTCGTACAAGCCATCCAGCAGGTCAAGCGCTTCAGGCAGCGGCGCGGTGTTGAGTTGTTGCAGGGTCAATGCCATGGTTTTATTTCTTGACGGTTGATGCTGGCAAGTACGGGTGCGTGGCCCGCCAGTGCCGGGCAATGTCCACCCGGCGGCAAATCCAGACCTGGGCGTGGCTTTGCACGTAATCCAGAAACCTTTGTAGTGCCCGCAAGCGCCCGGGTCGGCCCAGCAAGCGGCAGTGCATGCCCACGCTGAGCATCTTGGGGGAGTTCAGACCGGCGGGATCGCCTTCGTCGTAGAGCACGTCAAAGCTGTCTTTGAGGTAGGTGAAGAAATCATCGCCTTGGGCAAAACCCTGGGCCGACGCAAAGCGCATGTCATTGGTGTCAAGCGTGTAAGGCACGATGAGTTGCGGCACCACGCTGCCATCGGTCTTCGCAACTTCCATCCAGAACGGCAGGTCGTCGCCGTAGTAGTCGCTGTCGTATTCGAAGCCGCCGTAGTCGGCCACCAGACGTCGGGTGTTAGGGCTGTCGCGCCCGGTGTACCAGCCCAAGGCGCGCTCGCCGGAGAGCTGGCTGATGGCCTCCATGCCTAAGCGCATGTGTTCCCGCTCGGTGGCTTCGTCCAGGGTCTGGTAGTTGATCCAGCGCCAGCCGTGGCAGGCAATTTCATGCCCCAGCGCCTTGAACGCGCTGGTGAGATCAGGGTGGCGCTGCAAGGCCATGCCCACGCCAAAGACGGTCAGGGGTAAGTTGCGTTTTTCAAACTCACGCAGCAGGCGCCAGACGCCTGCGCGCGAGCCATATTCGTAAATACTTTCCATGCTCAGGTGGCGCGCCGTAAAAGCAGCCGGGTTGAACATCTCGGACAAAAATTGCTCGGAAGTGGCGTCGCCGTGCAGCGTGCTGTTTTCGCCGCCTTCTTCGTAATTCAAGACAAACTGCACCGCGATGCGCGCCTGGCCTGGCCACGCGGCGTGGGGCGGGTGGGGTCCGTAGCCGATGAGGTCGCGCGGGTAAGGTGCGGTACGGTCGTCGTGGTTCATAAATTCAGGCCAGGACCTTCGGTGTCATGAGTTTTGCAGGGTTTTCGCCCTTGGGGTCTGACATCTTAGTACCACTGAAGCTGTATAAACTTGTCAAATCGCACATTAAAGGACAACAAAATGGGTTTGAGTACGCATGTTTTGGACACCATGCACGGCATACCCGCTGCGGGCATGCAGGTGGCGCTGTACACGACCGAGGGTGAGACGGTGAGTTTGGTCAAACAATTTATTCTCAACCCCGACGGTCGAAACCCCGACGGATTGCTAATTGTCAATGACAAGCTGAAAACGGGGACTTATCGTCTGACATTTTGGGTGGCGGACTACTTCAAGGAGAAGGGTGTTTTGTTGCCTGAACCTAATTTTCTGGGCAAAGTAAGTCTTGATTTCGGCATTGCCGACATTGATCAGCACTACCATGTGCCCTTGCTGGTGAGCCCGTGGAGCTATTCCACCTACCGGGGGTCTTGAGGGCGTCGTGATGCATGAACTCAGTCTGGCTGGCGGCATTCTGCAGATGCTGGAGCAAACCCGGGCGCGCGACCCGTTTAAGCGTGTCATGCAACTGCGTCTGGAAGCCGGTGCTTTGAGCGGGGTGGATAGTTCAGCCCTGCGCTTCGCCCTGGAATCCATTGCGCCCGGTACCTGTCTGGAAAATGCCATCATTGAAATTGAAGAGCCCGCCGCCTTGGCGTGGTGCCCCCATTGCAGCCAAAGCGTGCAGATCCAATCCCGCATAGACCCTTGCCCGCTCTGCGCTGGGTTTCAATTGCAGGTCACGAGTGGGTCAGAATTGCGAATCATGGACTTACAGGTCGTTTGACGATTCAGTTAATCAGTAAAGGAAGATGTTATGTGTGTCGTATGCGGTTGCAGCACGCCCGGAGCCACGCCGTCAGATCAAGCCTTGGTGGTTCATCCCGCCACGGGCGATCTGCATTTTGGTGTTGGCTCTGCCAGGGTGTCGGTTCCTGGCATGAGCCAGGCGCGCGCCATCAAGCTGGAGACCGATGTGCTGGGTGCCAACAATGCGGTAGCCGCACAAAACAGGGCTCACTTTGCGGCGCATGGCGTGGCCGCCTACAACCTGGTGTCAAGCCCCGGGTCGGGCAAAACCACGCTGCTTTGCGCCACCATTGAAGCGTTGCGAAAACAGCAACCCGACGTGGCGGTGGCCGTGATTGAGGGCGATCAGCAAACCAGTTTTGACGCTGACCGCATTCGCGCCACCGGCGCACCCGCCATCCAGATCAACACTGGCAAGGGATGTCATCTGGACGCGCCGATGGTGGCGCAAGGGTTTGCACGGCTGGATCTTCATGCAGCGCAACACCACCACGAGCATGAGCACCACCCTGCGCACTCGCTGGGTCTCCCACACCACCACGGTCACAGTCACAGTCACGCGCCTGCGGCTCCAACGTTGCTATTCATCGAAAACGTGGGCAATCTGGTGTGCCCAGCGATGTGGGATCTGGGCGAGAACGCCAAGGTCGTCATCCTCTCGGTCACTGAAGGTGAAGACAAGCCGCTCAAGTACCCCGACATGTTTGCGGCCGCTCAGCTGATGATTCTCAACAAGATCGACCTGCTGCCGCATGTGTCATTCGATGTGGCTCGGTGCAAGGACTATGCGCGCCGGGTCAACCCCCACATCACCATTTTGGAACTCTCCGCCACCAGCGGCGAAGGGATGCAAGCCTGGCTCGATTGGTTGCTGACGGGGTCAACGCCCCCCCAAGCCTAGACCATGGCACGCATCCTGGCCTGCGGCGCATTTCTGAAAAACACGGCCTGCTTGCTGGATACCGATTCCCCGGGCGCCCCGCTCTGGTCTGCGGAACACGGCGACCTGTCGGACCCCCGGGCCTGCGTTGCTTTGGAAGACGCTGCGCGGGCGCTGGTGGCGCAGGTCGGCGGGCAAATCGACGCTGTGGCCCACGACTTGCACCCCGACTTTTTCAGCACCCATCTGGCGCAACGCTTGGCACAAGAGTTTCGGGTTGAGGCGATGGCCGTGCAACACCATCACGCCCACATTGCTGCGGTCATGGCCGAGCGTGGGCTGACCGAGCCGGTACTCGGCATCGCACTGGATGGCGTGGGGCTGGGCAGCGATGGTGCAGTCTGGGGCGGCGAGTTACTGCATGTCACGCATACTGGTTTTGAGCGTGTTGGTCATTTGCTCCCTCTGGCCTTGGCCGGTGGCGATGTCGCCGCACGCGAGCCCTGGCGCATGGCGGCGGCGGCCCTGCACGCCTGCGGTTTGACCGCGCAGATCGTGCCCCGTTTCGGCCCCGTGGTTGGCGCGCAGGCGGCGCGGACCATTCAGACCATGTTGCAGCGCGCTATTAACTGCCCCACCAGTTCGGCGGCAGGACGATGGTTTGATGCGGCCGCAGGCTTGCTGGGTCTCTCGGTCCGTCAGACATTTGAGGCACAGGCAGCGATCGCTTTGGAGCAAGCCGCCAGTCGTTGGCTGCAGGCTAACCCGATGGAAGTCCGGCCTGCAGACTGGTGTGTGACGCCGGAAGGTCAAATTGATTTACGCCCGTTGTTGATTTCCACGCTGGCTACTGTCAATTTGAGTGATCCTGATGCCGTGGACGAAGCTGCTGCTCGGTTCCACTTGACCCTGGCAGATGCGCTGTCCAACCAGTCCATCCGGTTGGCTCAGGAACTGGTTTTGCACGATGTGGTGCTGGGTGGTGGTTGCTTCTTTAACCGCATCCTGACTCAGCGACTAACGACCCAGTTGAAATCTGCGGGACTGAAGGTCTGGGGCGCCAGATCAATCTCATGCGGCGATGCCGGTCTGGCCCTCGGGCAAGCCTGGGTTGCCGCGCAACCATTCAAAAATTGTGCGGGTGAACAACCCGCGACCAAGGAAATCTTATGTGTCTAGCGATTCCCGCCCGTGTGGTGGAACTGCTTCCTGGACTACGTGCCGTGGTCGACCTGGCAGGTGTCCGCAAGGAAGTCGGCATTGATCTGGTGCCAGAGGCGCAACTGGATGACTATGTGATCGTTCACGTGGGCTATGCCATTGGCAAGATTGACCCCGAAGAGGCACAGATCACACTGGCGCTGTTTGCCGAATTGGCGCAGTCGCAGGCCGGTGCTGCCCCATGAAATACATCGACGAGTTTCGCGATGGTGACCGTGCTCGCCATATTGCCGCCAACATAGCCGCTGAAGTCAGGCCGGGAACCTCCTACAACTTCATGGAGTTTTGCGGGGGCCACACGCATGCCATTTCGCGTTACGGCCTGACCGATATGCTGCCGGCCAACGTGCAGATGATCCATGGACCCGGTTGCCCGGTGTGCGTGCTGCCGATTGGCCGCATTGACATGGCTATTCAACTGGCCATGACGCGCGGCGTGATCCTGTGCACTTATGGCGACACCATGCGGGTACCGGCTTCAGAGGGTTTGTCTTTGATCAAGGCCAAAGCCCGGGGGGGCGATATTCGCATGGTCTATTCGGCTGCCGATGCGCTCCATCTCGCAGAGCAAAACCCGACGCGTGAAGTGGTATTTTTCGCCATCGGCTTTGAGACCACCACACCGCCGACGGCATTGGTTCTGCGTGACGCACAGGCGCGCGCTGTCAAAAATTTCAGCGTGTTGTGCTGCCATGTGTTGACGCCTGCGGCCATTACCCACATTCTGGAGGCGGCCGAGGCGCGCCAGTACGGCACCATTCCTATCGACGGCTTCATTGGCCCGGCCCATGTCAGCATCATCATTGGCACGCAGCCCTATGAGCACTTCGCCGAGACCTACAGCAAGCCGGTGGTCATTACCGGTTTCGAGCCGCTGGATGTGATGCAGGGAATTTTGATGTTGGTGCGCCAGGTTAATGCGGGCCGTGCGGTGGTGGAAAACGAGTTTTCGCGGGTGGTGACACGCGAAGGTAATCTCACTGCCCAGGCTCTGATGTCGCAGGTCTTTGAGTTGCGCGACAGCTTTGAGTGGCGTGGCTTGGGCGAGGTGCCTTGCAGTGCCTTGAAGATTCGCTCGGCCTATGCCGATTGGGATGCCGAGCGCAAGTTTGACCTGCACTACAGTTCGGTACCTGATCACAAGCAGTGTGAATGCGGCGCTATTTTGCGCGGCGTCAAGCGCCCGGCCGATTGCAAACTGTTTGGCACGGTTTGCACGCCGGAGAGCCCGATGGGGTCGTGCATGGTCTCCAACGAAGGGGCTTGCGCCGCCCACTATTCCTATGGCCGTTTTCGCGACATCGCGGTGGTATCTGCATGACAACTGTGAAAAAAAACTACCTTCGGCCGCTGGACTTCAAGCACGGGCACATCGACATGACGCATGGTGCGGGTGGCCGTGCCGCTGCCCAACTGATCGACGAGTTGTTTGCCCGCGCGTTTGACAACGAGTACCTGCGCCAGGGGCACGATGGCGCTTTGCTGCCTTTCCCTTTAGGAGGGCGCTTGGTGATGGCGACCGATGGCCATGTGATTTCGCCCTTGTTTTTTCCGGGCGGCGATATTGGCTGCCTCTCGGTGCATGGCACCGTGAACGATGTCGCCATGTCGGGCGCCCAGCCGCTTTATCTGGCAGCGAGTTTCATCCTTGAAGAAGGCTTCCCTCTTTTAGATTTAAAACGCATCGTTGAATCAATGGCCGCGGCGGCGGCGGCGGCGGGCGTCCCTATCGTTACCGGCGACACCAAGGTGGTGGAGCGCGGCAAGGGCGACGGTGTTTTCATCAGCACCACGGGCGTGGGTGTGGTCGCGCAGGGGCTGTGCATTGATGGACGCCAGGCCCGGGTGGGGGATGTTATTTTGGTCTCAGGCACGGTGGGGGAGCACGGCGTGGCCGTGATGTCCCTGCGGGAGTCGCTTGAATTCGAGACAGCGATTGAATCTGATACGGCGGCCCTGCACACGCTGGTGCAAGCCATGTTGGCTGCCTTGCCAGACCCGACGGCGCTACACGTTTTGCGCGATCCCACGCGGGGTGGCCTGGCTACCACGCTCAATGAGATTGCAGGACAGTCGCAGGTCGGCATGATGATTGATGAAGCCGCCATTCCGGTGCTGCCCCAAGTTCAAGCCGCGTGTGAGTTGTTGGGGCTGGACCCCTTGTATGTCGCTAACGAAGGAAAACTGATTGCGCTGTGTGCGCCAGAGGTGGCCGAGACCTTGCTGGCGGCGATGCGCGCTCACCCACTCGGTCACGCGGCCCAACGCATAGGGGTGGTCACCCAGGATGCCCATTGTTTTGTGCAAATGAACACCCGCTTTGGTGGCCGCCGCGTGGTGGATTGGCTGTCAGGCGAGCAATTGCCGCGCATCTGCTGATAGTCGCTTTTCGCTGATCGCCCGAACTACGATTTGCATCATTGCAGTCGTTCAATGATCTTCATGCTCCAGGCCATCGGCGAATTCCAGCCATTGACCCATAAATAACCAAGCAAAAAATCGCGATGGTGCGTCAGTTTCCTTGAGCGTGGTCAAGGATTTCTTGCATACGAAGCCTATATTGGTTTCGTTAAGCGGAATCTACCGTAAACCAATTTTGAAACCATGACCCGGCTTTAAACCCTGGAAGGACGGTTTTCCGTCCGTATGTTTGCGCTTGAACCGGTCAATCGCGCAGTGGTGCAAATGCTGCCTCCGCTGGTCGAAAGGTACGAAGATTTCAACTTGGCAGTAAATCCCTTGGGTGCATTTAAACGGATACACATGAAGGAGAATGACCATGAAATTTGTCATTATTGGCGCTGGTTCTGCGGGTGTGAGGGCTGCTGAAACTCTGCGTGAAACAAATGCTGATGCAAACATCACACTTGTCAGTGGCGAGCCGGGTGAGCCCTACTCACGTATGGTCATACCCTACATCCTGAACGGTACTATCGACGACGATGGTGCCCGTCAACGCCGCTCGCACCACCACTTTGAAGAGCTTGGTATTCGCTATCTCAATTGCAAGGCGCTTCAAGTTCACACCCGGCCTGACGGTGGGCAGGTCGATTTGGAGGACGGTACCCAACTTGTGTACGACAGGCTACTTGTTGCAACAGGTTCCTCGCCCTCGCTGCCCACCCTGCCTGGCACCGATTTGCCGGGTGTCGTGACCTGCTGGACTCTGGACGACGCTCATAAGATTGCGCCCAAGCTGGTGCCCGGGGCGCGCGTTGTGATGTTGGGCGCGGGCTTTGTTGCTGGGGTATGCATGAAGGCATTGGTGAGCAGAGGCGTCCAGCTTTCTGTTGTGGCAGGTCGCTCCGGGCAAATTCTGCGTTCCATGATGACACCGGTCGGCAGTAGCATGCTGCAGCGCTGGTTGGAGGGCCGTGGGGTGAAAGTCATCACCACCGGCCGTGTTCTTCGTATCGAACCCGGTCCAAAGTTGGTCATGGACAATGGCTCGATCGATGCTGATCTCATCATCCTGGCAACCGGGGTGCATCCGAACGTGTCATTCCTCGAGAATACCGGTGTTGAGATCCGTAACGGTGTCGTCATTGATGCGCACATGCGGACCACGGTTCCATGCATCTACGCGGCTGGCGATGTCGCGCAAGGGCGTGATTTCTCCACCGGCGAGTGGGCGGTGCACGCCTTGCAGCCTACTGCCACCGAGCACGGACGTATCGCGGCGCTGAATATGGCCGGAAAGGACGTGGCCTACATTGGCAGCCTCAGCATGAATGTGTTGGACTCCGTTGGCCTTATTTCGCACACCTTCGGTCGGTGGCAGGGCATCGCCGGGGGAGAGAGTACCGAAGTGGTGGATGAAGCCAACTTTATTTACACCCGCCTTTGCTTTGATTCAGATCTATTGATTGGCGCCATCACGATTGGTCACCCGCAGCATGTGGGCGCGATTCGTGGCCTGATTCAGTCGCGCCGCCACCTTGGCGGCTGGAAAGACCAATTGATGAAGAATCCACATTTGGTTATGGACGCACAGGTTGATCTGAACCGCGGCTAATGAAAGTTACGCAGGCACGGTTCCCTTGAAATTAAAGCTGTCCTTCGGTTAGCGTATCCAGCTGGAAGAGGCCGCTTTTGTGCCACAGCCAAGTGTCGGTATAGGTGACGCGGCCCATGCGCACCGGTGCCGGGTAGGGCGCTGCCATGCGCACCGTGCGCTCAATTTCGTCCACCACTTCCGGGGCATGGCTGGGTGAGCGCATCCAGTGGGTGCTGGTGACTCGGCCCTGACCATCCACTTCGACCTCCAGCACGCCAATGGCGTAGAGCAGCGGCGGCATTTTTCCTTTGTAGATTCGATTCGCGTTTTGTCCGTAAAGATGGGTGGCTGCATCGTGGCGGTAAGCCTTCGGCGTGGTGGCCCGAGACGCATTGCTGGCCAGCGGGGCAGGCTCAGCGGGTTTGATCACAACCGGCGGTGCAGTGGGCATAGGTGCCGGCGTCGGTTTCGGGGCTTGCGGCGGCGAGGAACAAGCGGCCATGATGGCGGCGATACCCGCAGCGAGGGCGGCCAGTAGCGTGCGACTGTGGAGGGCTTGTGGTTTCATGGGGTGTCTCGCAGTCTGGCAAATAAGGGCTGGGTCGTCAGCGCATGGGTTAAAACTCAAGTGCATACTGTGCCCGAAATTCGATGCGCTGTGGGCAAGATTAGACATGAAAAGGTAATGGTTTGTGACTTCACTCGTTAACTTCCTGACGCGGCTCAAGCATGAACCCGCCATATTGGTCATGGTGCATGCATCACGCGGCTCAGTGCCCCGCGAAAAAGGTGCGTGGATGGCGGTTTTTGCCGAAGGATTTGAGGGCACGGTGGGCGGTGGTCACCTTGAATTTCAAGCGCTGGGCGAGGCCCGAAAACGCCTGTTGGGTGGCGGTGGGGAGCCGGTATTGGCTTATGCCCTTGGCCCCACTTTGGGGCAGTGCTGCGGCGGCGAGGTGCAATTGCAGTTTGAGGCGGTGGGTGCGGACGACCGCGCCGCACTGCAACGGCGATTGCAGCCGGAACTGACTCCGGTGGCCTTGTTTGGCGGCGGCCATGTTGGTCATGCTTTGGTGCGTGTACTGGGTCATTTGCCCGTGAAAGTGACCTGGATTGACAGCCGCGATGAAATTTTCCCCGAACAGGTGTCCACTCGTGTGACGTGCGAACACTCCGATCCGGTGCAGGCCGCCGTGACGGATTTGGAACCGGACTCTCGCGTGCTCATCATGAGCTTCAGCCACGCTGAAGACCTAGAAGTGGTGGCCGCTTGCCTGACCCGTCAACGCTCGAGGGCCGATTTGCCGTTTATCGGCTTGATTGGCAGCAAAACAAAGTGGGCCACGTTCAGGCACCGGCTTGAAGCACGGGGGTTTTCACCCACTGAGCTGGCGCAGGTCACTTGCCCCATCGGGGTGCCGGGTATTTTTGGCAAAGAACCTGAGGTGATTGCAGTGGCCGTGGCGGCACAAATATTGCAATCATTGCCAACTTGCGGCTAAAGTAGCCCGCACCAATAAGGACACGATGCATGGAAAGCTATTACCTCGACTGGGCCAACCTGCTGCTGCGCTGGGTGCATGTCATCACCGCCATCGCCTGGATCGGGTCGTCGTTCTATTTTGTTTTTCTGGACAGCAGCCTGACGCCGCCGGTCGATGATGACCTCAAAAAGCAGGGTGTCAGCGGCGAGTTGTGGGCGGTACACGGCGGCGGTTTTTACCACCCGGTCAAGTTCAATGTGGCGCCGCCCAAGTTGCCCGCGCACCTGCACTGGTTCTTTTGGGAGAGTTACAGCACCTGGTTGTCGGGTTTCTCGCTGTTCACGGTGTCTTACCTGTGGAGCGCCAGCACCTACCTGATCGATAAATCTTTGATGGACTGGGCGCCCACGATGGCAATTGCCGTTGCCTTGTCCTTTTTGGTGGTGTTCTGGCTGCTGTACGACGGCATTTGCCGCGTGTTTGGGCAGCGCAAAAATGGCGACGCCATCGTCGGTGCGCTGGTCTTTGGCCTGGTGTGCCTTGCTTCCTGGCTGGCCTGCCACTGGTTTGCGGGGCGGGCGGCTTTCTTGTTGGTGGGGGCCATGCTGGCCACCACCATGAGCGCCAGCGTCTTTTTCTGGATCATTCCGGGGCAGCGCAAAGTGGTGGCCGCTATCAAGGCGGGCGCGCCGGTGGACCCGATGCACGGCAAGCGCGGCAAGCAGCGCAGTGTGCACAACACCTATTTCACCTTGCCGGTGCTGTTTGCCATGCTCAGTGGCCATTACAGCTTTACCTATACGCACCCACAAAACTGGCTTGTGCTGATCTTGATGATGTTCGCCGGGGCCGCCATCCGGCAGTTTTTTGTGCTGCGTCATGGCTACAAACTGGGGCGCAATGCCCATCCGCTGCCGTATGCGCTGGTAGGGGTGGCCGCGATTGTGGCGGTGATCGTCTGGCTGCGACCTGTGCCGGTCGTGAATGCTGGTGGTGCTATCGATTCAGTAGCTGCTAGCGCAGGTGACACGGGGGCTAGAGGTCAAAATGGCTATAAAGTATTGCAAAGCATGCTGTCTCAGCGCTGCTACTTGTGCCACGGCCCGCAGGTGCAAATGAAGAACGTGCGCCTTGATTCGCCGGAAAACGTCAAGCTGCATGCGCAAAACATCTACCAGCAAGTGGTGGTGACGCGCATCATGCCCATGAACAACGCCACCGGCATCAGCGAGGTGGAACGTCAGTTCATCAAACAGTGGTTTGAGGCTGGCGCCAAGGTGGACTAAGCGCCAGCCCAATCAATCGAAAATTTCAACCGGACCAGGGTATTGCCAAACCGGTGGTCGGGCATAATTCCTGCATAGCTCAGGTGTCATATTTCAATGGCACCATGGGCACGGCCTGATCAGATGCTGCTTCCTGAGGTCTGATTTTTCCGCTTCAAACTTCCCTTTACTTCCCCACACAAAATGCTTCAACTCTCATCCGCCGGCCAGCAGGCCATCCAAGACGTGGCCCAGCGCCATGGGTTCAGTTTTGACGCTGTGCTGTCCATGCTGGGCTCTGTCATCAACGGCAATGGCAGCATGGCCCAGTTCAGCCACCCCGAATTCGGTGGCTCAGGCCAGTGGATGCAAGGCGGCATGACCATGATCGGCGACATGTTCAACAACTACCTCAAAGGCCGCGTGGACAACCTGTGCGCCGAACTGGCGCGCCTCATCAGCAACCAGTCCGGTCTGGTTCGTACCGGCAGTTTTCAGAGCCAGAGCCAAAACGGCAGCACCCAGGTCAACGCCTGGGGCGGCAGCAACAGCTCGTCAGGCGACACCAACAATGGCAACAATATGTTTATGCCACCGCCGCCAGACTGGTGGGGCCCTGATTTGCGTTTCCCCAATAGTTCGGGTGGCCAAAACGGCATGCGTTACGCCTGGTTCTCGCAAGCTCGCCGTCTCGCCGTCGAGACCAACGGACAAGTCATCGTGTATGACACCCTGGACCACCAGATTGGCGGCGTGTCCCAGCAAAGCGGCAGCGCCGTCAGTTTCACCAGCCAGTACGGCTACGTGGATTTGAACCAGTTGCCGGTGGTGACGATCAATGGCGTGGCCCCTGCACCTCGGATGGCGCCCGCCCCGGTGGCACCGAGCTACGCCAACAACCAACCGGCCTACAACCCGCCCATGAACAATGCGGCTGCCAACCCCGGCGACGACGGCGATATCTTCACCAGCATTGAAAAACTCGCGACCCTGCAGTCGCGTGGCATTTTGACGGAGCAGGAATTCCTGGCTAAAAAAGCAGAACTTCTAAGCCGTCTTTAACCCCAGAGGTAGCGTCATGATCACAATCCAGATTGAAGGTGCCATTGGTACCATCACCCTCAACAACGATGCCAAGCGCAACGTGCTCTCGGAGCGTCTGGTCGACCAGGTGATCGAAGCGCTTTCCGTTTTCACACGCCACGCGGTACGCTGTGTTGTGTTGCGTGCAGCATCGGGTGCCAAGGTCTGGTCAGCCGGTCATGATGTGTCTGAACTGCCGGTAGGCGGGCAGGATCCCTTGGGCTGGCGCGATCCGCTGCGGCAACTGATTCGGGAGATTGAAAATTTTTCAGGCCCGATCATCGCCATGATTGAGGGCAGTGTCTGGGGCGGCGCTTGCGAGACCGTGCTGGCCTGCGACATCATCATCGCCACGCCTGATGCTACCTTTGCGGCCACGCCGGCCAAGCTCAACGTGCCCTACAACGTGACAGGGTTGTTGACTTTTTTGAATGCAGCGCACATCCACATTGCCAAAGAAATGCTGTTCACCGCGCAACCCATGCCGGCCGACCGGTTGGAGCGCATGGGCATCATCAACCATGTGATCCCGGTCGATAACCTGGAAGACTACACCTATGCCATGGCCCGCAACATTGCCGAGAATGCGCCCTTGTCGATCTCGGTGATGAAGGAGCAACTGCGCATTCTGGCCGGCGCCCATGCCATGTCGCCACAAAGTTTCGAGCGTATTCAGGGGCTGCGCAGGGTGGTCTACAACAGCCATGACTACGAAGAAGGCAAGCTGGCTTTCAAGGAAAAACGCAAGCCAGTTTTTCAGGGAAAGTGAGCACGGTTTCGACCCTCGTTTACAAGTCTTTACCAATGGTTTGTCAGCCCGCCTGAGTTGGGTGCGCGTTGCATTCACATGGAGATTTTCTCCATGACGCCATCCACCAAGGAATTAAATATGAAGATTCAGACTCTGATGACCGCACTGGTTCTTGCTGCCAGCGGCGCTGCTTTTGCCCAAACAACACCCGCACCGGCACCAGCTGTTCCAGCCGTTCAAACCACCAGGAACGCGACTGCAACGCCCGGCCTTGATCAGCGCCAGGCCAACCAGGAAAAGCGCATCGAGCAAGGCGTTGCCTCAGGCCAGTTGAATAAAAAAGAGACGATGCGTCTGGAAAAACGCGAGGCAAAGCTGCAAGCTGACAAGCTGCTGGCCAAGGCCGATGGCAAAGTCACACCGCAAGAGCGCAAGAAATTGCAGCGCGAAGCCAACCGTGACAGCAAGGCGATTTACAAGCAAAAACATGACAAGCAGGTTGCGGCACCCGCCAAGTAAACCTGATAAACCAAAAAAGGCCACCACCGCGTAAAGCGCGTGGTGGCCTTTTTTTTGGGCGTTGATTTATCGGTCAGGCTGCTGCCAGTTCCCGGGCCTTGTCGGCTTCAGTGACGAAGGCATCGGCAAAAAACTCTTCCTCGGGCAGCCCGGCTTGCGTGTAATCGGCCTTGGCCGAGTCCACCACAATCGGCGCGCCGCAGGCGTAAACCTGGTACGCCGACAAATCGGGCAGGTCTTGTAAAACCGCCTGGTGAACAAACCCGGTGCGGCCGGCCCAGGCGTCTTCCGGCAAGGCGTCAGACACGACGGGCACATAACTCAGGTGGGGCATCTCCAATAGTTTGGCCTTGACCCACGCATCCATGTACAAGTCAGCCGGGCGACGACCACCCCAGTACAGCGTGGCGGGGCGTGTGATGCCTTTGTGCTGCAGGTGTTCGATGATGGCCTTGATCGGCGCAAAGCCAGTGCCCGAGGCCAGAAAAATGATCGGTTTGCTACTGTCTTCGCGCAGGAAAAAGCTGCCAAACGGGCCTTCGATGCGCAGGATTTCTTTCTCCTTCATGGTGCCGAACACTTGGTCGGTGAATTTGCCGCCCGGCATGTGGCGAATGTGCAGTTCCAGACCCCCGGCCAGCATGTGGGGCGCGTTGGCCATGGAATAACTGCGCCGCGAACCATCCCGCAGCATGAATTCCACATACTGGCCCGCGTGGTAAGTGAAGTTGTCGTTGGCAGGCAGTTGCAGTTTGAGCAGCATCACGTCGTCTGATTTCATTTCCATCAGGCTCACGCGCGTCGGCATTTTCTTGATCGGAAAGGCGCCTTCCTGCGTCACCTGACGCGACTCCAGCACCACATCGCTGTGGGCGGTGGCGCAGCAGGTCAGGACAAAGCCGTTGGCTTCTTCTTCGTGGCTGAGGGCTTTGTCCTGGTGCGGACCATGCGTCACGCTGCCTTCAAGTTTCTTGCACTTGCAGGAGCCGCAGGCGCCATCTTTGCAGCCATAGGGCATGCCGATGCCCTGACGAATGCCTGCTCCCAAAATGGTTTCTTCGGGGGTGCTGCTAAAGGTGCGACCGCTGGGCTGAACGGTGATCTGGAAATTGTTGGGCCCGGTTTCGGTGCGCGTCATGTTGTCTGTATCCTTGAGCAATGCATGGTTGTTAAACACTTTATAAGCCCCCGATTTTGCCTTCAAACCAAACCCCCCATTCCATTCTTTACGCCACCCGCCCGGGGGCCTTGCCTGCCCGTTTTCGTCGGGAGCGGGTTCTGATCGTCGGTTGCGGCGATGTTGGGCTGCGCGTCGCGCAAGTCTTGCGCGGCCGAGTGCGCCTGCTGGCGCTCACCTCCACAGACAGTCGCACCGACGAACTGCGTGCCCGGGGCATCACACCCTTATCTGGCAACCTGGATGCGCCGGCTTCGCTGCGCCGCTTGGCGGGCCTGGCGACCCGCGTTATTCACCTGGCACCGCCGCCGGGCGAAGGCTGGGGCGACCCCCGCACCGTGGCGTTGACCCGTGCCTTGCGCTTGCGCCGCTTGCCGGAATCGCTGGTGTATGGCTCTACCAGCGGTGTCTATGGCGATTGCCAAGGCGATGTTGCTATAGAAACAAGAGCTACTAACGCAGATACAGCAAGGGCTAGAAGGCGAATTGTTGCTGAAGCTGCGATTCGCTTTATGGGCCGCGCTGCGGGCGTGCGCAGCAGCATTCTGCGCATTCCCGGAATCTATGCCCCCAACCGTGACGGTGGTACGCCCCGCCCGCGCCTGCTCAAGGGCACGCCGGTGCTGCGGGCCGAAGATGACGTCTACACCAACCATATTCATGCCGACGACCTGGCGCGCGCCTGTCTTGCCGCCCTGTGGCGTGGGCAGTCTCAGCGGGTCTACAACGTGAATGACGACACCTGCCTCAAGATGGGGGACTACTTTGATCTGGCAGCCGATCTGTATGGGCTGCCACGCCCGCCGCGTGTGGCTCGCGACTCGGCCAAAGAGAAGTTGTCCCTGATGCTCTTGAGTTTCATGAGCGAATCCCGTCGCATGAACAACACGCGCCTGAAAAAAGAACTGCGCCTGACGCTGCGCTACCCGACGGTGGTAGAAGGATTAAGCAAAGCTTGACTTTCGTGGGTTGTCAAAGTCAAAAAGTAGGGTGTTCCCTACCTCGTTTATAGGGTGGACCTGTAAAGTAATTTTTCTCAAAAAAACCGATAGTTGTATCCAACGGTGAGCAGCTTATTAACTGCTTTATTGGGTAGATTTTTTTGGGAGAAGTCTCATGCGAGTCAATCACAGGCGGTTGTCATTCCGTGTTGGCGTCATGGCAGCCGCGCTGTCCATGACGTTCATGGGTTCTGCAATGGCGCAGTCGTTTCGGGTGCAGTGTCCGACCGAAACCCCGCTGCATCCGGCTGGCGGCAGTCAGCCCGGCAGCATCAAGTGCCAGCACATCGGCGGCGGCGATGGCTACGCCACCATGGGCGACGGCCACCAGATATATCTTTTTGGCTTTGCGCCGCTGTCTGGCTTAGGCGATCCAACGACGTCCGTGCCGGGTATTCTGACCGGCCAGCCAGGAACGCAAAGCCCGACTGTTTTTAAAAGTACGACAGATGCGCGGCGCGCCCGAATCGAGCCCGCCGACATCATGAACAACGGCGTGCTGTACAGCAATGCGCCCGCGCCGATGATGGCCATTGACGAAGATGATGAGTTCTTCCTGACGCTGTCCAACGTAGGCATGATCATGCGGCCCGACCTGTTTGAACAGCACACCGTTCACTTCCACGGCTACCCCAACGCCTCGGCTTTCTTTGACGGCGTGCCCGACGCCTCGGTGGCCATCAACATCGCCGGCAGCTTCACCTACTACTACACGGCACCGGATGCTGGCACCTACTTCTGGCACTGCCACATTGCGCCGCCCGAGCACTTGCAGATGGGCATGGTGGGTCAGTTGTTTGTGCGCCCGCGGCAGAACCGGGTGCCTGTCGGAGCAAGCCTCTACACAGCCTTGCTGACGGCCAATAATGCCAACAGGACTCGTGTCGCTGATACGTCAACCGCCACGGCCAATTCTTGTTCCGACTTGTTGTGTACTGGCGCCACACCACTGCCGGCAATCACTACGGCGATGCAGCCGGTGGGCGGCGCAACGTACGCATACAACGACGGCGATGGCAGCACCCGTTATGACTACGACGTGCCAATCCAGATGATGGGTTTCGACCCCAACTTCCACTTTGTTGGCATGACCTTCAACCCCGAGGCCTTTGCAGACATGAAGGATAAGTACTTTCTCCTCAACGGTCGCAGCTACCCGGATACGATCAATGCCAACGTCGACAACCGAAGCGCAGTTGGAATAGGTGGAAAGGTACCCAATGGACCTATGGCAACGGAGGGCGCCGATGGTGCGTCCAGGCCCTCGCAGC
Source organism: Rhodoferax sp. (assembly GCF_037143375.1). Classification (GTDB taxonomy): domain Bacteria; phylum Pseudomonadota; class Gammaproteobacteria; order Burkholderiales; family Burkholderiaceae_C; genus Rhodoferax. The sequence continues at coordinate 22,356 of NZ_JBAWYV010000020.1, read as the reverse complement.
CACTGCATTCACTTATCACACTCGATTCGGCACCCACCGGCAAGACCCGCGCCCTGCTACGCCTGTCCAACCTGAGTGTCACCGAGCACACCACGCTGGCAACGCTGGGCATTCCTATGAAAGTGATTGCACAAAACGCCAGGTTGCTACGGGACATGGCTGGCAACAACATGTACTACGACACCAACTCGATCACCATGGGTGGTGGTGAGTCCACCGATGTCATTCTTGATGCCACTGGCGTACCGAAGGGCACGTACTTCCTTTACAGCACAAACCTCGACCATTTGTCCAATGACGCCGAAAACTTCGGCGGCATGATGACTGAAATCGTCGTCCAGTAGGAGATCCATCATGAATCACTCGACGATAAAAATGCAACTCGCCGCAAGGCGCCTGCTGAAGTTGGCTGTGGCAGTTTTGAGTTCTGTAGCGCTGGCAAGCATCTCTCATGCGGCTGTGCATGGCATCTCTGGCGGTATCACAACGACGCCGACGTTCAACCTCACGGCCAGTGCTTCGACGATCAGTCAGCCTGACGGCGCGGTTATCTACGCCTGGGGCTACGGTTGCACTAGCCCGGCACTCCCTGTTCCGGCCTTCCTTCCCACTGGTGGTAACTGCCCACTGATGCAGATGCCTGGTCCAACGATGATTGTTACGGAAGGTGATACGGTTACAGTAAATCTGACGAACCTGCTGCCACCTGGCGCCGGGGCTACCTCGATCATTTTCCCCGGCATGACGGTCGTGGCCACGGGGGGTGCCAGCGGCGTGCTGACGCAGGAAGCGCCGAATGGCGCCACCGCCAACACGGTGAGCTATACCTTTACCGCCGGAAAACCGGGTACATACGCCTATTACAGTGGCACCCAGCCTGATTTGCAGATCGAAATGGGACTCTCCGGTGCAATGATCGTGCAGCCAGGTGCCGCGAACGTCATTGCGGCAAGCTGCCCAAAAGCAAAAGGGCCGTACTCGCTTGCGAAATCTGCCTATGGTCATCCCGATAGTTGTTACGACCGCGAGTATCTGTTTCAGTTCACCGAACTGAGCTCCAATATTCACGAGCAAGTCAAGGCGCAGGTCGATGCCTGCCCGACGGCACCGTGCCCGCAGATCGCAGCCATCATGGAGCCCTACCGGCCGAACTACTACATGGTCAACGGCCGCTCGATGCCTGACAACATGGATGCCGCTTATGCGCCGGGCTACCCGAACCAACCCTACAACGGCAACCCCCACATGCACCCGGGAGAGAACGTGCTGATGCGCGTCATTGGTCAGGGCCACTGGCAGCATCCGTTTCACTTCCACGGTAACCATGCGCGGGTGTTGGCACGTGACGCCAACATGATTGTGAGCAGTACGGACGCAACCAAGTTGGCCGGACCCCTGCTGTTCACGATACCGACTGTTTCCGGTCAAACGGTAGATGCGATCTTTACCTGGACCGGCCAGGGCTTGAACTGGGATGTGTATGGCACGCAGGCGCACACCTGCAACGGGAAACCCTTGTCTTCCATCGCAGGCGATCCGACAGCTCAATCGGCAGGCTTTGATCCAGTTACCCACGAATACTGCGGTGACCACGGCAAGCCGTTCCCGGTGACGCAACCGGACCCGACCATTGTGGTTAACGGGCAGTGGTATGCCGGCACACCTTATCTAGGGCTCCAAAGCGCGGGCAACCAGACGCCCGAAGCACCGGGCACGCTTAACCAAAATCCGCAAGGTGGCTACGCCTACATGTGGCACTCGCATAACGAACGCGAGATCACCACCAACGACGTGTTTCCGGGCGGAATGATGATGATGCTGCTGATTGATCCATTCACTGCGACGATCGACGAAACCCAGTAAAGCGACAAGCCAAAAAGGGAAAAATTATGAAAACCAACTTTGTTAAAGCGCTGCTACACACCGCACTGGTCGCGTCGACTGTTTTGCTGTCCAGTCTGGCCGGTGCGGCAACAACGACCATCAATCTGACGGCCCAGCGAATGAGCACCACGCTACCCGATGGAACCACGGTGCCTATGTGGGGTTACTGCACAACTGGTTCGTGCTCTGCCGCGTGGGCGCCCGGGCCAACGATTGTTGTCCCCTATGATGCCGGGAGTTCGGCTGTTAACTCGTTGACGATCAATTTGACGAACAGCCTGCCAACACCCACCTCGCTGGTGATTCTTGGTCAGTTGGGTGGTGGCTTGGGCTTGCCGACCAAGATGGACAGTCCAGTCCACGCTACGCAAAGCTCGACTACCTGGCCAGGCAACGGCGCACCCGATGTTGCATTCACGCCACCGTCGCAAGGCAAGCGGGTTATGTCGTTTGCTACCGAAGTTATTGGCGGCGGGACAACCACTTTGACTTGGGCTAACCTCAAACCCGGCACCTACCTTTATGAAACCGGAACGTTGCCGTCGATCCAGGCTCCGATGGGACTCTATGGTGTGCTGATCGTGACGCAGCCACCAGTGCAAGCCTCAGCGGTCGTCCCCTTTGCTCCTGGCAAAGCCTATCCTACCTCCTTGGCTTGCCTGGCAAATACCACGACAACATCTCACAGTTGCGTAGCCTATGATGCCGACGTGGCACTGCTTTTTAGCGAGATTGATCCGGTGCAGAACGCCGCAGTGGATGCTGCGGCCTTGGCAGACGCGGTTCTCACCAAACGCTTTGACGACCCGAGTTGCTCTGCCAACACGCCTTGTTACCCGGCAGCAGTGAATTACACCCCGACTCACTTCCTTATCAATGGAAAAGCCTTCGACAAGACGGCGCCGCTGAACTCTGCATTTGCACTGGCGGGCACCAGCGCGGCCCGGCTTACGACCAGCAGCGGCAAGCTTTTGGTACGGATGCTCAATGCCGGATCGCGCTCCCACATTCCAACCATTGTCGGCTTGCCCATGGCGCTGGTGGCTGAAGACGGTAACCTATCCCCCGGCAATCCGAAGCAACAAAATGAAGTGTTGCTGACGGCCGGCAAGACACATGACGTGCTGGTTGAACCAGCCACTTCCGGACCCGCCACGACGACCGACACCACTTGTGCGACTGGCTCGCTTTGTTACAGCGCGGCTACCTTCCCCATGTTTGATCGACAGTTGAATCTGACCAGTGGCAATCAGCCCGACAGCGGCATGCAGGGTTTTTTGCAAGTGGCAAGCGCCGGTTCCACTGGAGCCGGTAAGTTACCGGCCGCGGTGACCCCGACTGCTGTCAATGACACCTTCCAGGTGCCGTTGAATGCCTCGATCAATGGAAACGTAAAGCTCAACGACATTGCGGTTGCGGCAGTCGCTGTTGTGACCAAGCCCACTCACGGTAACTTGAGCCTAAATTCGGATGGCAGTTTTGTCTACACAGCGACCGCTGGCTTCATGGGCATCGATACATTCACCTACAACGGTAACGGCGGATTGACCAACACAGCGACTGTGACACTGAGCGTTGCATCTACCGGCACAGGCGTAGCACCCACTGCTGCGGCAGACAGTTACATAAGCACGATTTCAACCAAGTTCAGCGTGTCGCGCCCAGGTGTTCTGGCAAACGATACCGATCCAACCGGCTATCTCTTGAAAGCTTCGTTGGTCAACACTGGCACTTGTGCATTAGTAGCAATGAATCCCGATGGCTCGTTCAGCGCCACCAAAGGGGCTGGCGCTACTTGTAGCTTCACCTACGTGGCTGTGAACTCACAGGGCACACCCAGTGCGTCTGCAAACGTCACCGTGACATTCGTACCATCAGGCATGGCCACCGGTCTGACTGTCAATGTGTTTGATCCGGCCACCAACGTGCCGGTCACCGACTATCGCTGGATCATCCAGGAAGACCTGACCTTCAAGGTCGACCCCAAAGGCACACCACCGGTCACTACGCGCTCACTGGGCACCAGCTTCCATCGCAGCCACATGAATGTGGTGGCGACGGGCTGTGTCGGCCCCATGAGCTGCGGCAGTGGCCAGCAGGTTCGGACCGGCAGTACAACGCGTGATCCAGTGACGGGAACTTTAGGTGCACGCCACGTCGTGACCGATGCCGAGGCACTGGCGAACGCGGTGCTTCCTGGTGCAGCCGTGCTTGATCCGAACAAGCATTACTACATCTCCATTCTGCCCGGTGACGCGGCGGGATCTGCAGACGGTAAGTCGTCAGGACACGGCATGGGCGGCGCAGAGATCAAACCGCAAGTCGGCGCTGCTTGGGCACCGCTGAACATTGCAGCCAATGCCTATGACTGGGTGCCGAGCCAGCTGAGTATTTATGTCTATGAAGACAACTTACCTCTCAATGGTCAGCCTGATACGACCGAGGCCGGGTTGGGTGGCTTTAACATAATTTTGATGGATGCCGTGGGACGCTCAGGTGACACTGCTGGGCAGCAGAGTTATGACGCCTTCGGTATGCCACTGAGCAATGCGCTGCTGGGTCGGGCCGGGTGCCCGGATGAGCTGAACATCAATACCAGTGGAGCCGCATCGAATCCGAACGGCAACGTGGTGGGCCTGGTCTACACCTGTCCGAATGACCCCAACGCAGGCACCGCGACGGCTGATTCAGCGAAATATGCTCTGGCAGGCCACGCGCTGATCATGAACCTCACGCCAGCCCGTTATGACATCCTGGCGCACCCGGCGGCTGCCCGTCAGGGAGCCGGTGAAGTTTGGTGGCAGACTGAAACACTGGAAGGTACGCAAGCCATCGATGGTTTCGCAGGCGTCAAGGAGCCTGTGTACTTCCAGGAATTTGGACCTCCAGGGTTTCACGCCACGATCGGTTTTGTGAATCCGGCGAAGGTCACGGCTGCAGGCAAAGCTGCGATACCAGTCGGGACGGTTGCCTACACAGTCACGGGCAAGATCACCAACCAGCGTATTACGCACCCGAACGACTTGACGCTGTATGACTCGGGTTCTTACGATCTTCTGAATTCGTCAACCTGTCAGGTTGCCCTTAATGCGCAGGCAGGCGCCGGATCGGCCATCTCTATTGCCCAATGCGACCCTGACGGCAACTACATCTTGCCCAACGTACCCGCTGGCGACTACTTGCTGACGGTCTGGGATCAATGGCTTGACCAGATCATTCAAGGCGTGGCCGTCAATGTGAAAGGCAACATGGTGCTCAAAAATATCCCCGTGCTCGGCTGGTTTACGCAATTCGACCAGAATATCTACATGGATGCCAATAAGAATGGTGTCTATGACCCGGGTGAGAAGGGTATTTCCAATGTGACGATGACGACCCGTTATCGCGACGGCGGTATTTCCAACCAGACAGCCACCGACAGCAACGGCAACGGCCTGCTGGCTGAGCAATTCCCTTTGTTTAACTGGTATGTGACAGAGGCTGATACCACACGCTTCAAACAATCCGGCGTCAACGTGATCGTGGATGGTGGTGGACCGGCTGATGTCAGCGGCGATGGAAAGGGCATCTATAGCTCCAAATACGCTACGGGCGAGTCGAGCAATCGCGTTGAACTCCCAGGCGCCTACTCTTACGGCATGCAGGGCTACATCAGCCAACGCAATACCATCAACTGGGGTCGCACGCCTTACGCAACGAATGAAAACGGCGGCATACAGGGTACCGTGGTTTACTCAACAACGCGCCCTTTCGACGACCAGCGGTATAACGTCCAGACCTTGTGGGAGCCGCTGGTGCCACGGGTCACCATGAACCTGTATCTTAGGGAAAAACTGAAGGATGGAACGGTGACGCTCACAAAGGTCGATTCGACGCAGACCTCAAGTTTCGATGATTGGGTAAATACGGTTTTAGGTGCGGATGGCAATAAGTACATTTTGGGCACCGATCAGGTCTTGCGTGACCCGATCAGCGGCTTGCCTGCGCCTGGAACAACAGGCGTGGTCGGCGGGGCTTACCCACCCGGCAAACAAGTGAACCTGCAATGCCCTGGTCAAAAGCCGGATGATCCATTCGTAGCCTACACACTTGGCAGCAATGATCTGGGTCGCTGTTTTGACGGCTGGCACAACTGGAACCAAGTGCAGGCGGCACCGTATGACGGTCGCTACGCTTTCCCTAGTGCTGCCTATGTGGCTGCGCATCCTTTGACAGCAGCGCAAACATTGGCAGGTCAGACACTGGTCAGCCTGCCTCCTGGTGACTATGTGGTTGAGTCCGTCACACCTCCCGGCTTTCAAGTTGTGAAGGAAGAAGACAAAAACATCCTGAATGGTGATGCTTTCAGTCCAGCAGCCGTTAGCCCAGCTCAGCAGTTTGGTGGCCTAGGCAATATTTTTATCCTGCCTGACCAGGCTACATTGAACAATGCCAATCCGTACAACCTGAAGAACGCAGACGGCATCGCCAACAACGCCACTAACAACCTGGGTGTTACCGCATCGTGGACGACTTTCCCCGAGTGTGTGGGCGATATGCACCGCGTGCCTGACTACCTGAGCCTGTTCCCGGCCGGTGGCCTGGTTGCCCCCTTTGCGGGGCAAGACCGGCCGCTGTGTGACCGCAAGTTGGTCAAGCTGGGCGACCAGATGCAGGCCAGTGCCACATTCTTTGTGTTTACCGAGGTGCCGATGGCGGCCAATGGCGCTGGTGTCATTCTGGACGATGCGACAGCGGAGTACTACATGAGTTCGCCAAGTTTCGGTGAAAAAGCCTCGGTGCCATTTACGGCGATCTCCATCAAGGACTTCAATGGCCGCGAGATCAGCAGGCACTATTCTGACCAATGGGGTTCCTATAACGTCATGACACCGTCAAGCTGGCTGGTTAATCCACCCACACCGTCGGGTTATGGCCCCAACATGCTGATCACCTGCATGAATGATCCCGGTCCGATTCCTGATCCCACCGGTGTCATTGATCCAGTGACAGGTAAGGTCCGAATGATCACCGACCCGCAGTACAACCCGTCGTACAGCAACTTCTGCTATACGTTGCCCTTCATGCCAGGCCGTACCACTTATCTGGATACACCTGTGGTACCGATTGCTGCCTTTGCCGCCAGCTACAACCCGGTGGACTGCCAGTACCCGGACGCGACCCCGGCCATTGCGCGGGTAGACAGCAATGCAGGTTTTGGCCCCTACGTGCCGGCCATTGGTGGAACTAGCAGAACCCTGACGATCAAGGCGCTGGGCGATGTGCAGATTCAGAATCCGGCCTATGGTGGTCCTCTTGCGTTGACCGGACCCACAAGCCAAAAATTGGTGACTCGTCACTATGGATTTGGTGCCCAAGGACTACGTGGCAAAGTTACCATCAACGGTGTGACCCAGGCAGTCACGTCCTGGTCTGATACATCGATTTCTGTGACGGTGGCCGCTGGTACCCGCACAGGTGAACTGGTCATCACTGCAGACAACGGTGTCAGCAGTATCGACTCGGTTACGGTGACGGTCGGCGGTACTGCACCTAAGCGCGTAGCTAGCGGCGGCTCAATCCAGACCGCAATTGACGCGGCCACGCCTGGCGATCTAATCCTGGTCGATGCAGGTACTTACAACGAGCTCGTGGTCATGTGGAAGCCAGTTCGCCTGCAAGGTGTTGGCGCGGCTTCTGTGATTGTTAACGCAGCAAAGTACCCGACGACCAAGTTGGCAAACTGGAGGCCCTTGATCAACAGCCTGTTCTCGGTCGATGTCACCACCGGCAACCAGACCGGAATTTCGCAGGTTGACCCTTTGCCAACCCAGACGGTGACCGGAGGAATTGTGCTGCTCGAACCCTCGGTACTGGGGACGGAAGAGGGTGCTGGCATTACCGTGCTAGCTGCCGATCCTTCACAGGTTAGCTGCACTGGATCCACTAATCCGACGACGACTTTTTCGACTGATAGTGGCGCAACATTCCACAATAAACGCGAGAGCAACTTTAACTGTGCGTCCTCCCGCATCGACGGTATGACCTTTACCGCAGGGGACTCGGGCGGCGGCATCTATGTAAACGGCTGGGCACATAACCTGGAGATTTCTAATAATCGGATCTATGGCAACGCAGGTTCACTCAATGGTGGCGTGCGCATCGGTGTGCCTTACCTGTTGCAGGACGCACTGCCCACGACGGGCAACGGCAATATCATTGGATTTGGCTACGACAACAACGTCAAGATTCACCACAACGCGATTACCCAGAACGGTACGGTTGAATCGAATGCCGGCGGCGGCGGAGCCGGTGGTGGCCTGTCGATCTGCAGCGGTACTGACGGCTACAGCGTGGACCATAACTGGATCTGCGGCAACTACGGCGCGTCTGACGGCGGTGGTATTGGCCACATTGGCTTCAGCCAAAACGGCGAGATTACCCATAACCAGATTTTGTTTAACCAGACGCTGCAACAAACTGGCCCCACGCACGGTGGCGGCATCGTGGTCACCGGCGAGCCTGCCGTGGCGCCTGCGCTCACACTGGGCACTGGCAATGTTCTTATTGACTCCAATGTCATCCGGGGTAATGCGGCCGAAGGCGGGCACGGTGGTGGCATCCGGCTGCAACAGGTGAATGGTGCAGATGTGGTGGCAAATCCAGGCACACCGGCTCGCTGGTTCAAGGCGACTGTGATTAACAACATGATCACTAACAACGTGGCTGGTTACTCTGGTGGTGGTATCTCGATGGCTGACACACTGAACAACAGCGTGGTCGACAACAACACCGTCGCCTCCAACGACAGTGCCGGCATTGCCGGTGTGCTTGTGGCGGGTGGCGTGGAGGCCATCTGGCAGCCGGACGGCAATCACGTGGTTGCCGGCACCGGCCGACCAAACCCCGCAGGTATCAGCGCGGAGACCACCAGTGCGCAACTGCTTTCCGCCCTGGACAGCCTCCACAGGGATGTGAACAAAGCCTCGAACCCGGACCTGGCAAACAACATCGTCTGGAAGAACCGCTCGTTCTTCTACAAGGTGGTGACCGGAAAAGCAACGCTGTGCTCTTCAAACAATGCCGGTGACACCACGACCTGCAATACATTGGTCGAACAGACAGCGACTGGTCAATGCGTGAACACCAACGCAGGAGCGCCAGCGTATTGGGACGTGGGTGTGGTGGGTGACACTACGCCACAGCCGCCTCTGGGCACGCAGCCACTGCCGCTCAATGTAACGAGTGCCACCCAGACTGGTAACACCCGGGTGGTGATGATCAGCATCAGTGCCGGTCATGGTCTAGGTGGGAACGGAACTGTGAGTGGCGTCAGGATCGCAGGGTTCACGGGAACCAACTCGGGACGCTACAACGGACCCTTTACCGTAACCGTCACGAGCACGACAACCTTCACCTACACACCGTCTGGCGGAGGTGTCAGCAACAACAACTTCAATGTCTTTGGCAAGACCGGTGTCACGGCTCAAGGTCCAGCAGTGCTGGCGCTCGCATTGAATCCAAGGTTCTCCGTATTGACCAGCACGGTTGGCTACGCAGGAGCGAACAACAAAGAAAATGATCCGCTATTGCTTGACATGTACTGCAACGGCTCACGTGAAACACCGGAGTACGTTCCTGTCATCGTTCCTAACAATCCACGGAGCTTGCAGGTCGGGGCTACCGCAGATGAAGGTAACAACTACATCACGATGCGTTATGGCCCGCTGTACGTGACGAAGCCGACTGACACGACTGGAACCAGCCGGGTACCGTTCGGTAACTACCACATCGCCAATAACTCACCGGCCAAGGATGCAGGAACGACGGTGTCTGGGGTTACGCTTGACATTGATGGAGATCCGCGAGTTGTACCGTACGACATCGGTGCTGACGAGACAGCTGCACTACCTCAGGCCAACTTGTCAATCACCAAGACAGACGGTGTGACCTTTGTAAACCCAGGCGCTGCAGTCACCTATATCATCATAGTGACCAATGCAGGACCGACGGCAGTGACAGGAGCCACGGTGACGGATACCATGCCGAACAATCTGACGGGGGTGACTTGGACTTGTGTTGCTTCTGCGAGTTCGACTTGCGGCACGGCCAGTGGTAGCGGCAACATCAGTGAGGCTGTGAATTTACTCAATGGTGGTATCGCGACCTACACGGTGCATGCGACCGTGAGCCCAACTGCAACGGGTAGCCTGGTGAACACCGCCACTGTCACGGTGCCGCCGGGTATCAGCGATCCGACTCCGGCAAATAATACGGCGACAGATACCGATGTCATCCCACCACCGCGTCCTGTGCTGACGGTGCTTGATGACTTCAATCGGGCGAATGCGGTTAATCTTGGCACGAATTGGAGCAATGCGCTGGGTATTGCTTCAATCACGGTAAATACTAACCAAGCGTTCTGCACGGGGTTGAATTGTTTGCTCGGAGGTGCGTCTTTCTACAATGCGCCGGCTAGTAGCTTCGGTGCACAGCAGGCAGGGGCATTTACGGTATCAAACACAACAGTGAATGGTGATAGCCTGCTCCTGAAGATCAGTGGCGGTACTGCTACTAATCCGACCAACGCTGTTCGTGTCCGCTACAACAACGGATCGGTGATCATCGAGACGACAACCAATGGTGTGTTGTCCTACGGCATTGTAGGAACCTTGACCAACGCGAACTCGACATTCGCTAACGGGAACGTGTTGGAAGCCTTAGTCGATGCAACAGGCATGGTCTACGTCTGGAAGAGCACTACATTTGTCGGTGCGGTAGCGCTTCCCAATGTGGCGCTTTGGACCTCGGGCGGTGGCCGGATCGGTATGCAGCTTCCATCCGGCGCCCGCATTGATAACTTCTCGGGAGGCACGGTTCCTTGAAACTGTAGTAAAGCAAGGTATGAGGCTGGTGTCTGACCAGCCTCATCACCCTGAATCAAGCATGAATATGGGTTAGGAATCAATGCCATGAAAAACGCATCGCTTAACGGTTATCAAATGCTGCTTGCGGGGCTTCTCGCCAGCAGCTTTGGTGTATCGGAGTCCTTCGCGCAGACCGCTGCCGCTCCAGTCGCCACTGCGAAACTGGGGGGAGATTTTGCGCCTACTTCCGCCGCCTGGCGTGCCCGCCAGGGCCTGTACTACAAGCGCAACTGGGGCGTTGAGATTATTGGCGTAAAACCGGTTTCATCGGGCTATATGTTGTCATTCAAGTACCGCGTCCTGGACCCCGAGAAAGCCAAGCTGCTCAATGATCGCCAGACGCGGGCTTTCCTGCGCGATGAGGCTACCGGCAACGTGCTGTCGGTTCCGGCGATGGAAAACGTGGGCGAACTGCGCACTGGTGCAGCGCCCATCGCTGACCGCACTTATTTCATGATCTTTGGCAATCCGGGTAAGTTGGTGACATCGGGCAGCCGCGTTAGCGTGGTGGCCGGTGCAATGCATGTCGATGGACTGATCGTGGATTAGTTCTGATTCCTCAATAGGCTTTTAATCGGGAGAAGTAACCATGTTGAAGTTGAAAACCTCAATGCTTGCCGCTGCGCTGACTCTGGCACTGACCACTTTGGCTGCGGCTACTCCCGCGCCCCACTCAACAGGGACTGCGGGACTGAATCCCATCATGAAGCCTACACCAGCTTCCATCGCCGCAGCTCGAGCTGCCGCTGATGCACGCATATCTCCGGTGCCCGTTGCTGTGGATTTACCGGTTCTTTCTGTGCAGCAAATTGTCGATCGCAACACCACAGCACGAGGTGGTCTGCAAGCCTGGCAGCGAGTCGGTTCCATGTCCTTGATCGGCAGGCTAGACGCCGGCAAGACCCGTACAGATGGTGGTCAGGTGGCGGTGGTCAGTAAGCAAGAACGAGCAAAAGCCAAGGCCGAAATGCGCAAGGCATTACAGGTAGGCAAGCCGCTTGCGCAGGCGCCAAAGGTCATTCAGTTGCCGTTTCAGATGGACCTGAAACGACCTTCAATGACCCGGCTGGAAATTCCGTTTCAGGGTGAGATGGCAGTGCAGGTTTACGACGGTGCTAATGGCTGGAAGCTGCGGCCCTATCTTGGCCGCCACGAGGTCGAGCCGTTTAGTCAAGATGAACTAAAAAGTGCCGCCAGCCAGCAGGAGTTGGACGGGCCCTTGTTCAATTACCCTGCCAAGGGAACGAGCGTGGCCCTTGAGGGGGGGGAGTTGGTTGATGGCCGTAGCGCCTACAAGCTCAAGCTGGTTCTGAAGAATGGCGATGAACGGCACTTGTGGATTGATGCACAGACTTTTCTTGATGTCAAAATTGATAGCGTTCCACGCAGAATGGATGGCAAGTTACGCACCGTGGTGACCTACTTCCGTGACTACAAACCAGTTGAAGGATTGTTGGTTGCGCACCGACTTGAGACCGGCGTAGAGGGATTGGCTGGGACGCAAAATATCTTTATCGAGAAAGTGGCCTTGAATCCCATGTTGGGCGAATCTCACTTTTCAAAACCACAGTAATACTCACAAGGCAATCAACGATGTGCGGTAGGTGGCGGTCTACTTGTTGGATGCTGATCTTCAGTGGTTTGCTCGAGTTGTGGGCGACAACTGCCTGGGGTACAGAGTCCGAAACATCGCGTGGTGCTGCCATTTACACAAAAGGCGTATTACCTTCTGGGGCCCTGTTGCACGGAGATCGGGGTGCAGGTGTGGGTGTTGACGGGATGCTTGCAGCCTGCATCACTTGCCATCGAGCGAGTGGCTTGGGCACCACCGAAGGGCGCATCGTGGTGCCCCCTATCATTGGAAAATATTTGTTGCGACCGCATTCCACCAACGTGCAGGACATGAGCCTGCCGCACGTTGCGGGTTACCGGTCTACCCGCGCGGCCTATACCGATGAAACCCTTGCCCACGCCATTCGGGAGGGCAGGGCCCCTAATGGTCGCGTGCTCAATAGCCTGATGCCGCGCTTCGACCTTGACGATGCCAGCATGGCCTCACTCGTGGCCTATCTCAAAACGCTAAATGCCGAGGTGGTTCCTGGCGTAAGCATTGACACGCTGCACTTTGCCACCATCGTGACGCCGGATGCCGACCCGATCAAACGCAAGGCCATGTTGGACGTGATGGAACGCTTCTTTGCCGATAAAAATTCGTTTATTCGGGGCGGGCATCGGCCCATGCAAGCCAACCGCGAGATTGAGTACCGGGTTTCGCGCCGTTGGCAGTTGCATGTTTGGCAACTTACCGGCAAGCCTGACCAATGGGAACAACAGTTGCGCGCCAAGTTGGCGGCTGAGCCTGTTTTTGCGGTGATCTCAGGACTGGCGGGTCGTACCTGGGCCCCAGTGCACCGTTTTTGTCAGGCCGCGAAATTACCCTGCCTGCTTCCTAATGTAGAGCTACCAGTCGTCTCTGAAGGTGATTTCTACCCGGTCTATTTTTCGCGCGGCGTTTTGCTGGAGGTCGATTTGATGGCTGGCTTTCTGACTCGACCAACTGCTGAGGGTGGTGCTCGCCCTGCAGCGCGGCGTGTTGTGCAGGTGTTTCGTCAAGATGATATTGGCTTGGCTGCTGCGCATGCGCTTGAAGTTGCTGCCAAGTCAGCGGGCATGGTTGTTGAGAATCGAACATTGCCGGTTGGTTCAGAGGACCGTATAGAGGTGACTAATTCAGTTCTTGGACTAAAGCCGGAGGATTCACTGGTGTTGTGGCTTCGTCCACCTGATCTGGCCATGCTGCCACCAGCCTTACCCGTGGTTTCCAGTGTTCTGGTGTCGGGCACCTTGGGTGGTTTGGAGCAAGCGCCGCTGACTGCGCTGTGGCGCAGCCATGTGCATATGGCGTATCCATTCGATTTGCCAGAGGGACGTAAGGTCCGCATGAATTTCCCACTGGCTTGGTTCAAGATCAAGCAGCTTGAAGTGGTTTCTGAGAGGGTGCAAACCGATACCTATATCGCTTGCGGCATTCTTGCCGAGACCTTAACGGATATGCTGGATAGCTTCGTTCCTGACTACCTTGTAGAGCGCGTTGAAGGAATGCTGAGTCACCGCTTAGTCAATGGTTACTACCCCCATCTGAGTCTGGCGCCGGGGCAACGCTTTGCTTCAAAAGGGGGCTATATCGTTCGTTTTGCTGCAACCGAAGGTATGGCGTTGGTGCAAGCGGGGGAGTGGACCACCCCCTGATTTCGAATTAATCCGGTTACATGAAGAAATTTTGAGCGCGTCGGTCGCCGACCAGACGAGACAATGATTTTGGCCGGGAGACGATGCCCAAATCCATGGCCACCAGCGTGAGTTCAGCCGCATTTTTAAGGTCAAGCTTGTGCATCAGGCTTGATCGGTGTTTCTCGACCGTTTTGGGACTCAGGTTGAGGAACTCGGCTGCACCTCTATTGGTACGTCCCTCAGCAACCAGTTGAAGAATGCTCCGCTCGCGCTGGGTGAGTTTGTTCATGCCAGAAGATTTTTCATGGACTTTCTCAGGATTTAAAAAGGTATCCATGAAGCTGCCCGAGACATCCGGGCTCAGGTACTTCTTCCCAAGCGCAACATGGCGCATGGAGATCAGCAACTCCTCCAGGCTGGTGTCTTTGAGAACGTAGCCATCGGTGCCGGCTTGCAATGCGGCGCGAACATAGTCTTCTGAACTGAAGTTGGTCAGCATGATGACTTTGGTCTTGGGTTGGCGCCGCTTGATCTGCGCCACCGCATCAAGCCCGTTGCTGCCAAATTGCAGGATATCCAGCACGATGAGGTCGGGCTGCATATTGAGTGACGCCTGAACCGCCTCTTTGCCGCCACACAGGTCGCCAATGACCGAAAAATCAGGTTCTGATGAAATAAGCGAAGCTAAGCCTCGACGAAACAAGACGTTGTCATCAACAAGCAACGTTCGCGTCGTTACCCTCGATTCGGCTAAGAGCATGTTCATGGCACCCTTTCGCATTTGGAACAAGAAAACACCTACAAGCCAGTGATGTTTGCTATCACAGGGCTTGGTAAAGATGCTTTTAAAAAACCATAAAGTTTGATTCACCTCAAGCTTTATGCAATTTTCACTTTGTTACAAATTACTGCCAATACTTTTGAAAAAATTATTCCCTCAAAGTTGTGACTTATTCACCGATTCTGGTTTTTTTATTCGTTCATCGATATTGTTAGCCGCCATGCGTTTTGAGTTGGGCCAAGAAATTCAGTTGGTTCGCGCAGTCTTGAGCTGGTATTTTTTAATTTTGTCGTACAGCGTTTTTTTCGGCAGGCCCAAATATTCGGCGGCGTCGGCAACATTCGCATCACACCTTTGGAGGGCCTCGGCGATCAGTGCGCTCTCAAAGTGGTCCATCTTGTCGGCCAGTGCATGGCTGGCAAGGGTTGGCTCACTCAAAGTGGGTGTGCTGCCGTCAAGCTGGGCCACCCCCAGCACCAGACGGTCGGCAAAATTACGCAATTCACGCACATTGCCCGGCCAGGGTCGGGCTTGCCATTGCTGCATCTGAAGCGTCGTCCAGGTCGGCACGGGTTGCTGGAAGCGCAGGGCGGCGGCCTGTAGAAAACAGGCCAGCAACAAGGGGATGTCGGCCCGCCGCTGGCTCAGCGGTGGCAACGAAATGCTCACCACGCTGATGCGGTAATACAGGTCTTCGCGAAACTGTTCCTTGGCGCAGAGACTCAGCAGGTCGGCCTTGCTGGCGGCCACGATGCGGCAGTCCAGCGCAATGCTTTCGTTGCCACCCAAACGTTCCAAGCGGCGCTCTTGCAATACCCGCAGCAGCTTGACCTGCAAGGCGAGCGGCATGCTCTCAATTTCGTCCAGAAAGACCGTACCGTGCTGCGCATATTCGAGTTTGCCAATGCGGCGTTTCTGGGCGCCGGTGAAGGCGCCTGCTTCGTGGCCAAAAATTTCGCTCTCAAAAACAGATTCTGGCAAGGCGCCGCAGTTGATCGCCACAAACGGCCCTTTGCGGCCGCTGGCGGCGTGCAACTGGCGGGCTACGACTTCCTTGCCGGTGCCGGTCTGGCCGTTGATCAGAATGTCAATGGGCATCGGCCCCAAGCTGGCGATGGTCTTTTTCAGTCGTTCCATGTCGGGTGACTGGCCGATCAGCAAGGGAAGGTCCGGGTTCAATGCCCAGGCGGATTTCAGGCGACGATTCTCCAGCACCAGGTGGCGTTTTTCTTGCGCGCGCAGGGCGATGTGAGTCAACCGCTCCGCCGCAAAGGGTTTTTCGATGAAGTCATAGGCGCCGGTGCGCATGGCCTCCACCGCCATGCTGACGTGGCCGTGGCCGGTCATCACAATCACCGGCAGATCGGCGTCCAGTGCCACGACGTGTGCCAGCAATTCCAGCCCGGAGTGGCCGGGCAGGCGCACGTCGGTCACGATCACGCCCGCAAAATCGGGCGTCAGCCAAGGTTGGGCGGCTTCTGCACTGGCGCAGGCATGCACCGTGAACCCCGCCAGTTCAAGCGTCTGAGTGCTTGCTTGGCGCACCGCTACTTCATCTTCAATCAGAAGTGCTTCAAGCCGTGGCGCGGAGGTTTCTGTCATTCTGGTTTCCTGAGTGTGAGCGGCAGGTGCAGGGAGAATTCTGCCCCTTCGCCGGGCCTGTTTTGCGCTTTCAGGCGCCCATTCATGGCTTGCACGATGGAGGATGAAATCACTAGCCCCAGCCCCAAACCCTTGCCGTGCGGCTTGGTGGTGAAAAAAGGCTCGAACAGCCGTGCGGCAACCTCCGCCGGGATACCGCTGCCCGAGTCGCAGATTCGGATCAGGGCGTCGTCTGCTTCGCGTGACAGCGTCAGGCGCACCGATTTTTTTTCCGAAGCCGCCGCCGCATCCAGCGCGTTGCGCAGCAGGTTGATCAGCACTTGTTCGATGCGCATGGCATCGCCCATGACCTGCAACGACGCCTGGATGTCAATCGCCAGCGAACAGCCGTTTTTATGAAATTCGCTCTCTAGCAGGTGTGCTGAAGACGAAATGGAATGCGCCAGATCAACCGGCACCACGCTGGAGTCGCTCTTGCGCGCAAAGCCCTTCATCTGGCCAATGATGGCGCCCATGCGTTCGCTGGCGGCACTGATGTGGGTGAGGTTTTCAAGGGCCCGGTCGGCTTGGCCGCGCGACAGAAATGTCATGGCGTTGTCTGAGAACGCCCGAATGGCGGTCAGGGGTTGGTTTAACTCATGGGTCATGCCCACCGCCATCTGGCCGAGCATGGTGAGTTTGCCGGCCTGAATCAATTCGTCCTGGGTAGCACGCAACAAATGCTCGGCTTCTTTCAGCTTGGCATATTTGGTGTTGAGGGACTGGTTGGCACTGGTCAACTCTTCGGTGCGCAGCGCCAGTTTGCGGTCCAGGTCTTCCGCCGCGTTTTGCAAGGCCAGGCGCGCCAGACCGCGCTCTTCCAGTCGTCGCTTGCGCTGGTGAACCGCCCAAAAGGAAATGGTTGAAATCGCCAGCAGCATGCTCGCCGTCAGGGCCCAGAGGAGGCCGCTACGGGCTATCAAGGCTTGGTTGGGGAAGGTCATCAGTTGCCAGCCAAGACGCCCCACCGAATGCACGATGGGCGGGCCAAACTCGGCATGAACTGCAGTGGGCAGCGAGCGCACCGGATCGATGTGGTGGCCGGTGTACTGCAAGGTATCGACGATTTCCTTTTGGGCGGGCAAGCTGAGCGCATCAATGCTGTGGTACTGCCAGGCGGGCCGGTTGCTCAAGAAAATAACACCCCACCGGTCCGACAACGTCACGGGCTCTATCAGGCTGTTCCAGGTGCGCGCGAAGTCGCCCAAGCTGATCTTGATGGTGATGACGCCGATCGGTTTCGCGGTGCTCAGCGGCAAGGCCGTCGGGTAAACCGGTTGTGAAATGAAATAACCCGGCTCTGCCGTGGTGCTGCCAATGCCATAAAAGCGCCCCGCCTTGCCCTGCATCGCATCCAGAAAATAGGGCCGAAATCCAAAATTCTTGCCGATATAGCTTTGAGGCGTGTCCCAGTTGCTGGTGGCCAGCGTTTTGCCGCTCGGGTCCATCAGGTAGATGGCGGCCACCTTGGCCTGCTGCTGGATGGCGCTCAGCACCTGGTTGAGGTGCCGAACCATTTGGGCATCAGGTTGTTGCAGTGCTTGCGCGGCTTCGGGCTGAAACGTGAGTGCAAAGGGCAAGGCTTCGTAGCGTTCCAGGATGGATTCCAGGTCGAGACTGATGATTTGCAATTGCCGGTCACTGGCTTCCTGCGCGGCCGTGCTGGCCAGCCGTTCGCCCGCCACGAACGCACCTGCAATGCAGGCCAGTGCGGCGAGGGCGAAGGCTGCGAACTTAAACCGCCAGGTCAATGCCATGCTGAATCTCAAGTGGGTGGGGAGCCCGAGTTTATTCGGGCGCGACCTGCAAGGCCTCCAGAAAGCGGGCCACCATGTTGTAGGCCGCAATCACCCCCACCAGCTCCACCTGCTGCTGGGCATCGGGCAAGACCTGCTGCAACGCGGTAAAACAGGTTTTGCTCACCTGAACGTTCAGCGTCATCTCTTGCGTCAGCGCCAGCGTGGCACGTTCAGCGTTGTTGAACAGATCGGTGTTTTCCAGGGCGGTACCCAAGTTGCGCAGGGCATCCAGCTGGCGCTGGCTGCCTCCGGCGCTCAGAAATTCTGGTGCATGCTGGGCATATTCATAGTCGGCGCGGGTCAGCACCGCCACCGTGCAAATTGCCAGTTCGCGCAGCCGGGCATCCAGCGACAGCTTATTGCGCACGGCGCCTAAAAAGCCGTTCCAGCCAATGGCATAGGCCGGGCTGTTCAGCAGCATCCGGTCCAGATTCAGCAGCGTGCCGCCGCGCCGCAGTCGGATGGCGGAAACCACCTCGTCAAAGCCCAGTTGGGCGTCATCCACGACCGGAATCCGGGGGGTGTTTTGGTCAGTATTCGTCATGCTCAATCCACCGCTGCGGCCAGAATTTCGAAATCATGGTGGCGCTGTTGCTCCTCCATCACCAGTTGACCGAGTTCGCGCTTGAGCGTGTTGAATTCGGCCGATGCCGGGTCGCGCAGACGCGGCAGGTTGACCAAAATATCACGCTTGACGGTGCCCGGGCGGTAGGTCATCACCACGATGCGGTCGGCCAGGTAAATGGCTTCTTCGATGCTGTGGGTGACAAAAATAACGGTCTTTCCGAGCTCAGCCCAGATGCGCAGCAGTTCGTCCTGCAAGTTGCGTCGGGTCAGCGCATCGAGCGCACCAAACGGCTCGTCCATCAAAAGAATAGGCGAATCAAGCGCCAGCACCCGTGCAATGGCGACCCGCTGGCGCATGCCGCCGGACAGGTCTTTGGGGAAGCGGCTGCGAAACTCCGAGAGGCCCAGTTTTTGCATCAGACTGGCAATGATGGCCTCCATCTCCGTCTTGCCCATGCCCTTGATCTCCAAGCCGAAGCGGATGTTTTCTTCGACCGTCATCCACGGAAAAAGTGCGTATTCCTGAAACACCATGCCCCGGTCCGGCCCCGGCCCGGTCACCAGTTTGCCATCGGCGCTGATGCTGCCGCTGGTCGGCATCGAAAACCCCGCCGCCGCATTCAGCAAGGTCGATTTGCCGCACCCCGAAGGCCCCAGCAGGCACACAAACTGGCCTTGCGGAATGTCCAGGTTGATGTCTTTGAGGGCCACAACCTCGTTGTCAGCGGTTTTAAAAATCTTGTTCACGCCTTTGACGACGATATGTCCTGCGCTCATGTCAGTGCTCCAGCCCGCGGTGCCACCGCAGCAAATAGTTGTTTAATTTGTTCACGCCCATGTCAATCGCCAGGCCCAGCATGCCGATACTGATCATGCCGGCAATGATTTTGTCGGACCAGAAATACTCCCGCGCTTCCAGAATCCGAAAGCCCAACCCGTTGTTGACCGCAATCATTTCAGACACGATCACCACGATAAAGGCGGTACCAATCCCGATGCGCACGCCCGATAAAATGTAGGGCACTGCAGCGGGCAGCATCACGCGCAGGAACATCGTGCGCTGGTTGGCGCCCAGGTTGCGGGCGGCCCGAATGTAGATGCCGTCCACCTGCCGCACGCCTGCGATAGTGTTGATCAGCACCGGGAAAAACGCCCCGATGGCGATCAAAAAGATAGCCGGTGGATTGCCCAGCCCGAACCACAAAATCGCCAGCGGAATGTAGGCAATCGGCGGAATCGGGCGCAGCACTTGCGCCAGCGGATTGAGCAGCGCGTAAATGCGCGGGCTCGCGCCCATGATGAGGCCCAGCGGCAGCGCCAGCGCCGCACCGATCAAGAAGCCGGACACCACCCGTACCATGCTGCCAATGGAGTCGACGATCAACTCGCCCGACACCGCCCAGGCCAGCCAACTGCCGGTCGCTTCCGCGAAGGGAATTTGCGGAAGCAGGTAGGCCACCCAGCGCTGCACCACCGCCAGCGGCGAAGGCAATACATGCGGGTTGACCCAACCCAGCGCTGCGCTGGTGTGCCACAGCGCAATCAGGACCAGCGGCACAACCAAACCGGTGCCGAAACTTCGCCAATTAAATTTAGTCATAGCAGGCATCCCCTTACTTGAGGTTCATGGATTTTTTGGCCTGGTCCAGCAGATCGGTTTTGACCCAGTCTTTGGCGACCGGTGGCGTGGTCATTTTTCCGATTCCTTGCTTGAGCATCACGTCCGTGGTGGTCTGGATATGGGCGGCCGTGATGTCATAGGAATAGGGCGAATTGCCAATCGCGTCATTGAAGTCTTCGGCGGTGATCTGGCCCTTGAATAGGGTTTGTGTCACGTACTTCTGAGCCGTTGCTTTGTTGTCGATGAAGGTCTTGGTGGCCTCTACAAAACAACGCATAAATTTCTCGGCGAGAGGGCGGCGTTCCTTGTAAAACTTTTCGGTCATGACCAGCGTGCGCACAGGCGAGCCGATGGCGGTGTCGTAAGGTTTCATGACCTCTACGCCAAAACCTTTGTTGATGGACTGCGACGCCTGGGGCTCGGTCTGCATGATGGCATCGACGTTTTTACCGAGGAGCGCCTGGTTCAGGTCGGGGTACGACAGGTAAATGATGTGCACATCCTTGCCCGGTGCATCGGCGGACGTGAGACCGTTTTGTGCCAACTCGGCAGCCAGCAAAACTTCCTGAATACTGCCCCGGGTGACGCCGACTTTTTTGCCTTTCAGGTCTTTTATCGACTTGACGCCGAGCTCGGCGCGCGCGACCAAACGGGCACCGCCGGTGGCAAAGCCCGCCACCACATAAATCGGCACGCCTTTGGCTCGACCTGAAATGGCCGCTTCTGAGGCTGTTGCCCCAACGTCAAGTTCGCCCGCGATGATGGCCTGCATCACGTCCAGGCCCTTGGCGAACGTGCTTTCCTCAACCTTGATGCCGCATTTGGGACCAATTTCCTTGATGTAGGAGATAGCGCCAAAGTGCGCGAGTTTGAGATTGCCGAGGCGAATGACATCGTCGGCCGCTTGCGCCGAACCGGCCATGACTGCCAAGGTAGCGCCAAGGGAAAGGATTGATTTTTTGAACATGTTTGTCTCCATGGGTTGATTTGTACCAACACCATTGCACAAGCCATGCCACGCTTGCCGCCGCCCGAGCGAATTTTTTAAGTGATTGATTTAATTGAGTATTCAATAAGATATGCTGCACTGCAAGGTGCTGAAATCCGCAAAAGCCAGCCTGGGTCTTCCGGAAATCCGCAATCAAGCTGCCACGTTTGAGAGATTTAAGCCAAATCGGCCTCTAGCCCCCGTGCCTATTGCGCAAGAAGCTATTAAATATATAGTGGTTATCAACTGAGTTTTGCAGTTGGAGAATGATTGGCTCAGCAAGTAATCAGTGAAATAACCGCAGGATTGACTGGCTACATGGCAGCGTAGCCGAGCACCATGAAAGGCAGGTTTCAGGAAGCCCATTTAGGGCGCACCGAGGAACCAGTACCGCGACATTGAGCTTGCTGTGTGGACTGCCTCTCCAAGACGGCAAAGACAATCCATAAAAACTGGAGACTCGAATTGAAAAAGCCTGTTGCACTCATCACAAACGCGCTCACGTTCGCAGGTCCTGCGGCGGTCGACACCCTACTCAAGGCTGGATTTCAGGTTGTAGTGCATGACGTTGCCTTCATTTCTTCAGAAACGAAAGCGAACTATCGAAGCGCCAACCCGGACGTCTTTGTAATCCCTGATCAAACTCCGGTAGCGATCGTCGAATCCGCCTGGGCCGTAAGCAATCGCTTGGACGTATTGGTAAGCAACGATGCGTACCGGCCGATCCACGGACCTGTTGAGGATGCCGACATAGAAAGCCTTCAATCCACGCTAGATCGATTGGTCGTATTTCCGTTTGGAATTGCAAAAGCGGCTATTCCGCGGCTGAAGGCCCAGTATCTGAAAGTCCAATTCCAAGGTTTTGAGGCCGGGCGGCAGCTCGTGATGGAGATCTACGTTCCCGCACCTAACGAACTGACTACTGAAATGCAAACTAT
>NZ_JBAWYV010000019.1:0-42052 GCF_037143375.1 Rhodoferax sp. | reverse complement strand
TGAGGCGTTGTGTTTTTGACGGTAGTCATTCACCGCTGCCTTGATGGCGTCTTCGGCCAGGATGGAGCAGTGAATCTTCACCGGCGGGAGTGCCAACTCTTCCGCTATTTCGCTGTTTTTCAAGGCTGCGGCTTGGTCCAAGGTCTTGCCCTTGACCCATTCAGTCACCAGGGAAGACGATGCAATGGCTGAGCCACAACCGTAGGTTTTAAAGCGTGCGTCTTCGATCACACCGGTTTCGGGGTTGACCTTGATTTGCAGCTTCATCACGTCACCACAAGCCGGTGCACCGACCATGCCGGTGCCTACTGAATCATCTCCCTTGTCGAACGAGCCGACATTGCGGGGGTTTTCGTAGTGGTCAACGACCTTTTCTGAATATGCCATTTTGTTTCTCCTAAATCAGTTGAGGAAAGAGCTCGTTCTATTTAATGGGCAGCCCACTGGATGGTGCTGATGTCGATGCCTTCTTTGTACATGTCCCAGAGCGGACTCAAGTCTCGCAGCTTGGCCACGTTGACTTTGATGGTGTCAATCGCGTAATCAATCTCAGCTTCGGTGGTGTAACGACCTATCGTCATGCGCAGACTGCTGTGGGCCAGCTCATCGCTGCGACCCAAAGCACGCAGTACATAGCTAGGTTCCAGAGAAGCCGAGGTGCAAGCCGAACCGCTCGACACGGCCAAGCCTTTGATGCCCATGATCAGTGACTCGCCTTCAACATAGTTGAAGCTCATGTTGAGGTTGTGCGGCACGCGTTTTTCAATGTTGCCATTGATAAACACCTGCTCAACGTCTTTTAGACCCGCCAGCATGCGGTCATGCAAGGCCTGAATGCGCACGTTTTCACCTGCCATCTCGTCTTTGGCAATGCGGTAAGCCTCGCCCATGCCGACGATCTGGTGCGTCGGCAAAGTGCCAGAGCGCATGCCGCGTTCGTGACCGCCGCCGTGCATTTGCGCCTCAATGCGAACTCGCGGCTTGCGGCGCACAAATAGCGCGCCAATACCTTTGGGCCCGTAAGTTTTGTGCGCCGTCAGGCTCATCAAGTCCACCGGCAACTGGTTCATGTCGATGTCCACACGGCCGGTGGCCTGCGCTGCGTCCACATGGAAAATAATGCCGTTTTCACGACACACCGCACCGATGGCGGCGATGTCCTGAATGACACCAATTTCGTTGTTGACAAACATCACGCTGGCCAAAATGGTATCGGGGCGAATCGCTGCCTTGAATACTTCGAGGTCCACCATACCGTCGATTTGCACGTCAAGATAAGTAACTTCAAAGCCCTGGCGCTCCAACTCGCGGCAGGTGTCGAGCACTGCTTTGTGCTCGGTCTTGACGGTGATGATGTGCTTGCCCTTGGTCTTGTAAAAGTGCGCGGCACCCTTCAAGGCCAGGTTATTGGATTCAGTCGCACCCGATGTCCAGACGATTTCGCGCGGGTCGGCGGCAATCAGCGCCGCCACTTGCTCGCGGGCTTTTTCAACCGCGGCTTCGGCTTCCCAGCCCCAGGCGTGACTACGCGAGGCAGGGTTACCAAAATGCTGGCGCAACCAGGGAATCATGGCATCCACCACCCGCTCATCGCAGGGATTGGTGGCGCTGTAGTCCATATAAATCGGGAAATGTGGGGTTGTATCCATCTTGAGTTCGCTGCTTGAGTTACTTTAGATTTTAGAGAACGCATTGCCCAATGCAAAAACCGAATTGGGAATGTTCATGCGAATCGGCTTGACAGCTGGCATGCTGGAAATGGCGCGCTTCAAAGAAGGCTTGCCTTCGATCTGCAGACCTTTGGCCAATTGTTCGTCCACCAGTTTTTGCAGCGTGACCGAGTCCAAAAACTCAACCATGCGGGTGTTCAGGGACGCCCAGAGGTCGTGCGTCATGCAGCGGGCGCCCTCGCCCAGGCAGTTTTCCTTGCCGCCACATTGCGTGGCATCCATAGGCTCATCCACCGAGGTGATGATTTCAGCCACCGTGATTTCAGCCGGGCTGCGGGCCAGTGTGTAGCCGCCGCCGGGGCCGCGGGTGGATTCCACCAACTCGTGCCGACGTAACTTGCCAAACAACTGCTCCAGATAGGAAAGTGAAATCTGCTGGCGCTGGCTAATGGCCGCCAAGGTGACTGGGCCATTGCTTTGGCGCAAACCCAAATCAATCATTGCGGTGACGGCAAAACGGCCTTTAGTGGTGAGTCGCATGGCATATTCCTTAAGTTGTATTAAGTTGACTAACGTAGTCGAGTATAACAATAAACCAAGCGTTCTGCTCGGGTACCTATACCGCTCAGTCACATTATGAACTCTTAACGCCATTTGTGATGCCGACCACGTTATCCGAGCCTGCTGCACCGAAGGCCTGCTCCTTCAAAATACCCAGTTGATCGCGCACCCGCGCTGCTTTTTCGAACTCCAGATTACGAGCATGCTCCATCATGAGCTTCTCCAGTCGCTTGATTTCACGCGAAATATCTTTCTCGCTCATGTCTTCCACCTGCGCCCGTTGCATCGCATCGCGTTCCAGCTTTTCAGCCTCCTTACCGGCTTTTTCGCTGTAAACGCCGTCGATCAAGTCCTTGACCTCTTTGACGATGGAGCGCGGCGTAATGCCATGCACCAGGTTGTGTGCCACCTGTTTTTCGCGACGCCGCTCGGTCTCGCCAATCGCTTTCTTCATCGACTCGGTCATTTTGTCGGCGTACAAAATCGCCCGCCCATGCAGGTTGCGCGCAGCCCGGCCAATGGTTTGAATCAGCGAGCGCTCAGAGCGCAAAAAGCCTTCTTTGTCAGCGTCCAGAATCGCCACCAGCGACACCTCGGGAATGTCCAGCCCTTCGCGCAGCAAGTTAATGCCCACGAGCACATCAAAAGCGCCAAGGCGCAGATCGCGCAAGATTTCGACCCGTTCCACGGTGTCTATATCGCTGTGCAGGTAGCGCACTTTCACGCCGTTGTCGCTCAAATAATCCGTCAGCTGCTCGGCCATGCGCTTGGTGAGCGTGGTGATCAGCACCCGCTCGTGTTTTTCAACCCGAATACGAATCTCTTGCAGCACA
Organism: Rhodoferax sp.; assembly: GCF_037143375.1. Lineage (GTDB taxonomy): Bacteria > Pseudomonadota > Gammaproteobacteria > Burkholderiales > Burkholderiaceae_C > Rhodoferax. Next base: position 38,988 of record NZ_JBAWYV010000019.1, on the reverse strand, counting down.
TCGTCAACCTGGTTGATGGCGGGGCGCACCTCCACCTCGGGGTCGACCAGCCCCGTGGGTCGCACCAGTTGCTCCACCACCTGCCCCGCATGGTCTTTTTCCCATTGCCCCGGCGTGGCCGAGACAAAAACGGCTTGCCGCATCTTGGTCTCGAACTCTTCGAACTTGAGCGGCCGGTTGTCCAGCGCGCTGGGCAACCTGAATCCATATTCGACTAAGGTGGTCTTGCGCGACCGGTCGCCGTTGTACATGCCGCCAAACTGGCCGATCAGCACATGCGACTCGTCCAGAAACATCATCGCGTCTTTGGGCAGGTAATCGGTCAAGGTGGCGGGCGGCGCACCGGGCGCGGCGCCACTCAAATGGCGGCTGTAGTTCTCGATGCCCTTGCAGTGACCGACCTCAACGAGCATCTCCAGGTCAAACCGGGTGCGCTGCTCCAGCCGCTGCGCCTCTACCAACTTGCCCTGACTGATGAACTCCTTCACCCGGTCTGACAACTCGGTTTTGATAGCCTCCACCGCTGCTACCACCTGTTCGCGCGGCGTCACGTAATGGCTGCTGGGGTACACGGTAAAGCGCGGAATCTTCTGACGAATGCGCCCGGTGAGCGGGTCAAACAGTTGCAGCGACTCAACCTCGTCATCAAACAGCTCGATGCGGATCGCCATTTCGCTGTGCTCCGCCGGAAACACGTCAATGGTGTCACCCCGCACGCGAAACTTGCCGCGAGAAAAATCCATGTCGTTGCGCTGGTACTGCATGCGCACCAGTTGGCTGATCAGGTCGCGCTGGCCCATTTTGTCGCCGGCGCGCAGCGTCATCACCATCTTGTGATACGCCTCGGGTTGGCCGATGCCGTAGATGGCCGACACCGTGGCCACAATCACCACATCGCGCCGCTCCAGCACGCTTTTGGTACAACTCAGGCGCATCTGCTCGATGTGCTCGTTGATGGCCGAGTCTTTCTCGATGAACAAATCGCGCTGCGGTACATAGGCTTCGGGCTGGTAGTAGTCGTAATAACTCACGAAATACTCGACCGCATTTTTGGGAAAAAACTCGCGGAATTCGCTGTACAACTGCGCCGCCAGGGTCTTGTTGGGCGCAAACACAATGGCCGGCCGACCCAGCCGCGCAATCACATTGGCCATGGTGAAGGTTTTGCCGGAGCCGGTCACGCCCAGCAAGGTCTGAAACACCTCGCCATCGTTAACGCCCTCCACCAACTGGTTGATGGCTTCTGGCTGGTCGCCCGCAGGCGGGTACGGCTGGTACAGCTCAAATGGCGAACCGGGGTAACTGACAAAAGTGCCAGTTCGGATCTGCTCGGCGTCATCAGTCGTGGCAAGAGCGATCGGGGTGGGTGCAGGCATGGCGGACTATTCAAAAATTCGGAGCAACCTGACATGTTATCGAATTACGAAATCCACATCGGCTCTGGTGCATTTAAAATGCAGACGATCTTGGCGACCTTCCGCCTATTTTTCAGACTTCTCTTCACAGGACTCTCTCATGTCACTTTTTTCCGCTGTCGAAATGGCCCCCCGCGACCCTATTTTGGGTTTGAACGAGCAATTTAACGCTGATACCAACCCCGCCAAAGTGAATCTGGGTGTGGGCGTGTACTTTGACGACAACGGCAAACTTCCCTTGCTTCAATGCGTGCAAGCGGCTGAAAAAACCATGATGGAAAAGCCCACGCCACGCGGCTACCTGCCCATCGACGGCATTGCCGCCTATGACGCAGCCGTCAAATCTCTCGTGTTCGGTTCGGAGAGCGACGTTGTCACAAGTGGCCGCGTCGCTACAGTGCAAGGCATTGGCGGCACCGGTGGCCTGAAAATCGGCGCCGACTTCCTGAAGAAGCTCAACCCCGATGCCAAGGTGCTGATCAGCGACCCCAGCTGGGAAAATCACCGCGCCTTGTTCACCAACGCCGGTTTCACAGTCGAAACCTACCGTTACTACGACGCTGCCACGCGCGGTGTGGACTTTGCCGGCATGCTGGCCGACCTGAACGCGGCCGCCCCCGGCACCATCATCTTGTTGCACGCCTGCTGCCACAACCCGACCGGCTACGACATCACTGCCGCCCAGTGGGACTTGGTGATTGCCGCCATTCAGGCCAAAAACCTGGTGCCGTTCCTCGACATGGCTTACCAGGGCTTTGGCTACGGCATTGCCGAAGATGGCGCCGTCATTGGCAAGTTTGTGGCTGCGGGCCTGGACTTTTTTGTCTCTACGTCGTTTAGCAAGAGCTTCAGCCTGTACGGCGAACGCGTCGGCGCCCTGTCGGTGGTCTGCAAGGACAAGGAAGAAACCGGTCGCGTGCTGAGCCAGCTCAAGATCGTGATTCGCACCAACTACAGCAACCCACCGATTCACGGTGGCGCGATTGTGGCGGCGGTGCTGGGCAACCCCGAATTGCGCGCGCTGTGGGAGACTGAGCTGGGCGAAATGCGCGTGCGCATCAAGGCCATGCGTCAGAAACTGGTGGACGGCCTCAAAGCCGCTGGTGTCAAGCAGGACATGAGTTTCATCACCACGCAAATCGGCATGTTCAGCTACTCCGGCCTGACCAAGGACCAGATGGTGCGTCTGCGCAGCGAGTTTGGCGTGTACGGCACCGACACCGGTCGCATGTGCGTGGCGGCGTTGAACAGCAAAAACATCGACTACGTTTGCGCTGCAATTGCCAAGGTTATCTGATCTCCAGCTAGATCAAACGCGCTTTCAGGTCGGGTTGCACTGCGTTAACCCGGCCTGCACGCTGAACCAGAATATTTAAAGAAAATAGGCCTCCAGCCCCCGTATTTATTGCGTAAGTAGCTATTATTTATATAGCAATTAATCTGCAAGTTTCAGCATGAAATCACTCAACATCATCGGGTGTGGGCGTGTGGGCCGTACCTTGGCGCGGCTGTGGCACGACCAAGGCAGCTACCACATTCAGGATGTGCTGACACGCTCTGCGTCTTCAGCCGCTGACGCCATTGCCTTCATTGGCGCAGGTCGCGCTGTAACGCAACTGAGCGACATGTGTACCGCTGATGTCTGGATGCTGGCTGTGCCTGACCGTCATATTGCCCAGGTTGCGGCCGACCTGGCAAACATCGCTCCGGCGCAGCCGTCGGGCATCGTCTTTCATTGCAGCGGTGCGTTGGCCTCGACCGAACTGTCAGCATTGCAGTCATCCGACTGGCAAGTAGCCAGCGCGCATTGCCTGCTGAGTTTTGCCAGCCCGGAGTCCGCACTGGCGCAATTCGCCGGAACCCCTTGTGCGCTGGAAGGCGACCCAGCCGCTTTGAACGAACTAGAGCCGTTATTCGCCCAGATTGGCGCCAACTGCTTTCCCCTGCTGGCCGAAAACAAGCTGCTGTACCACGCAGGCGCCGTGTTTGCGACCAACTTTTTGCCAGTGCTCCAAGCAGTCGCGAATCAGCTCTGGACCACCAGTGGCGTGCCCGCCGATGTGGCGGCCCACCTCAACGCCACCTTGCTAAAAAATGCCGTAAATAACATCCAAACACTTGGACCGGCTGGCGCCCTGACTGGCCCAGCCGCCCGCGGTGATGTGGCGCTGGTCCAGCGCCAGGGGGATGCTGTCACCGCTTGGAACGCCAACGCAGGAGAGGCTTACCGGGCCTTGAGCCAACTGGCTGCCAAACTATCGGCCAGCAGTTGACGCCTCACCTCAGAAAAAGAATCTCCATTCGGGCTGTTTCAAGTAAGGTCTTCAAGTCGTCGAAACGCGATTGTTTGATTTGAGGGTTCGTTTTGACTTCAAAATCCTGCCATTGAGGCTCTGCGAAAAGTGAGTTGCATTGAGGGTGACTTTATTTATCCAGACACAGAAAATCATTGAGGAAAAGGGTTTCTAATTTCCACCTTGCATAATTCTGACGCTAAACCCCGAGAATTGAGGTTTTCCCTCCAGTTCTTGACAGAAGTAGCTGTTATGCTGCACTGCAACATTTCCATAAAGTGAATCATCATGCTCTACCAACTCTACGAAAATCAACGTTCCCTGATGGAGCCTTTCACTGACTTGGCTCTTTCAGCTGCCAAGGTCTATGGAAATCCCCAGTCATTACTGGGCAAAAGCCCACTTTCTCAGCGCATATCCGCCGGGTACGACTTGCTGCACCGCGTGGGGAAAGACTACGAAAAACCAGAATTCGGCATTCGCACGATTGATGTCGATGGCGTAGATATCGCCATCCATGAGCGCATTGAAGTCAGTAAACCGTTTTGCGAGCTGCGTCGTTTCAAACGTTTCAGCGACGACACAGCCACGCTCGAAAAACTCAAAGGCCAGCCCGCCGTATTGATCGTGGCGCCCTTGTCCGGCCACTACGCCACCCTGTTGCGTGACACCGTCAAGACCATGCTCAAAGACCACAAGGTCTACATCACCGACTGGAAAAACGCCCGCCTGGTGCCTTTATCCGAAGGTGAATTCCACCTTGACGACTATGTGAACTACGTGCAGGAGTTTATTCGCCACCTGCAAGGAATTTACGGCAACTGCCATGTACTGAGCGTCTGCCAGCCTACTGTGCCGGTGCTGGCTGCAGTCTCCCTGATGGCCAGCCGCGGCGAACTGACGCCCCTGACCATGACCATGATGGGTGGCCCGATCGATGCACGCAAGTCTCCCACAGCCGTGAACAACCTGGCCATGAACAAGCCTCATTCCTGGTTTGAGAAAAACGTGATTTACCGCGTGCCCACCAACTTTGCGGGTGCCGGACGTCGCGTTTACCCTGGCTTCATGCAGCACACCGGTTTTGTGGCCATGAACCCCAGCAACCACGCCAAAAGCCATTACGACTACTTCAAGGACCTGATCAAGGGCGACGGTGCCAGCACCGAAGCGCACCGCAAGTTCTATGACGAGTACAACGCTGTTCTGGACATGGACGCCGACTACTACCTCGAAACCATCAAGGTGGTGTTCCAGGAATTCAACCTCGTCAACGGAACCTGGAACATTCGCAGCGTCGAAGGCAATATGGAACACGTGCGCCCGCAAGACATCACCACCACGGCCCTCTTCTCGGTTGAAGGCGAGTTGGACGATATTTCTGGCTCCGGACAGACCGAGGCTGTGCACACCATCTGCAGCGGCGTGGTTGATTCCGAGCAAAAGCACCTGATCGTGGAAGGCGCTGGCCATTACGGCATCTTTGCCGGCCGCCGCTGGCGCGAAGTGGTTTATCCCGCTGTCAAGGCGTTCATCCTGACCCATCAACCGGTGGCCAAGGAAGACAAAGCGCCGGTAGCCGTTGCAAAACCTGTCGCCGCACCTGCACCTATTGCTGCGTCCCAGTCAGTGGCTGTCAAAGCAGTTCCCGTCAAGGCGCCTGTGGCACAAGCCAAGCCAATTGTGGCCAAGCCGGTGAAAACCGCGCCGGTGGCTGCCAAGCCAACCATCCAGCCGTTGGCCTCAACGATCAAGACCACCATGGTGGCCGTGCCCGCCAAAGCCCCAGGGGCTGAAGCCCAAACACCTCTGACTCCGGTCAAGCTTTCGACACAGGAGGCATCGATCAAGGCAGCACCGACTTCTAAACAAAAACAAGCGATAGCCCCCGTGAAGCTTGCGTCACTAGCTAGCAATACGATAGCAAAGAAGGTTGTACGGAAAAAGTAAGGTCAGCCCTCGCTGCCTCACTGCTCGCGGCACTGCCCCAAACGCAGTGCACGCGGTGTGGCTACCCTGATTGCGCGGCTTACGCCGATGCCATGGCGCAGGGCTCGGCGGGCATCAACCAATGCCCACCGGGTGGTACACAAGGCATTGAGCGCTTGGCAGCCTTAACCGGTCAGTCCATCAGGGCGCTGAACCCGGTTCATGGTGTCGAGAGTCACCGCACCCTGGCCTTCATCGATGAAAACTGGTGCATTGGCTGCACCTTGTGCATCAAGGCTTGCCCCACTGATGCCATTCTGGGCAGCAACAAGCTGATGCACACGGTAATTGAGGCCTACTGCACCGGATGCGAGTTGTGTCTGCCAGTTTGCCCGGTGGACTGCATCGAACTGGAAAATGTCACGGGTACGGCCACCGGGTGGGAAGCCTGGTCGCCCCAGCAAGCTGATCTGGCGCGTGATCGCTACGAATTTCATAGCTTTAAAGCCAAACGTGAAGAGATTAAGAACGCCAAAAGGCTTGAAGGAAAAGCCTTGATGAAACTGGCCGATCTGAGCCACCATTCACAACACACAGACCCGGCCGTGCTGGACAAAAAGCGCGCCGTGATTGAAGCGGCGCTGGCCCGCGCCCGCGCCAAGCAAGCCACGCCTCAAAATTGAGTTTTAGCCCAGCGCGTCATTCACTTGGTCATGAAACTCGGCCAGACTGACGGCGGCACCAATCTCGCGAGGCAAGGCGTCGCGTACCGAGAAAACACCCAGAATTTTCCCTGCCGTGGAAACGATGGGCAAATGTCGAAAGCCACGCTCGATCATGATCAGCACGGCATCCGACACCAGGGTTTCAGGCGCCACGCAATAAGGGCCGCGTGTCATCACATCGGCCACCAGCGTTTTCTCGGGATTGAGCGCCTTGGCCAGCACCCGCGTCATCAGATCGCGCTCGGTCACGATGCCCAGCAAGGTGCCGGGCGTGTCCACAATCAGCACACTGCCACAGTTCGCCTTGGTCATGATGCAGGCGGCCTCCCAAATGCTGGCTTGCGGCCCCAGGCTGATGACGTGTCTTTGAGACATGGATTGAAATACAGTACGTTCAGCCATGGTGCAACTCCTATCGAAAAACTCTTTAGCGCAGGGACGCGTTGATCTTGTCCAGCGCACCAGCACCCGGGCAAAGCTGGCGGGCGCTCATGGTGTTGAGCGGTGTCTCGCTGGTGTTCATCGACGTGTGCAAGTCGGTGGCCAGCGGGTCAATGTAGAGCAAACCGGTCACCACCTCACCGCGTGCCTGGTGTGAATTCATGTAGCTCATGGCGGCATATCGATCGGTCGGGTCATAGTCCAGATGCAGCTTGCGCAGGTGCAGCAAAGAACCATCGTGCTGCGCAACTTCGACCAACTCACCAGCCGCGTACTCAGCGGTTATTTCACTGTGCTGCGGCATGAAGTCGATGCGGCTCACGGCGTCGTTATGCTGGCGCACATAGTCGTAGCTCTTGGTGCTGCCACCGTGGTTATTGAAGGTCACGCAGGGGCTGATGACGTCAATGAACGCTGCGCCACCATGTGCCATGGCACCCTTGATGAGCGGCACCAGTTGCGCCTTGTCACCGGAGAAACTGCGCGCCACATAGGTCGCACCCAGTTGCAAGGCAATACCGACCAGATCGACTGGGCTATCGCTGTTGATGACACCCTTCTTGCTCTTGGAACCCCGGTCGGCAGTGGCTGAAAACTGGCCTTTGGTCAGCCCATAGACGCCGTTGTTTTCCACGATGTAGGCCATGCGCACACCGCGGCGCATGGCATTGGCAAACTGGCCCAAGCCGATGGAAGCGGAGTCACCATCGCCCGACACCCCCAGGTACAACAAATCGCGGTTGGCCATGTTGGCGCCCGTCAGCACCGAAGGCATGCGGCCGTGCACGGTGTTGAAGCCGTGCGAGGCGCCCAGAAAGTAATCTGGCGTCTTGGAACTGCAACCGATGCCCGAGAGCTTGGCCACGCGGTGCGGCTCGATGTCCAGTTCCCAGCAAGCCTGAATGATGGCCGCCGAGATCGAGTCATGCCCGCAACCGGCGCACAAGGTGGAGATGCGGCCTTCGTAATCGCGGCGCGTGTAGCCAACCTTGTTGGTGGCCAGCGTGGGGTGGTGCAGGCGGGGTTTGGCAATGTAGGTCATACGAGCTCTTTCTGCTTAGGCAGTTTCAGCGCTTCGGGCTGAGGCGGATTGACACTTTGGCGAATAGCGCGGGCGATGAAACGCGCGGTGATCGGTGTGCCGTCGTAATGCAGCACCTTCACAAGAGACGCCGGATCAATCTCAAGTTCATTGACGAGCATCGAGTGCATTTGCGCATCGCGGTTTTGCTCCACCACAAACACTTTTTCATGCTCGGCGATGAAACGATTTACCGACTCGGGGAACGGGAACGCCCGCAATCTCATTGCATCCAGATGCAGGCCCTCGGCGTCCAGCACATCGAGCGCCTCGCGCATGGCGGGACTGGTCGAGCCAAAATAGATCACGCCAAGCGGGGTTTTTTCTGACGCCGGACGCAGTACCGGCTGCGGCACCAGATCGGCCGCCGTTTTGAACTTGCGCAGCAAGCGTTCCATGTTGTAGATGTAATCCGGGCCGCGTTCCGAGTAGCGCGCATACGGGTCACGCGTGGTGCCACGCGTGAAAAATGCACCTTTGGTCGGGTGCGTGCCGGGCAATGTGCGCCACGGAATGCCGTCACCGTCCACATCTTTGTAGCGCCCAAAGTCCTTGCCTGCTTCGAGTTCGGCGGCGGTCATGACCTTGCCCCGGTCGTACTCGCGGGCGTCGTCCCAGACGAAGGGTTTGCACAGGCGCTGGTTCATGCCGATGTCCAGATCGGTCATCAGGAAAATGGGCGTCTGCAAGCGCTCCGCCAAGTCAAGCGCGGCCGCTGATTGCTCAAAACACTCATAGGGATCTTGGGGAAACAACAGCACATGCTTGGTGTCACCATGCGAGGCATAGGCGCAGCAAATCAGGTCGGATTGCTGGGTGCGCGTCGGCATGCCGGTAGACGGGCCGCCACGTTGCACATTGATGATGGTCACCGGAATTTCGGCAAAGTAGGCCAGCCCAATAAACTCGGTCATGAGCGAGATGCCCGGCCCGGAGGTGGCTGTAAAAGCCCGCGCGCCATTCCATCCGGCCCCAATCACCATGCCGATGGAAGCAAGCTCATCCTCGGCCTGTACGATGGCAAAGTTATTTTGACCCGTCACCGGATCGACCCGGAACTTGTCGCAGTACTTCTGAAAGGCTTCCGGCACCGACGACGAAGGCGTGATCGGGTACCAGGCGGCCACCGTGGCGCCGCCATAAACGCAGCCCAAGGCGGCCGCACTGTTGCCATCGGTAAAGATCTGGTCGCCCACCTTGTCGGCCTTCTGCACCCGAATGCCCAAAGGTGCTTCCAGGTGCGTTTTGACGTAGTCACGCCCCAGATGCAAAGCCTTCAGATTGGAGTCCAGCAAGCGTTCCTTGCCCTTGTATTGCTCGGCAAAAAGCTTCTCGAAAACAGCCGCATCCAAATCCAGCAGCACCGACAAAGCGCCGACATAAATGATGTTTTTGAACAGTTGTCGCTGCCTTGGATCGGCATAAGCCGCGTTGCTGATTTCAGTCAGGGGGATGCCGATGACATGCACATCCTGGCGGAATTTGGACTCGGGAATCGGCCGGGTGCTGTCGTAAAACAGATAACCACCGGGCTCGATCTCGGCCACGTCCGTGTCCCAGGTCTGTGGGTTCATCGCCACCATCATGTCGACGCCACCGCGACGCCCGTGGTAACCCTTTTCGCACACGCGCGCCTCGTACCAGGTCGGCATGCCCTGAATGTTGCTGGGGAAAATATTGCGTGGACTCACCGGCACGCCCATGCGCATCACCGCCTTGGCGAACAACTCGTTGGCAGAGGCCGAACCCGAACCGTTAACGTTGGCAAACTTGATGACGAAATCGTTGATAGCTTCAATGCGTTTCATGCTTATTCCTATTTATGCGGCTTTGCGGCTGTCACGACATCCCGGCCCGGCCTGGGTCGTGTTCAGGAGGAACTTTTGCATATCCCAGGCACCGGTGGGGCAACGCTCGGCACACAGACCGCAGTGCAGGCAGACGTCCTCGTCTTTCACCATCACGCGGCCCGTTTTCAGGTTGCCTGAAACGTACAAATTTTGTCCGAGTTGCAGGGCTGGCGCTTTCAGACGGGTGCGTAAATCAGTCTCCTCGCCATTGGCCGTGAACGTGATGCAGTCCATGGGGCAAATGTCCACACAGGCATCACATTCGATGCAGGTATCCCGGTTAAAAATGGTTTGCACATCGCAATTCAGGCAACGACTGGCCTCCTTGTAGGCCGTGGCGGCATCGAAGCCCAACTCCACTTCCACACGAATATTGGACAGCGCAATTTCGGCTGACGCCCATGGCACTTTGAAGCGGGGGTCATCCGACACATCGTTGTGGTAACTCCACTCGTGAATACCCATTTTTTGGGACATCAGGTTGGTCCTTGGAGCGGGGCGAACCTCCACCGCTTCTGCGTTCAAGAACCGGTCTATCGACACCGCGGCTTCATGGCCGTGGGCCACTGCCGTGATAATATTTTTTGGCCCAAAAGCCGCGTCACCGCCAAAGAAAACTTTGGGCAAGGTGGACTGGAAAGTATCTTTACCCAGCACCGGCAACCCCCAGCGGTCAAACTCGATACCGGTGTCCTGCTCGATCCACGGAAAAGCGTTTTCCTGGCCCACCGCCACCAGCACCTCGTCGCATTCAAAAAACACATCGGGCTCGCCCGTGGGCACCAAACTGCGCCGACCCTTGTCGTCATAGACGGCACTCACCACCTCAAACGTCATGCCCAGCAGTTTGCCGTCTTGATGTTTGAAATTCTTGGGCACATGGCAATTGATGATGGGAATGCCCTCGTGCACGGCATCTTCCTTCTCCCAAGGCGACGCTTTCATTTCTTCAAATCCACTGCGCACGATGACTTTCACATCCGAGCCACCCAGACGCCGCGCAGAGCGGCAGCAGTCCATCGCGGTATTACCACCACCCAGCACAATGACGCGCGGCGGCACGCTGGTAATGTGGCCAAATGAAACCGAGGCCAACCAGTCAATGCCAATGTGAATATGCGCAGCTGCCTCGGCGCGCCCTGGAACCTCAAGATTGCGTCCGCGCGGTGCGCCACAACCCACAAACACCGCGTCAAAACCTTCTGCCAACAGCGTCTGCATCGAGGTCACGCGCTGGTTGTTTTTAAATTCGACACCCAAGTCTAGGATGTAACCCGTTTCTTCGTCAATGACCGACTCCGGCAGGCGAAAACGCGGAATTTGTGAGCGGATGAAACCACCAGCCTTGGCTTCCCCGTCAAAAACGGTGACTTCGTAGCCCAGCGGGGCCAAGTCGCGTGCCACTGTCAAGGCAGATGGCCCGGCGCCAATACAAGCCACACGACGACCATTGCGCGGTGCCACCGCAGGCATGCGCGCCTTGACATCGTCCTTATGGTCGGCAGCGACGCGCTTAAGGCGGCAAATCGCCACTGGCTCGGGCTTCTCACCGTTGTTTTCCTCGACCCGACCACGTCGGCAAGCGGGCTCACAAGGGCGGTCACACGTTCGACCGAGGATGCCAGGAAATACGTTGGACACCCAGTTGATCATGTAGGCATCGCTGTAGCGACCCTGACCAATCAGGCGAATGTATTCTGGAACGGGGGTGTGGGCCGGACAGGCCCATTGACAATCGACGACCTTGTGAAAATAGGCCGGCTGGGTCACATTGGTAGGCTGCAAGTGGGTCTCCTCTATCCTTGTCGCACTGCATGAGCAGTTCAAGGTACAAAGAGTTTACGCCCCGAAGGGCGTAATGAACTCTAAGGAGTATCCCGTAGACGGGGCTCAATCAGCTGTTTTTTATTGACTTATATCAACCTTTTACCGTTCAAAAAGACCGTCTGCGTCAGACCGCGCTGGCTGCAAGTTTTTCAAACGCTGCCACCACCTCAGACGGAGCCTGAACCAGCTCAATCAAGACGCCTTCTCCACTGATGGGGAACTCGTCATTCGACTTGGGGTGCAGAAAACAGATATCAAACCCGGCAGCCCCCTTGCGAATGCCTCCCGGTGCAAAACGCACCCCTCTGGCGGTAAGCCACGCCACAGCCTGTGGCAGATCATCGATCCAGAGACCGACATGATTGAGCGGCGTGGTGTGCACCGCTGGTTTCTTGTCGATGTCCACGGGTTGCATCAAGTCAACCTCGACCTTGAACGGGCCACTGCCCATGGCGCAGATGTCTTCATCCACGTTTTCACGTTCGCTACGAAAAGTCCCGGTCACTTCCAGGCCGAGCATGTCGACCCAAAGTTTTTGCAACCGGTTCTTGTCCGTGCCGCCAATGGCAATTTGCTGGATCCCCAGCACTTTGAAGGGGCGGCTCATATTCAGACGAACTCCACAATCACTTGGTCAACGGTCAATGATTCACCCTTGGCCGCCACAACCGACTTGACCACGCCATCGGCTTGCGCAAACAGCACGTTTTCCATTTTCATGGCTTCAATCACGGCAACGCGTTCACCGGCTTGCACCTTCTGTCCCACTTGTACCGACACTTCAGCCAGCAAACCGGGCATGGGTGACAGGACAAAGCGGCTCATGTCTGCAGGGGCCTTGTAGGGCATCACAGCGTGCAATTCAGCAGCCCGTTTGGACAGCACCATGGCGTCAATTTGGGCGCCGTTGTGCGAAACGCGAATGGCTAGCGGGTTCTTGCCAGCCAAACTGCCGCGCTCCACCTGTGCGGTGAACGCAACGCCATTGCAAGTACCTTCGATACGAACTTGACCCAATCGGTATTTGCTACAAATTTTATAGCTACTTGAACCCACAGTGATTGAGCTGGAGCCTGTTTTCTCATTGAAGTCGGTGATAGCGACGGTGGAGGGAGTCGTGGCACCCTTCTGACCCATCGTGAGCACCACAAAGTTCTCACCAATCACCAGTTCGTGACCTTCCATCTGGCCGCTGATATTGGACGCGCGGTTGAGGTACTTGCGGTACACAAACGCCGCCAGCGCAATCAGCAGGTCGGCATCGTCGTGCGGTACATCTTCAGCTCGGAAACCTTTCGAGTAATTCTCAGCAATGAAACCGGTGTTGAAATCACCCGCCACAAACTTGGGGTGCGCCAGCAAAGCCGCTTGGAACGGGATGTTGCTGCTGATACCGCGAATCACAAAACCGTTGAGCGCTTCGCGCATTTTGGCAATCGCATCCAGACGGTCTTTGCCATGAACAATCAGCTTGCCGATCATCGAGTCATAGAACATCGGAATCTCGCCACCATCCTGCACACCGGTATCAACCCGAACGCCGTACCACTGGCTGGTATCTGCTGAGAACATGGTCTCTGTCGGTGGCTGAAAACGCACCAGTCGACCGGTCGAAGGCAAGAAATTGCGGAACGGATCTTCAGCGTTGATGCGGCACTCAATCGCCCAGCCGTCACGCTTCACTTCAGCTTGTGTCAGGGGTAATTTTTCGCCTGCAGCAACGCGGATCATCAACTCAACCAGATCGAGACCGGTGATGCACTCGGTCACAGGGTGTTCTACCTGCAAACGGGTGTTCATTTCCAGGAAGTAAAAGCTCTGGTCTTTGCCGACCACAAATTCCACCGTACCGGCGCTCTGGTAGTTCACGGCCTTGGCCAACATCACGGCCTGTTCGCCCATCGCCTTGCGGGTCGCTTCAGAGATGAAAGGCGACGGCGCTTCTTCGATCACCTTCTGGTGGCGACGCTGAATGGAACACTCACGCTCGTTGAGGTACACCACGTTGCCGAAACTGTCGCCAATCAGCTGAATTTCGATGTGACGGGGTTCTTCAACAAACTTCTCGATGAACACACGGTCATCACCAAAGCTGATACGTGCTTCGTTGCGGCAACTGGTGAAGCCTTCAAACGCTTCCTTGTCGTTAAAAGCAACGCGCAGACCCTTACCGCCACCGCCGGCACTGGCCTTGATCATGACCGGGTAGCCGATGCTCTTGGCAATTTCAACTGCTTTTTCAGGCGTTTCAATCGCGTCATTGACACCGGGAATGCAATTCACACCCGCCAAACCAGCGAGTTTTTTCGACTCGATCTTGTCGCCCATGGCGGCAATGGAGTGGTGCTTAGGGCCGATGAAGGTGATGCCTTCTTCTTCCACGCGCTTGGCAAAACCGGCGTTTTCGCTCAAAAAACCGTAGCCTGGGTGCACTGCTTGGGCACCGGTTTGCTTGCAGGCAGCAATGATTTTCTCAGCCAGTAAATAGCTGTCTCGGCTGGGGGCCGGACCAATGTTGACGGCTTCGTCGGCCAGCATGACATGGCGTGCGTCCTTGTCCGCATCGGAGTAAACCGCCACGGTTTTGATGCCCATTTTTTGAGCGGTCTTGATGACGCGGCAAGCGATTTCGCCGCGGTTTGCGATCAGAATTTTTGTAAACATTTTTGTATTTCTCCTCAGGCCATCAAAGGGGGATGTTTCCGTGTTTGCGCCACGGATTTTCAAGTTTTTTCTCGCGCAGCATCACCAGCGAGCGGCAGATGCGTTTGCGGGTCTCAGACGGCAGGATCACGTCGTCAATAAAGCCACGGGCACCGGCCACAAACGGGTTGGCAAAGCGGGCTTTGTATTCGGCTTCTTTGGCGGCCAGTTTGGCCGGGTCGCCCTTGTCTTCGCGGAAGATAATTTCAACAGCGCCCTTGGCGCCCATCACGGCAATTTCAGCGTTTGGCCAAGCAAAATTGACGTCGCCACGCAGGTGCTTGGAGCTCATCACGTCGTACGCACCGCCGTAGGCTTTGCGCGTGATGACGGTGATCTTTGGCACTGTGCACTCGGCATACGCATAGAGCAGTTTGGCGCCGTGTTTGATGATGCCGCCGTACTCTTGTGCAGTACCAGGCATGAAACCGGGCACATCAACAAAGGTAATGACCGGAATGTTGAACGCATCGCAAAAGCGCACAAAACGCGCCGCCTTGATGGAGCTCTTAATGTCCAGGCAACCCGCCAGCACCAGCGGCTGATTGGCCACGATACCCACGGTCTGACCTTCCATGCGGCCAAAACCAATCAGGATGTTCTTGGCGTATTCCGGCTGCAGTTCAAAGAAATCACCATCGTCCACGGTCTTGACGATCAGTTCCTTCATGTCGTAAGGCTTGTTGGCGTTGTCAGGCACCAGCGTGTCGAGACTCAGGTCCATGCGGTCGGCCGGGTCACCACCGCGGCGCACGGGCGCTTTTTCACGATTGTTAAGCGGCAGGTAGTTATAGAGGCGACGCAGCATCAGCAGCGCTTCTACATCGTTCTCAAACGCCAGATCGCAGACACCGCTCTTGGTGGTGTGGCTGATGGCGCCGCCGAGTTCTTCGGCGGTCACATCTTCATGGGTGACCGTTTTCACCACTTCAGGGCCGGTGACAAACATGTAGGAACTGTCTTTCACCATGAAGATGAAGTCGGTCATGGCGGGCGAGTACACCGCGCCACCGGCGCAAGGTCCCATGATCATGCTGATCTGGGGTACCACACCGCTGGCCATCACATTGCGCTGGAACACATCGGCGTAACCACCAAGCGAAGCAACACCCTCCTGAATCCGCGCACCGCCCGAGTCATTCAAGCCGATCACTGGCGCGCCGACCTTCATGGCCTGGTCCATTACTTTGCAGATTTTCTCGGCGTGAGCTTCACTCAATGCGCCACCGAACACGGTGAAATCCTGGCTGAACACAAACACCAAACGGCCATTGATCATGCCGTAACCGGTGACAACGCCATCACCCGGAATCTTGTTTTCTTCCATGCCGAAATCGACACATCGGTGCTCGACGAACATATCCCATTCTTCAAAAGTGCCTGCGTCAAGCAACAGTTCCAAGCGTTCACGGGCCGTGAGCTTGCCTTTTTTGTGTTGCGCATCGATACGCTTTTGGCCACCGCCCAATCGCGCGAGTTCGCGCTTGGCTTCGAGTTGTTTAAGTATGTCTTGCATGGTTTTCTCTTTCTGAAGTCTTAGTCGGCTCTAACGGTAAATTTATCTCTAAAATCGCTATTTTTTATATAGCACTCTACACAGTATTCGTCTGGGCTAGAAGCATATTTCGTGCTGCAGTTGACGCCGCCATACGGCCTTCCAGCACCTCCTGTGTGAGTCGTGGCAGGAGTTGCTGAACGTTGGGGTTCGCTTTGAAAGCGAGCTTCAAACCGGTATCAATGCGCTCCCACATCCAGGCCAGCGACTGATGCTGCCGCCGATCGGCAAACTTGCCATTGGCGATTTGCAGGGCTTTGAAATCAAGCACGGCAGCCCAAAAGTGTTCAACGCCCTGCCCCTTCAAGGCACTGATCTGCAAGGCCTTGGGGTGCCAATTTTTTTCATCATGGCTGCCAAACATGCCGAGCAACTGCATGGCCGAGGTAATTTGCAACTGGGCGCGCTGGGCGGCAAGGGCGTCAATATCGGCCTTGTTGATGACCACCAGATCGGCCAACTCCATCACGCCTTTTTTGATGGCCTGCAAGTCATCACCCGCATTGGGCAACTGCATCAGCACAAACATGTCGGTCATGTTGGCCACAGCGGTTTCGCTTTGACCGACGCCTACGGTCTCGACAATCACAATGTCGTAGCCTGCCGCCTCGCAAACCAGCATGGCCTCACGGGTTTTCTCAGCCACACCGCCGAGCGTGCCGCTGCTGGGGCTGGGACGGATATAGGCTTTCTCGTGGACCGACAACAATTCCATGCGGGTCTTGTCACCCAGGATGGAGCCGCCAGAAACAGTGGATGACGGATCGATCGTGAGCACCGCCACACGGTGACCCTGTTCGATCAGGTACAGACCCAGCACCTCAATGAAAGTGGATTTACCTACACCCGGCACGCCGCTGATACCCAACCGGAAAGACTTGCCGCTGAACGGCAGCAATGCGGTGAGCAATTCATCGGCCTGCGCCCGGTGGTCGGTGCGGGTGGATTCGAGCAGCGTGATGGCCTTGGCAATAGCGCGGCGCTGTTGAGCGCCCGTGCTTTGGGTAATCTGCTCCACCGCGCTGGTCTGAATCGTCATCATTCTTTGAAATAAGGAACTGAACCTGAACGACTACCTGGCAAGTGCCTTCTTGATCTGTTCCAACACATCCTTGGCGCTGGCGGGAATGGGGGTGCCTGGGCCATAAATGCCCTTGACACCTGCGTCATACAACATCTCGTAGTCCTGACGCGGAATCACACCACCGACAAACACAATGATGTCGTCAGCGCCCTGCTTTTTCAGCTCGGCAATGATGGCGGGCACCAGGGTTTTGTGACCAGCTGCCAGCGTGGAAACACCGACCGAGTGCACGTCGTTTTCAATGGCCTGACGTGCGCATTCCTCAGGCGTCTGGAACAGCGGGCCCATGTCCACATCAAAGCCCAGATCGGCAAACGCGGTGGCCACCACTTTGGCGCCGCGGTCGTGGCCGTCCTGCCCCAGCTTTGAGATCATCACGCGGGGGCGACGACCTTCGACATCCGCAAAAGCACTTATTTCGGCTTTAAGTGCATCCCAGCCTTCGGCAGAGTCATAAGCAGCAGCGTACACGCCAGTCACCTTTTGGGTATCGGCGCGGTGGCGCCCGTAAACGGTTTCCAGCGCATCGCTCACTTCGCCCACGGTGGCTCGCAGGCGCATGGCCTTGATCGTCAGATCCAGCAAGTTGCCGGTATTGGTTTCTGCTGCAGAAGTAATAGCAGCCAGCGCAGCAGCCACAAGGGCTGGGTCGCGTTTTTGTTTGATGGCATTGAGACGCGCAATCTGCCCATCACGCACTGCCACATTGTCAATGTCGCGCGATTCAATCGCGTCTTCGGTCTTGAGCTTGTACTTGTTGACGCCGACGATCACGTCTTTGCCACTGTCGATGCGGGCCTGCTTTTGAGCGGCGGCGGCTTCAATCTTGAGCTTGGCCCAACCACTGTCCACGGCCTTGATCATGCCGCCCATGGCTTCGACTTCTTCGATGATCTTCCAGGCGGCATCGGCCATGTCCTGGGTGAGCTTTTCCATCATGTAGGAACCGGCCCATGGGTCCACCACGTTGGTGATGTGGGTTTCTTCCTGAATGATGAGCTGGGTATTACGGGCAATGCGCGAACTGAACTCGGTCGGCAGCGCAATGGCTTCGTCGAGCGCATTGGTGTGCAGCGACTGGGTGCCGCCAAACACGGCGGCCATCGCCTCGATGGTGGTGCGCACCACGTTGTTGTAGGGGTCTTGCTCAGTGAGCGACCAGCCAGAGGTCTGGCAGTGGGTGCGCAGCATGAGCGATTTGGGACTCTTGGCGTCAAAACCCTTCATGATGCGGCACCACAGCAGGCGCGCGGCGCGCATCTTGGCCACTTCAAGGTAGAAGTTCATGCCAATCGCCCAGAAGAAGCTCAGGCGGCCAGCGAATTGATCCACGTCCATGCCCTTGCCGATGGCGGTCTTGACGTATTCCTTGCCGTCGGCCAGCGTGAAGGCCAGCTCCAGCGCCTGATTGGCACCGGCTTCCTGCATGTGGTAACCGCTGATGGAAATCGAGTTGAACTTCGGCATTTTTTGCGCCGTGTACTCGATGATGTCACCAATGATGCGCATGGAAGGCGCTGGCGGGTAGATGTAGGTGTTGCGCACCATGAACTCTTTCAGAATGTCATTCTGAATCGTGCCGCTGAGCTTGTCTTCTGACACGCCCTGCTCTTCGGCGGCAATCACATAACCGGCCAAAACCGGCAGCACCGCGCCGTTCATGGTCATGGAAACGCTGACTTTGTCCAACGGAATTTCATTGAACAAAATCTTCATGTCTTCGACTGAGTCAATCGCCACACCGGCCTTGCCGACGTCGCCCGTGACACGCGGATGGTCTGAGTCGTAACCCCGGTGCGTGGCCAGGTCAAACGCGACCGACACGCCCTGCCCGCCCGCGGCCAGCGCCTTGCGGTAAAACGCGTTGGATTCTTCAGCGGTCGAGAAACCAGCGTACTGGCGAATGGTCCACGGACGCACCGCATACATGGTGGCTTGCGGGCCGCGCAGGTAGGGCTCAAAGCCTGGCAGCGTGTTGGCATAGGCCAGATTTTCGGTGTCGGCGGCGGTGTAAAGCGGCTTGACCGTGATGCCGTCTGGTGTGATCCAGTTGAGGGCATCAACATTACCGCCAGGAGCGGACTTGGCAGCAGCCTTGGTCCATGCTTCAAGGTTGGCGGTCTGAAATTCGGGATTTTTTTGTGTCATGACGGCTACCGTTATGGAGAAATTAATCTAATTTACGCACCAAAAAAGGCTGTATCGCAAGCGGCATCCAGCGTGTTTCAGTGTACTGCTGCGAGTTTACGTTATTTATAATTATTGATTCAAAAAATTATTTGCAGCTTACAATTCTTGGATGCCAGCCCACTCTTTGTCTCCCCGCGCCCTCTACGAAGAAGTAGCAGAGCGCCTGCGTCAGCGCATTTTTGAGCGCGAACTGGAGCCCGGCAGCTGGATTGACGAGTTGAAAATTGCAGAAGCCTATGGCATCAGCCGCACGCCATTGCGGGAAGCCCTTAAGGTGCTGGCGGCGGAAGGTCTGGTGACCATGAAAGTCAGGCGCGGCGCCTACGTGACCGAAGTCTCGGAGCGGGACCTGTCAGACGTCTACCACCTGCTTAGCCTGCTGGAAGCCGATGCAGCAGGCGTTGTGGCGAGCACCGCCACTTCCGAACAACTCGAAGAATTGAAGACACTGCACAGCGAACTGGAAGCGGCCGCCAAGCCGTCCAAGCCAGACCGCGAACTATTTTTTGAGATCAACGAGCGCTTTCACATGCGACTCCTGGAGATTGCCAACAACCGTTGGCGCAACCAGATGGTGACCGACCTGCGCAAGGTCATGAAGCTCAATCGCCACAACTCGCTGCTGAAATCAGGGCGCCTGGAAGAGTCCCTGAATGAGCACCGGGCTGTGATGAAGGCGCTTACGGAACGTGACACGGCGCTGTCCATGCAGCGCATGCAGGAACACTTCAAAAACGGGTTGGAAGCAGCTAACTGAGCGGTGCTTCAGAATGCGTAGAAGGGTCCGACGCCCAACGATGTGGACTGGCCTTCAATACCAAACCCAATCCGGCGCCCATAGAAGAAGGGCAAACCCCAATCGAAAGCCCCAGCACCTGCAAAGCCAATGCTTCCCGCCAAGGTAGGAAGTACCGGGTTTCCAGTGGTAAAAAGTGCTGAAGCATTGCCGACTGAAAACGACACTGACTTTGTCACGGCGTTGGCGCCCTGCAGCGTGGCAGAAAAAGTAGTTGTCGCTGTTGAACCCGGGCAATAAAAATCAGTCATCTTGTCGCCCACGCATTTCGTGATTGAACTTGAATCAAAGTACAAGCCATTGGAGCCACTGTCAATAAAGCTGGTCAGGAAAGTTGCTGCGGGCAACACCGTCGTTATGTAGTTCGTCCACCCGGCACCAACCGTGTACTGAGGTGCCAGCATCGAGCCCGAATTCATTGTGTTGTTGCTTCGGGTTCCGATTCCAAAATACAAAGACCCTGTCAAACTGGGCAAGCTCACTTGAACGACCGCCGGCAAATCGACCACCACCCCGTTGTTGTCACCTGCAAACAAAGGCACCAGATTATTCACTTGCTGGTCCAAAGTGGCCTTGGACAAGACTGTGGCTGTGCAACTGGCATTTGAACAAGTGAAATAGCGCCCGTTACCGACATGGTTGACACAATCCTGCCCGCAGTCTTCCTTGAACAAGCCAAGCCCGATGATGCCCTTGGCACCGAGTTCCTGCACCGTAGTTAGAGCAGTCGTCCCACTGCAGACAGCAGCAGTCGCCAAACTGTTGAAGCTTGCATCGCCCATCACTTGAATCGGCACATTGTTCGCTTTCATCCCCGCCAACACAATATCTGCCGACACCACGGGCCCCCAGGCATAGGTGCTGTCGACAAACTGCGCGCAATTCAGCAGCGGAAAACCACTCGCACCCGTTACATGACCAAGGTTCAGGGCCGGCGCCATCGCACTGGACAACAAACGCAAACCGGTCGAACCGGTATCAACCAGCACATGGTCGATGGTCTGGCATTGGGTCGCACTGCCGGCCGTACTCCTACCGGGGTAGCAAATGGTCACATCGGTGTACAGACGGTTAACGTTGTAACCGGTGTTTGGGGGGCCTGCGTCGACATAAATACCGAGTTGATTAGTGACTACGGGGGGAATGGGCAAACCCGTCAAGCTGGGCGTATTGGGCAACGCAGGGGCCGGCGTTGACCCACCGCCGCCACCGCCACACGCCGTGATAAGGCTCGCAAGCGCCATGAGCGCGAGAGCGCGGCTAAAAAGGTTATTGCACCACATCTTGGATACTCACCCCCGCCGGCACAAGGGCAGGCGCATAGGCGTGACCAAAAAAGTTTCGCATCCGGCCCATCGACCGGACTACCAGATCGGAGCGCTCGATGTTCACGGGGGCACCGCGTTTGCCACTGAGGCGCGCTTGCTCAACGTCGTGCTTGAAACTATTGAAATAAGCCCCCAGCAATTCACTCAGATTGGGCAAGACTGGACCGCGCCACGACACGGCAAACACCACGCCGGCAGCATTGGCGTATTCCTGAACGAGTGTGCCGTTTTCATATTGAGCCGCGTGCACGGTGTAGAGATTCGTTGGCCCAACTGGCTTGGCAGCCAGCAGTTTGGCAGCGGGCACCAGAGCAGAGGCGGCGCTCATCGCTGGCACTGTGGGGGCCTGCCCCAGCGCCGCCAAAGCCACACTGGCGCTACAAGCGAGCAACGGACCCAGACAAAGTCTGCGTCGGTTTGCGCGCTTGAACATCCCGAAATCCAACGACAGTTTCATTTTTCCTCCGACTCCGGTCTGGCCTGCTGTAAAGCGTCCTCCACTGTTTTTTTAACCTGATTTTGCAACTGCTGACTTTGCTGCTGCGGGCTGCCTGTTGGCACCGACACACCCGCCGATGCTGCCTGTGCCGGGCCCAGCGTCGACAGAGCACCCAGTTGTTTCTTGGCCAACAAGCCAACCATGAGGACCACCAACAACAAACTTAAAATACTGAAAAATATTCTCATCTCAAGCGCCCCGCTGGTTGTTGTTAATCCTCAAAGGACTCACTCCACTTCAAGCCGCAACTCACGCTCGGCGACGCGCTGTTTATCGTCTTGTACCTGCATCGTCAAACGGTGCTTGCCCACCGGAATCTGGGCATTTTCCAGCGAAAAACCTTCTTGCGTGACTTTGACAAACTTGGTAATGCGGGGGGTAATGTCAATTTTGAACGCGCCGTACAGCACCTTGAAGGTCGCGGGGTCAATCGCGGCATCGGCCTGGCTTTTGAACAGCACGGCAATCGCAAACGGCGCCTTGACCTTCAGGTCAGCCACCGGCACCGGTTTGAGAATGTCGATCATTGGCACGACCGCCCGCGGACGCAAGGCCGGCGGCTCAAAGTAGCCTTCCTCACCTTTGAACGCAAGCGCTTCCGCCGGCGTCACCAGCCAACCCTGCGGCACCGCAGCCAAGGCACCCGGCTCTGAATTTATGCCATTTAGGCCTGTAGATCCCGTGTCTATTGCGCAAGCAGCTATAAAAATAGTAGCAAATAGTTTTTTCATAATCAGCTTCATTTGACTTCCTCAACCGTGATCATCGACGCACCATAGGCATCGGAACAAAGAACATTTTTCTTGCGTGAGCCCGCATGGGCGCAAGCCGGGCTGGACCCCATTTGCGAGGTCGTCATGAGCGCGCCCAGCTTGGCCCGGCCTTGTGCATCGTTGAGCGACATCACAAACGGCCCTGCCTTGTTGGCGGCCAATGTGCTGAGGTCGCGCGGTGCGTCGGTCACCATCACCAGCAGGTGGTCGGTGCCTGCCGGGCCGCCCGCCTTGACCCGCCAATTCGGGCGCGGCAACAGGAGTTGCTGGCCCGCTTCGACCTGGTTGTTTTTATCAAGTTCGTTGGGGAACAATAAATATACCGCCTGGTTGTCGGAGCCTGCCAGCGCCACATAGACAAAGCCGGCGCGCTCAGACTGCACCGAGAAATCCAAAACGTCCTGACCAATTTTGAGCTTGTCTTTGCTCAGCGTGACCTGCACGCGACGCTTGGCATCGCGCTGATCGAACATCTGGCGCAAAGCCTGCGCACCGGTCAGCGGTTCAGGTGGCGGCTCTGCCACTGGCACGGCGGTATGGAATGTTCCAGCAACCGGACTGGCGACGACCGGGGGTTTCACCGCCACAGGCGCGGTGGCGGTGGCTGCGGTGGCGGTCTGAATCGGTACGGCTGTGACCGGCACGATAACCGGCACCACGACCGGCGCCAGGGCGGACGCCTGACTGAACCAGGCGGGCACGAATGCGGCGTTGCCGTTGAGCACCAGGTTGTGCGGCTTGTAGTTCACGTCGTTGGCCATGCGCTTGTTGATTTTTTCTTGCGCACATTGCTTGATCTCGTCCATGCTGATGGCGCCTGAGTTGTCCAGGTCTTTGGCCTCGCGCAGCATGCAGTCACGCATGAACTGGGTCGCCAGGCCACCCTTGAGTTCGTCGTCGAAACTGATTTCGTTGTCACGCGAGGCGCTGACATGGATGATGTCTTGCGGCAACGCGCCCTTGGCCGCGGCTTCCACCACCAGGTTACGGGTTTTGATGTTGACCGGGCGGCCGCATTCTTCGGAGATGCTGGCGAACTTGGGCCGCAGTTGGCCGTCGTCATTGCGGTTGGAAAAACCACGCGTTCGCACGCTGGAGGCCGCTGCCACCAAGCCACCCGAGTGGCAGGCGTCGTACATCACAAAGAGTTTATCGGTCTTGTTGGTGATGGTTTTCAGCATGTCGGCCATCTCGTGGTTGGTGATCATGCCGCTAGTGCCCCCGTCGTAGGCCAGCAAAGCCTCGACGCAGCCTCCGGCAGCGGGGTCGTTGTAGCGGGTGCCGTGGCCGGAGTAATGGATGAACACCCGGTCGCCGTCTTCCACCTTGTCGGTCAAGTCCTTGAGCGCCTGGCGGATGTTGTTGCCGGTGGCCTGGTCGTCCTGCAAGTACCGGATGTTGCTCTGCGGCACCTGCATGGCCTGCGCCATTTGGGTGGCCGACTCCTTGTCGATGCGCGCGCCCGGCAGCGACGGCGTGGCCGGGTCGGCATAGCGGCTGATGCCAATGATCAGCGCGTGGCGGTTGATGCGCGGTGGCAGACTGCGCACGCCCAAGGTCAGCGCGGTGTTGCCGGCTGACTCACGCCCACTGGCCAGCCCGGAGGCCAACGACGCCGCTTGCGGCAAGCTCACCGCGCTGGCGCGCACCCAGCCCGACAGTTTGGCGGACGTTTTGTTGGCAGGCGTGGTTTCCACCAGCGCCCAGCCTCCCTCCACACTCACCAGACGCAGCGCAGCGCCCACCGCCAGACTTTGCAGCACCGGGGCCGACGCCAATTTGTCTGCGCGCAGTTCGGTGGCACGCACTGCCGTCAGGGCTTGGCCGGGTGTCGCTCCAGGCGCCAACTGCGCTTGAGCGACCGTGCTGACACCCCCACCGGCGAGGGCACCCAGCAAAAGGCACAAGGGTTTGAGTTTCATTTTGAACAACATGGAAGGAGCCTTTTAGAGCAGGGTTTGATCATTTTTTACCAGCGTTGCCCAAGCGGCAAAGACGCCGTTGGCCAACTGGTCACGATGGGGGTTGGCAGTCAGCAGCACGGGCTCGCCTTGGCGCGATGCGAGAAGGAGGAAAGCGGGAGTCAAGCTGTCACGCGCAGCCAGCAAAGCTTCTTGCGGGCCGACCACGGCGGCAAAGCGCGCCAACTCGGGCCAGCGCAGCGAGGCAGGCCAGGAGACTTGGGCATCGCCCACCACCACGCGGCAGGTCGGCGCATGGCGCTCCACGGCCTCAATCAGTCGGTCGAGCGCCCCTTCCTGCCAAGGCTCGTTACGCGCCCAAGGCCAAATCGCCAGCGGTTGTTCGGACGGGGGCGGCGGCGAGCACCAATAAGTTCGACGCAGTGAGCTCCAGAACCGCAACACCGCCAAAAACAGCAAGGCCAGACCGGCGGCCAGGTGCAGGTCCAAAAATAGCCAGGGTGTATTCAGACTCAGGTAACTCACGCCCAGCAGCGCGGCGGGCAAGGCCAGCAGGGCCGGTGCCAGCGATGCCACGCTGTAGAACTGCACCCACAACGCCAGGCCAATACACAAGGCAATGGCCAGCGTGGCCTGAAGCCAGCGCGGGAGTTCATGCAAATGGCGCTGGTTCAAGGCGTTGTCCAGCACCGTGGCCAATGAATCCACACCGGCTTGCATGGGGGAGAGCGGCGTCGGGTGAATGTCATGCAAGCTGGGGGCTGTGGACCCAATGATGACGACCTTGCCCGCCAGCGAAGGCACGCCCGCCAAAGGTGGGCCACCTTCGGCCTGGGCAAACACATCGGCGAACGACACATGCGGATACGCCTCGGCTTGACGGCGCCAGGAAATCAACTCGTCTTTTGAGTCATTTAGCCCTCTAGCCCCCGTCAATATTGCGCTAGCAGCTATTGGATTCATAGCACCCAACACACTCAATGGCAGCGACTGCAGGGCGCTGCCGTCGGCCAGCGGTTCCAGATAACGGTAGCGGCGCAGCACGCCGTCGGGATCGACATAGCCATTGTTAAAACCGAGCCGACCGGCCGCCACGGCAGGGAGCGCCGGAGGAATCAAGGCCACGGTGACGGGTTGGGTCGAGGCAAGCCCTGGCGCGCTCAAGGCCGTCGAGACCCACAGCCCCGGCAAAACGGCCTGCGTGATCTGGCTGGCGGCATCATTGCTTTTGGGTAAACGCACCACCGAAAAATGACTGTGCTGGCTGCGCTGGGCGGCTTCGTTGAAGGCGGCATCGCCCCCGGGGCTCAAGCGGTCGGCGTCTGAAAAAAGAATATCCCACACCACTGCGGCGGGTTGCTGGCGCTCAATATGCGCCATCACCGTAGCCAAGGTGTCACGCGGCCAGGGCCAGCGGCCAAACTCCTTGCCCATGCGCGCCAGGGCGGCCTCGTCAATGTCGATGATGACAATGCGCGGATCGGGGGTCGCCACAAAAACACGGGCCCGCACCATGGCATCAAAACTGGACTGCGCCAAGCCGCCCGTGAGCCTGAACACAAAAACATCGGCCAGCACCCACAGGGAAAAAAGCAGCACCAAGCTCCAGGTCACCCGGCGCGCCGGCAACGCCCCAAGCCGGGCGGTCAACCTGTCATACCAGCCAGAGCCCGGGCGATTGGCCATCAATTAATCCAGGTTGACGATACGCACGCGCCGGTTTTCAGCGGCCAGCGGATCGGCCGGGTTGGCAAGTTCTGAGGCCCCTTTGCCCGACGCAGACAAGCGGGTTTCTGCCACACCCTGTATTTTCAGGACATCGCGCACGGCAAGCGCACGTTGCTGACTGAGTTTCTGGTTGTAGTCGACCCGACCCTGGGCGTCGGTGTGGCCTTCGACGGCGAAGCGCGCATCCTTGAGTTCGTCCGACAGCAAAGCCGTCGCCAGGTTCGCCAGCGCTTGCTGACTTTCAGGCCGCACCCGGGCCGAGTTGAAGTCAAACTGAATCAGCAAGGACAAGGACGGGCGCACGGTGGATGCGGGCGCCACGTCCACCGGAGTTGGGGTGGCACCCACCGCCGGAGCGTCAGGGGCTGATTTGGCGGCCACCGCCTCGACCGTGAGATTGCGAAGACTGCGTGTGCGGGGCGCTTTGAGTTGCTCGATCATCTGCTCGGTGCTGGGTGCTGCCACTTGCGCCCACAGCGGAAAAACCGCGCACAGCAGGCAACTCGACAGGAAGGTTTTGATCGTCATGGTTATTTCTTGCGCTGAATGAAGACAACTTTATCAACCACCGACTCGCCCTTGTCGTCGGTCTTCAAAATAATTTCAGCATCGAACGACTGAGCCGCCTTGAAGCGGGATTGCACTGACACTTCCTTGACCATTTTGGAAGCCGTCCACAAGGTGCTGATAGCGCTGATTAATAGAAAGGGGCTTTTCGCCGTGACGCTCGATTTGGGGGGAACGACTTTCACGCTGCCACCGCCCGCCTCCACCGAGGCCATCCAGTGTTGCAAGCGCTCGGGCATGGCGCTGGGTGTGATGCGGTCATAAAAAGCCACCTCAACCTTGGGCAAGGGGGCCGACAAAGAGACCGCCAAATCACGGTCAAAACCCTGCAAATCAACAAACTGCAATTCAGCCTGGGCCGGTGCCGTGCTCACAGGTTGAGCCGGGTTGGACTCGCAACCCGCCAAAAAGAAAACCACAGCTCCGATTAAAAGCAGTTTTTTGCGCACTGAATTATTCATTTTCAAACCTATTTAATTGCGGCCAAAGATAACACTTCATAGCGCGCCACAAGGAGACTACGACGCTGGCATACTCGGTTGCTTGAAAGACGCAACCAACTCCCCTTCCTTCGGCGATACCGCCGAACAACCCGATTTACAAGCCATGGCGGTGGCCTGTGTCGCCGCCTCGGGTCATTTCGATGAACTGCGCGGCAGCACCACCGCGCCAGCCGACGAAGCCACCGAAAACGCTACTCATTCCATAGCAACAAACCCAGAATTAACGACGGTCTGGCGGCAGTTCTTCGATAATTTTTCAGACACCGGCGGCACCGACCTGAACCAGCGCTCCCTCAGTCTGGAGCGCCAGATCCGCGACAACGGCGTGACTTACAACGTCTATGCCGACGAAGGCGGCCCTCAGCGGCCCTGGTCGCTGGACCTGTTCCCCTTGCTCATTGAGCCCGACAGCTGGCTGCAAATTGAGGCCGGCGTGAAGCAGCGCATGCGACTGCTCGAAAAAATCATGTCCGATGTCTATGGGCCTCAAAAATTACTCGCTCAGGGCTTGT
Organism: Rhodoferax sp.; assembly: GCF_037143375.1. Classification (GTDB taxonomy): domain Bacteria; phylum Pseudomonadota; class Gammaproteobacteria; order Burkholderiales; family Burkholderiaceae_C; genus Rhodoferax. The sequence continues at coordinate 11,266 of NZ_JBAWYV010000019.1, read as the reverse complement.
TGCCCCCGGCGCTGGTGCACGGTCATCCCGGCTACCTGCGCCCGCTGCACGGCGTCAAGCCGGTTGGCGGCACGCACCTGCACATCGCCGCGTTTGATTTGGCGCGTGGGCCGGATGGCAACTGGTGGGTGGTCAGCCAACGCTGTCAGGCGCCCTCGGGCCTGGGTTATTTACTGGAAAACCGACTGGCCATTTCGAGCCAGTTTCCGCTGGCTTTTCAGGCCATGAGGGTGCAGCGTCTGGCCGGCACCTACCGCGCCCTGATGGAGAGCCTGAAGCAGATGAGCCCGGCCGGGGCCGATTCGCACATTGCCCTGCTCACCCCCGGCCCTTACAACGAAACCTATTTTGAACACGCCTACCTGGCGCGTTACCTGGGCTTGACGCTGGTCGAAGGCAGTGACCTGATCGTGCGTGACGAGCGCCTCTACCTCAAGACCCTCAAGGGTCTGGTGCCGGTGCATGGCCTGTTGAAACGGGTCGATGACGAGTACCTTGACCCGCTGGAGTTGCGCCCCGATTCCACGCTGGGCGTGCCGGGTTTGCTGCAGGCGATTCGGGCTGGACATGTGCTGGTAGCCAATGCACCCGGCTCGGCTTTTCTGGAGTCGCCCGCCCTGCTGGGCTTTTTACCCGCGCTGTCGCAGCACCTGCTGGGCGAAGAGCTCAAGCTGCCGGCCTCCCCCACCTGGTGGTGCGGCGAGCGTTCGGCCATGGAAGAAGCCTTGCCGCAACTCCACGACTGCGCCATCAAACCGACCTACCCCGGCTCGCCGTCGCATGGCAGTTTCGAGACGGTGATGGGAAATACGCTGTCGCCCCGGGCGCTGGACGAATGGGCGGGTCGCATCCTGCGGCAAAGCGAAGAACACACAGTGCAGACTTACGTGCCCTTGTCGCAAATGCCCACCTGGCAAATGCCAGCCCCCGACGACGACCCGCAAGCCCCGGGCGCGGTGATGCCGCGTTCGGTGGTGCTGCGGGTGTTTGCCGTGTCTGACGGCCCGCAGTCCTGGCGCGTGCTGCCCGGTGGGCTGGCGCGCGTGGCCGGTGCTGGGGCTGAAATTGCCTCGATGCAGCGCGGCGGCAGCAGTGCCGACGTCTGGGCCCTGACCCGTGGCGAGGTCGACAAAACCACCTTATTGCAACCGCACCTGACGCCCGCCACGCTGGCCCAGCGCAAACGCCTGGTCACCAGCCGGGCCGCTGAAAACCTGTTCTGGCTGGGTCGCTACACCGAGCGGGCCGAGAATGCCATCCGGCTGGCGCGCCTGACGCTTGAATGCCTGAACGGTGAAGACCAGTCGTCCCTGTCGCTGCTGGCCTGGCTCAGCAAAATGGCTGTGGCCAACACACTGGTACTGCCCAGCGTGCCCTCGGCGGCACTGGCCCGGCGCGTCTTTGAGCGCTCACTCATTTCCAACCTGGGCAGTACCGAAGGAGCGACTAGCGTCGGCTACTACCTGCGCGCCCTCAAGATGACCGGCGCCACCGTGCGCGAGCGGCTGTCTCAAGAACACTGGCGCGTCATCATGCGCGCGGAAGAAGAGCTGTTTGCCCGTTGTGCCGAACACACCCGTAGTGGCGACTATTCGTCACTCGAAGCGTTGCGGGTGTTGAAAAACACCAGTGACCACATGGCCGCCATCACCGGTGCCCAAACCGACCGAATGACCCGCGACGATGGCTGGCGCCTGCTCAGCATTGGCCGCCACATTGAACGTTTGAGCTTTCTGGCCTCGGCCTTGTTACGCGGTCTGGAGACCGGCTCGATCCACACGGATGGTGGCTTTGAAGCCATGATTTCCCTGTTTGACAGCACCATCACCTTTCACGCGCAGTTTCAGCAAAGCCGCGACCTCGCCGCGCTCATCGACCTGCTGGTGCTGGACCGCGACAACCCGCGCTCACTGGCTTGGGTGACGCACACCTTGCGCGGACGACTCGCCAAACTGGCGGGCAGCGAGCCCGATCAACTCAGCGCCTTGTCACTGCGGGTGCCCGACCCCAAGACCTGGAGCCTGGAGCAATTGTGCGAAGCACAACCCTTGCCCGCCACACCGGGCAGCGAGGCGGGCACAGAAGCTGGTTATTACTATGCATTGAACGATTTGCTGATGCAGTGCACCGCGGCCGCCTACCACGTCTCCGAAGAAATCAGCACCACCTATTTCACCCACTCGGGCAAGACCAAGCAAAGCCTGGGCACCTGATGTACCTTCAAATTACCCACGCCACCCGTTACGACTATCTGCCAGCGGTTGAAATCGCGCAGCACATGGCCTACCTGCAACCGGTCAGCAACCGCTATCAGAAGCTGCTGAGCCACTCGCTGAATATCAGCCCATTGCCGACGCAAATGACGCAAACACTGGATGTGTTCGGCAACCCCCGCTGCTTTTTCTCGCTGCAATCACCGCACACGGTGCTTGAGGTGGTGGCGAACAGCGTGGTCACCACCACGGCCCGCGCCTTGCCGGGGAGCCTTTTCAACTGGGAACAAACCCGGGAACAGTTTCGCTACCAGTCCGGCGGCCGATTTGATGCCGCCACCGAGTTTGTGTTTGCCTCGCCTTTTTGCCCCCGCGCCCCCGAGTTTGCCGCCTACGCCCGGCCCAGTTTTGTGCCGGGCCTGAGCGTGCTGGCGGTGGCGCAAGACCTGATGCAGCGCATTCATACCGACTTCGACTATGAAAGCCAGAGCACCCAAATCAACACGCCTGCGCTGGTCGCCCTGGCTCAGCGCAAAGGCGTGTGCCAGGATTTCGCGCACATCATGATTGCGTGCCTGCGCACACTGGGCATTGCTGCCCGCTACGTCAGCGGCTACTTGCTGACGCAGGCGGCACCCGGCACCGTCAAGCTCAAAGGCAGCGACGCCTCGCACGCCTGGGTGGCGGTGTATGCGCCCGACCTGCCACCAGGCGAGCGCTGGTGCGACTTCGACCCGACCAACAACCGCGCCGGCTGGCACTCGCCCGGCGAAGACTATGTGACGCTGGCCACCGGGCGCGACTTCTCGGACGTCTCACCGATCCGGGGTGTGATTCATGGCGGCGCCAGCCACACGCTGACGGTGGGCGTCACCGTCGAGCCCGCACCCGGTGACGGACCCGCCGGCCCACCCGGTGGACGCCCGAGAATGGGACATCAAAACTCCTCACAAAGCCAGAGCCAGAGTCAGAGTCAATCTCAAAGCCTGAGCCCGTTGCTGCCATTGGGCACTATTAATTAAATAGCTACTCACGCAAGCGAAACGGGGGCTAGAAGCCTATTTCATTCATAAACCATCCACCAAGGAATCCGCATGAGCATTTACGCCAAACTCACAGAACTCAACATCACCCTGCCACCCGTGGCCATTCCAGCGGCGGCTTATGTGCCCTTCGTGCAAACCGGCAATCTGGTTTTTCTGAGTGGCCACATCGCCAAAAAAGATGGCAAACCCTGGGTTGGGCAGCTCGGCAAAAACATGGAAACTGCTGAAGGCAAAGCCGCAGCCCGCGCCATTGCCATTGACCTGATGGGCACCTTGCACGCCGCCGTGGGAGACCTGAACCGCATCAAACGCATTGTCAAACTGATGTCGCTGGTCAACTCCACCGGCGACTTCACCGAGCAACATCTGGTGACGAATGGTGCAAGCGAACTGCTGGGCGAAGTTTTTGGCACCGCAGGCGCTCATGCGCGCAGTGCCTTTGGCGTGGCGCAGATACCCATGGGCGCCTGCGTTGAAATTGAGCTGATCGCTGAACTGGCTTAAAACGTTTCCCAATCATCGGCCGCAGCGGCCTTGCTCACTACGGGGGCGGCACTGACTGAGGCTGGTTTTTTCAGGGGCGCGGCCATGGCCAGTGGTTTCTTGACGGCACTCGGTGGCCGTGAGGCAGACAACGCCAGTGGCTTGCGGGCGGGGCTGATTGCAGGCCGGGTATTGCCCAACGCGGGCACTGCCCGGGGCTTTGCCAAGGCTTGGGGTCGGCTGTAAGTCAAGTTACTGGCACGGGGCGTGATGTCGCGCATCGGTCGCGACAAGACCTGCTGGGCTGAATCGCTGAGTTTGAAGACGGCAACGGCCTGCGCCATTTGATTGGCCTGGTCTCGCAGACTCTCGGCGGCGGCGGCACTCTCTTCGACCAGAGCAGCATTTTGCTGGGTCATCTGGTCGAGCGTGCCAATCGCCTGGTTGACATGAGCTATGCCAGAACTTTGCTCTGCAGAGGCGGCGGTAATCTCGCCAATCACATCGGCTACCTTGCGCACGGACGACACGATGTCGCTCATGGTGACGCCGGCATCGGACACCAGTTTGGTCCCCGAGGCTACTTTTTCGACCGAGGTGCCAATCAACATCTTGATTTCTTTGGCCGCCTCGGCGCTGCGTTGCGCCAGACTGCGAACTTCGCTCGCCACCACGGCAAACCCGCGGCCCTGCTCACCAGCGCGCGCGGCTTCTACCGCGGCATTGAGCGCCAGAATGTTGGTTTGAAAGGCAATGCCATCGATCACGCCAATGATGTCGGAAATTTTCTTGCTGCTGGCGTTGATCTCTTCCATCGTGAAGACGACCTGCTTGACAACGGCTCCGCCTTTTTCAGCCACCGTAGAGGCATCGGCCGCCAAAGAACTGGCCTGCCGTGCGTTGTCGGCGCTGTTTTGCACATTGGTGGTCAGTTGCGCCATGCTGGAGGCTGTGGACTGCAAGTTGCTGGAGGTGAGCTCGGTACGCTGGGCCAGGTCGTTGTTGCCCTGGGCAATTTCCGAGCTGGCGGTGGCAATGCTGTCGGTACTCTGGCGCACCTGGTGCACCATGCGGCCCAGTGACTCGTTCATGGCCGCGAGTGAGCGCAGTAGTTCACCGAATTCATCTTGCCGATCCACCTTGATGACGGCGCTCAAGTCACCTTTGGCGATGCGCGCAGCCAAAGCATTAGCTTGGTCCAGCGGCTGCCGGATTGAACGAATAAGCCAGACCGCTCCGACCAGAATACCCACAAAGAGCAGTACAAAAAACACCGCAAGACTGGTGACGATGGTTGAACGGGATTGAGCTGTGTCTTGCAAAAAGGCAGCCATGATCTTTTCTTCCATCTCGACCATCTCACGCAGTGTGCCAAGATAAACCGCCACGACCGGAAGATACTCCTCCTTCACCGTCCGCATGGCTTCTTCGCTGTTGCCATCCGCTTTCAGCTTGACGGCTTTAGCGCGCAAATCAGCCATGCCGCCACGGGCACCGGCGATCTTTTTCATCTGGGCTAATTCGATCTCGCCCAAGGGCATGGCCTCAATGTTTTTTTGCGCCGTAGAAATCTTGGCCGAAGTGGCGGCAATATCGGTCTTGAGCGTCGCTTCAATGGTGGCGTCGTAGGCCGAGATCAACGCCAGGGTGCGAATTGAGTTGGATTCGGTCAAGCCAGCCCAGGTACTGACCGCCTTGCTTCGCAGGTTGAGCGCACCCAGTTTATCGTCTGATTGCGACTGCAAGGCCGACAGCCTGAAAGCCGAAGTGCCAATCATCAAAACCAGCGAAACAACAATTAAGAGTACACCGAGCCACAATTTAGTGGCAACTCGAAGATTTTTCAGATTCATGACATTTCCTATTGGTAACTTTTTCAGTTTATGCTAATAGAGAGGCTCGCAGAACGCCGTTACATTTTTGGGAACTAGGGTTTTCCCTGATTTTCAAATAGGCAAACGTGTGAGGACTTGGTTGGACACTGCTGCCAACATGGCTTCATTGCTTGAAAGAGGCGCAATCTCCGCCAGAGGAACCAGCACGAAGGCCCGCTCTCCCATACGCGGATGCGGCACTACCAAGGCGGCACTTTGGATCGACGCTGTCCCGTAAAGCAGCAAATCCAGGTCCAGTGTTCGGGGTGCATTCGGATAAGGTCTGTCGCGCCCGGCTTTTGATTCAATACGCTGCATCGCAGCCCACAAATCAGGCGCCGTCAACACGGTGGATATTTCGACCACGGCATTGACGTAATCAGGGCCACTCGACTCAATGGGGGCGGTTAGGTACAGACTGGATCGGCAAACCAGGGTGATGTCGGGCGTCTGCGCCAAATCGTCGATGGATTGAAGCAACGCGGCTTGCGGGTCACCCAAATTGGCGCCGAGCGCAATGTAGGCCGTAACGGGCAGGCGACCAGGCCGATGCAAGCTCAAACTTAAACGCCAGGGTCTGAGGCCTGCTCGCCACCGTCTTTGGGACCGCTGGTGCGCCTGCGGCGACGGCGTTTTTTAGGGGCATCCGAACCCTCAGCCGGGTAGGCTTCTGTGCCGTCTGACTCAGAGCCGACGCTGCGGTTGTCTGCATCATGTGATGAAGCGGCATCGCGCGTCGCATCAGGTGCGACTTTTGCCACTGGCATTTTGTGAACCCGTGGCGCACGTTGCTTTTGCTGCTGCTCTTCGCGCACCTGATCAACCATGTCCTGGCGCATATCGTCGCTGGCCAGGCTGAACTCTTGCCACCAATCGGCCAGCACGATGTCAATTTCGCCCGCATCAGCGCGCAAACGCATGAAGTCGAACGCCGCCCGGAACCGGGCTTGATCAACCAGACCAAACGGCGCACTGCCCACACGCTTCTCGAAACGCGGCTGAAGCATCCAGATTTCACGCATGTCACCGGCCAACTTGCCGCGACCCGACACATCCCCAATGCGGGCATTAAAGACGTCTTCAATCGCGTCCTGCAAAGCAGGATGGGGTGACTGACGCTGGTTAATGCGCTGCGCCCAGCCATCACGCACATCTGCCCACAAGGCGCACGCCAGCAGGAAACTGGCCACCACCGGTTTGCCTTCGCCCACCCGACGGTCGGTGTCGATCAAAGCAGCTTTAACAAAAACCGACTCGGCTCGCTCAACGATCACGTCCAGCAGTGGATAAATACCTCGCGCCATGCCGAGCGACTTGAGCTGCTCAATGGACGACAGCGCATGGCCGGTTTGAAGCAACTTGAGCATTTCGTCGAACAAGCGGCTTTGCGGCACATCGGCCAGCAACTCTTGGGACTTGATCAAAGGTGCGGCTGTTTTGGGTTCCAACTGGAAACCCAATCCGCTCAGTTTGGCCGCAAAACGCACGGCACGGATGATGCGCACCGGGTCTTCGCGGTAGCGGGTCGCGGGGTCGCCAATCATGCGGATGACGCGCTTTTTAGAGTCCTTGATGCCGTTGTGGTAGTCCACCACAATCTGCGTTTCAGGGTCGTAGTACATGGCGTTGATGGTGAAGTCGCGGCGCACCGCGTCTTCTTCCTGCGGGCCCCAGACGTTGTCGCGCAACACCCGGCCGGTGGAATCCACCGCGTGCTTCATGTTGGCCAACTCGTTGCGGCTGGTTTTCTCGTTGCCAGCGACCTGCTCTGCGGCCGCGTTGTCCATGTAGGCGCGAAAGGTGGAGACTTCGATCACATCATTTTCACGACCACGGCCAAACACCACATGCACGATGCGAAAACGACGCCCGATGATGAAGGCGCGCCGGAACAGGCTTTTGACCTGCTCGGGCGTGGCGTTGGTGGCCACGTCAAAGTCTTTCGGACGCAGGCCAACCATCAGGTCACGCACGGCACCCCCCACGATATAGGCTTCAAAGCCGGCGTGCTTGAGGGTGCGCACCACATTGAGCGCCCGGTCATCCACCAGCGCCACGTCAATGCCATGCGCCGCAACGCTGACCTCTTCGCGCTTGCCAAATTGAAGCTTTTTGCTTTTTGCAGCCGAGGGGGCTTTGCCCAACAGCTTGTCGATGAATTTTTTAATCATTTATTCCAAAAATCTGAAAAATACGCACTTTTCGAGACAGTAACCCCACATTGTGTGAGACGTTTAAAAGAGGTCGAGTATGCGCCATCCACGCTCAACGGCAATGGCACGCAGGCGGTCGTCGGGGTTGGTGGCGATGGGATGGGTCACTTGTTCCATCAGACTCAAATCATTGATGGAATCGGTGTAGAAAGTGCTCTCCACATCGGCCCAAACGAGTTGCCGCGCGGCCAGCCATTGCGTGACCCGGGTGATCTTGCCTTCCCGAAAGGACGGCACGCCCTTGATTTCACCGGTGATCCAGCCCGTGCCGCCCGGTGCGGTGTCGCGTTCCAACTCCACCGCAATCAATTCTGCGACACCAAAAGCATGGGCAATGGGACGCGTCACGAATTCGTTGGTCGCCGTGACGATGATCACTGCATCGCCAGCCTGCTGGTGCTGGGCGACCAAGGCCTGCGCCTGCGGTTTTAAGGCGGGTTGGACGATAGCCCTCATGAAGTCTGCGTGGGCTGCTTCTGAATTTATAGCACCTTGGTGCCGCACGGCAGCCGTGGAAAAGCGCACGTAGTCATGAATATCAAGCGTTCCGGCCTGGTACTGGGCATAAAACTGGTCGTTCCGCTGGGTGAAATCTACAGGATCAGTCCAGCCGATGTGGGTGGTATAGACGCCCCAGGAGTGGTCAGAGTCAATCGGGATCAGCGTGTGATCAAGGTCAAAGAGTGCCAGTTTCATGCGTTTAAGAGTTTTCCATCATGGATTTAATCAGGGGAATGGTGATGCCCCGCTTGGTTTGCAAGGCATAGCCGTCGAGCAGGTCAAGGAGTTCCATCAGGCTGCCGAGGTCGCGACTGAAGCGCGTCAGCATGAAGTCCATCACCTCATCGCCCAAAAATACCCCCCGCGCATCCGCTGCCTGACGCAACACAGCGCGCCGTTCGGGCTCGCTAAGCACCTGCAGCTGAAATATATGACCCCAGCCCAAGCGGGTTCGCAGGTCGTCGCGCAACTTCAGGTCAGCCGGTGGCAAGGCGCCCGCCGCGAGCACCCCAATAGGCCGGGTTTGTGCATTGACAAACCAATTGAAGGCCGCATGCTGCTGCACCGCCGTGTAGAGATGAACTTCATCCAACAACACGGCAGCCCAGCGCTCATCGAATTCAGGGGGGTCCATCACCGAGGCATCGAGCCAACCGATGTCAGCGCCCTGCTCTTTCAAAGCGGCTTCCACCGCCTTGAGCAGATGGGTTTTGCCACTGCCATTGTTGCCCCACAGGTAGATCGGCACCGGTGAGCGCAGCGCCGCCGAAGACTTGTTGCCGACCCAAAGTTCCAGGTGCCGTAGGGCAGCCTCGTTGGGGCCGGCAAAAAAACTCTCCAGGGTCGGCCCGGTCGCGAGACCAATATCCAGGGCAATTTGCTTCATTCGCTTCATTTAACCTTGGTAAAGTTTGCTGGACAAATAACGGGTGCGAGCCCGACGCATGGCGACCAGCAGCACAGCACTCGCGGGCAAGGCGATCAACACGCCCACAAAACCGAGTAATTGTCCGAAAGCCAGCAAGGCAAAGATCACCGCCAGCGGATGCAGGCCAATGCGCTCCCCCACCAGACGCGGTGTCAACAAGAAACTCTCAAAAAACTGACCCGAGCCATACACCACGGCCACCATCATCAGCGCCTTGGATGGCCCACCCGTGGCCGCAAACTCCAGCAAGCCCGCCAGCGTGGCAAGAATCAAACCCAGACCAAACCCCACGTAAGGCACAAACACGGCGAGCCCGGTAAAAATGCCAATCGGCAAAGCCAGATCAAGTCCGAACAAAGCCAGTCCGGCGCTGTAAAAAATCGCCAGCACGCCCATCACCAGCAATTGGCCGCGCAGGTACTGACCCAGCACCGCGTCAGCCTCACTGCTGAAGCTGTCATAAGTGGCGCGGCCACGGGGTGGCACAAACTCAAGGGCCTGCGCCACAAAACGTCGCCAGTCCATCAACAAATAAAACAGTACCACGGGGATCATCACCGCATTGCCAAAGATGGCAAAAGCGACGCTGCCCCCGAGCTTGAGCGATGTCATGACCGAGCCCAAAGCCTCTTCAAAATTGGTACTGAGGTATTTCAGGGCAAAGGCCTTGAGACTGCCCACATCGAGTGAAAACTTGATCCCAAATTGGGCCAAAAAGGGTTTCAGCGACGTATTCAGTCCCTCCATCAGCACCGGCACCTGCTCGCTCATCAAAGGCAACTCTTTGACCAGAATCGGCACAATCAGCAAGACCACACTTAGCACCACGAGGATGAACAGCAACTCCACCACGATCACGGCCAGGAGCCGGGGAATGCGCCCGCGCCCGAGGTCGTCGAGCCAGTCCACCACCGGTGTCAGTGCGTAGGCCAGTACGGCGGCCACCACGAAGGGGGTCAGCACCGGCGCGAGCAACCAAATGACCACAGCCGTGAAGGCCGCAATCAGGCACCAGGCCAAGGCTCTTTTTTGAGTTGAATTGAATTGCATGTGGATGGTGGAGGACTAACCCTTAAAATCAAGGCAAATTCTATCGGGCTCAGCCGAGCCCTTCGCCCTGCCGCCTTTATTCAAGCACTTTAAATGACAACACCTCAGCATTCCTCTCCCCTTTCGTACAAAGACGCCGGTGTCGACATTGACGCGGGTGACGCGCTGGTTGAACGCATCAAGCCCTTGGCCAAGAAAACCATGCGCGAAGGGGTGCTGGCGGGCATCGGCGGTTTCGGCGCCCTGTTTGAAGTGCCCAAGCGCTACAAAGAACCGGTGCTGGTCAGCGGCACCGATGGTGTGGGCACCAAACTCAAACTCGCTTTTGAGTGGCAAATGCATGACACCGTCGGCATTGATCTGGTCGCCATGAGCGTCAACGATGTGCTTGTGCAAGGCGCAGAACCACTGTTTTTCCTCGACTATTTTGCCTGCGGCAAACTCGATGTGGACACCGCCGCAGCGGTGGTGGGCGGCATTGCCCGCGGTTGCGAGTTGTCTGGCTGCGCGCTGATTGGCGGCGAAACCGCCGAAATGCCCGGCATGTACCCCGCTGGCGAATACGATTTGGCCGGATTTGCCGTGGGCGCGGTCGAAAAATCAAAAATCCTGGCTGGTGCCGATGTCAAACCCGGCGATGTGGTGCTGGGCCTGGCCTCCAGCGGCGTGCACTCCAATGGTTTTAGCCTGGTGCGCAAATGCATTGAGCGCGCGGGTGAGCAGTTGCCTGCCACGCTTGATGGCCAACCCTTCAAGCAAGCCATCATGGCGCCAACCCGCCTGTACGTTAAAAACGTGCTGGCTGCGCTCGCCGCCTTCCCCAACGATGCGGCCACCTCCACCGGCATCAAGGCGCTGGCCCACATCACCGGTGGCGGCTTGCTGGAAAATATTCCCCGCGTGCTGCCTGAAGGCATGGCCGCCCACCTGACCAAAGGCAGCTGGCCCCAAACCGAGC
>NZ_JBAWYV010000018.1:0-43409 GCF_037143375.1 Rhodoferax sp. | reverse complement strand
CGTATTGCGCGTCATAGCTCAGGCCCAGGTAAATTTCATCGACCAGGGTGATGCCACCCTTGGCGCTGACCACCTCGTGGATGCGGCGCAACTCATCCGGGTGAATCGAGCTACCCGTGGGGTTGGAGGGCGAGGCGAGCAGAACACCCCGGGTTTTAGCACCCCAGGCAGCCTGTACTTTGTCGGCGCTGAGTTGGTAACGCTCAGCCGCCGTGGTGGGGATCAGTACCGCCGTACCATCGGCCGCACTCACAAAGTGGCGGTTGCACGGGTAGCTGGGGTCGGGCATCAGGATTTCGTCACCGGGCTCAATCAGGGCCAGACAAGCCAGTTGCAGGGCGGCCGAAGCACCGGCCGTCACCACAATGCGGTTGGCGGGGACGACGGTGTTGAACCGCTGCCAATACCAGTCGCTGATGCGTTCGCGCAAGGCCAGCATCCCGGTGGCTTGGGTGTAGTGCGTCAAGCCATCGCGCACGCATTGGGCGGCGGCTTCCTGCACCAGGGGCGGGGCGGTAAAGTCAGGCTCGCCAATGTTCAAAAAGATCATCGGCGAGTCGGTGTGCGCCACCTTGGCGGCCAAAGCAGATGCTGCCTTGGCGACCTCCATCACATAGAAGGGTTCAATGCGAAGCGCACGACGGGAAATTTTCATGCGCGAGGTTTACCTCGGTCCGCATTGGTTTCGGCTTCGCGCAGGACCGGGGCCAGTCCATTGAGCACGCCATTCACATACTTGTGGCCATCGGTGCCGCCAAACTCTTTGGCCAGCTCGACGCATTCATTGAGCACCACGCGCCACGGCACATCAAGACAGAACCGGAGTTCGTAAGCGCCAATCCACAAAATGGCGTGCTCCACGGGCGAGATCTCGCTCATCGGGCGGTCCAGCAGGGGCTGAAACAGGGCGTCCAGCGCGTCTGCTTGCTCAGTGCAACCATGCAGCAATGCATCAAAGTGAACCGAGTCAGCTTTGGAAAAACCAGCCAGATCGCGGGTGAATAAATCGATGTCTTCCACCGAGTTTTTGGCTACCAGGGTTTGGTACAGCGCCTGCAACGCAAATTCGCGGGCGCGTGAACGCTCGGACTTGCTGCCCGCTTTGCGGGCCCCCGTGCTGGTGACCCCGGTGCGGGGTTGGCGGGGAGGGCGGATGCCCATGGGTTTTGGTTTCAGGTCGTTCATCAGATTTCTTCCAGCAGGTTGGCCATTTCGACGGCGACACGGGCGGCATCACGCCCTTTTTCGGTTTTTCTGGCCACCGCTTGATCCATATTTTCGGTGGTGAGAATCGCGTTGGCGATGGGTAACTGGAAATCAAGCGCAACCCGGCTTACGCCAGCACCTGATTCGTTGGCCACCAATTCAAAGTGGTAGGTTTCACCCCGAATAATGCAGCCAATCGCCACCAGTGCGTTGTATTTTAGTTTTTCAGCCATGGCCAGCAATGCAACTGGCACTTCCAGCGCGCCTGGCACCATCACCAAATCGATGTTTTTCTCGGCCACACCCAAGGCGATCAGTTCGTCTTTGCAGGCTTGGGCCAAGGCATCGGTAATGGGCGCGTTAAAACGGGCCTGAACAATACCAATGCTCAATTTTTTGCCATTCAGGCGGCTATCGGTGGAATCCAGCGTTCCTTTGTCTGCACCAAGCATGATTTTTCTTTCTTGAAATAGGGAAGACAGCGCTTGTTCACTGCGTAAAACTGCGGACAGTCCCGCAAGGTCGTTATTTGGTGATGTAGCCTGCAATCTCCAGGCCGTAGCCGGTCATGCTGGGCATGCGGCGTGGGTTGCCCATGAGGTTCATTTTGTGGACGCCGCATTCCCGCAAAATTTGTGCACCAATGCCGTAGGTTCGCAAATCCATGCGACCGCGCTCTGGCCCGTGGCTGGAGCGGGCGGTGCCGTCAAATTGCGCCAGTAATTGCTCTGGGCTTTCACCGCAATTTAAAAATACGACAACGCCTTTGCCTTCGGCGGCAACGCGCGCCAAGGCGGCATCCAGACTCCAGGAGTGCATGGTGCGGCCGACTTCGAGGGCGTCAAATACCGATAAGGGCTCGTGGACGCGGGCCGCCACCACCTCACTGGGGTGCCACTGGCCTTTGACCAGCGCCAGATGAACACCTTGGGCGGTTTTGTCTTTGAAGGCGTGGGCGGTAAATTCCCCAAACGCGGTGTTTAGCGTTTTGGTTCCGACTTTTTCAACCAGCGACTCAACCCGGCTGCGGTAGGCGATCAAGTCGGCAATCGTGCCGATTTTGAGGCCGTGTTCGGCGGCAAACAGTTGCAGGTCAGGCAGACGCGCCATGGTGCCGTCGTCTTTCATGATCTCGCAGATGACAGAGGCTGGCGAACAGCCGGCCATCGCGGCCAAGTCACAGCCTGCTTCGGTGTGACCCGCCCGCATCAGCACGCCGCCCTCTACCGCTTGTAACGGGAAGATGTGGCCGGGTTGCACCAGGTCGTCCGCTTTGGCGTTTTTGGCCACGGCCGCTTCAATCGTGCGGGCGCGGTCAGCGGCTGAAATGCCGGTGGTGACGCCCTCAGCGGCTTCAATTGACACGGTAAACGCGGTGCCTTTTTTGTCGCCATTGCGCACCGTCATAGGCGGCAATTGAAGCAGTTCACAACGTTCACGGGTGAGGGTGAGGCAAATCAGGCCCCGCCCAAAACGCGCCATGAAGTTGATGGCGTCCGCGGTGACGTGGTCGGCGGCCAGTACCAGGTCGCCTTCGTTTTCACGGTCTTCTTCGTCCACCAAAATGACCATGCGCCCAGCACGCATGTCAGCCACGATGTCTTCAACAGGGGAAATAGCCACGGGAGAAAGGGTGGTCATGCAGAGAGTCTTTCAGGAAATAAAGGAAAAGAGCGAAGCGATGCGGTGGACGCATCAGCGCGCCGCTGGAATGTTTTGCTGCGGGTCAAGATTGAGCATGCGTTCGACGTACCGCGCGATGAGGTCAATTTCCAAATTGACGCGGGACCCCGGATAAAGCGTTTTTAGTGCCGTGTTTTCAACCGTGTGGGGAATCAGATTGATGCTCATCTCGCAGCCATCGTCCAAGTCAAGGATGCGGTTCACCGTTAGGCTGACGCCGTTGACGGTGATGGAACCTTTGTAAGCCAGGTATTTGGCCAAAACTTTGGGGGCCAAGACACGCAACTCCCAGCTTTCACTGATCTGCGCGAAATGCGTGACACCGCCGATGCCATCGACATGACCTGACACCATGTGGCCGCCCAGGCGGTCATTGGCGCGCAAGGCTTTTTCCAGATTGATGGCGCCAGTTTGAGAAAGCCCGGCCGTTTTGTCCAGCGATTCAGCGGATATGTCCACTGTGAACTGGCATTGCGCGGGGTCGAGGGTGGTCACGGTCATGCACGCGCCGTTGAGCGCAATGCTGTCGCCCAGACCCACGTCGTCAAGATAACTAGGCGCACACTCAATGGTGAGGCGCTTGCCGTGGGTTGAAGAGCTGCCTAAGGCATGAACGGCGACGATGCGCCCCACGCTGGTGATGATTCCTGTAAACATCCGCGCATTTTCGCAGGGAAAGCGCTGCTCGGTTGACCGTCGCTTAAAACTTGTCGTTTAAAACTGGTCTCGTCCGGGGATTCGGGCCACGATGCGCAGGTCTGGCCCCAGCATGTCGGTGGATTTGAAGGCCAACGGGACCGCTTGCGAAAGTTCAGACAAAGGCCCGAAACTGGCCATGTCGCAGCCTTGACCGATCAGTTTGGGGGCGAGGTAGACCACAAACTCGTCTACCAGCCCTTCGCGAATCAGCGAACCATTGAGCTTTTGACCGGCTTCAACATGAAGCTCGTTAATTTCGCGTGAAGCCAAGTCGCGCAACATGGCGGCCAGGTCAACCTTGCTTTCAGTACCTGCTTGCACGCCTGGCAGGTAGATGACGGTGGCGCCCAGCGCTTCCAAAGCCGATTTTTTAGCATCATTTTGCACGGCAGCGTAGATGAAAAGTGCGCGGCCAGCTATGAATAAATGAGCGTCCAGCGGTGTTTCAAGGCGACTGTCCACCACAACCAAATGGGGCTGACGCCGCGTGTCAACCAAGCGAACGTCTAGTTTTGGGTTGTCTGCCAGCACGGTGCCAATGCCGGTGAGCACCGCGCAGGCGCGAGCCCGCCAGGCATGGCCGTCGGTTCGCGCCTCTGAAGATGTAATCCATTGGCTCGCGCCATTGTTCAGGGCGGTTTTGCCGTCCAGCGAAGCGGCAATTTTCATGCGGACCCACGGTGTCTTTCGGATCATGCGGCTGAAAAACCCAATGTTGAGCTCACGGGATTCGATCGCTTGCGGGTGGTCGGGCGCCAGCACCTGCACTTCGACACCGGCTGCACGCAAACGTGCAAAACCCTGGCCTGCAACCAAAGGGTTGGGGTCGGTGTTGGTGGCGACCACCTTTTTGATGCCCGCCGCAATCAGCGCGTCGCAACATGGGCCGGTTCGGCCTTGGTGTGAGCATGGCTCCAAGGTGACATAAGCGGTGGCGCCTTCAGCGCTATGGCCGTTGGCTGCAGCGTCGCGCACTGCCATGATTTCGGCGTGGGGGCCGCCGGTGCGTTGGGTGTGGCCTTGGCCTAGCAATTGACCATTTTGGCTTGTGATGACACAACCCACATGAGGGTTCGGAGCGGAAAGTTGCAAACACTTTGCGGCTATGGACAAGGACTGCTTAATGAAGAAAGTGGACTCAGGCATGAGAGATTAAAGTAGCTTTCAGGTGATTTTGATATTTTATGGTGACGGTTTTTCTGAACGCCATGACGATCTCAACGAATCCGCCCAATCTCGATCGCCTGCTCGATTCTGACTCGGTAGGCTGGCGGAATCATGGCCAAAATCGCATTTTTATGGGCCGGAAGTGTTGCCACCATTGCTGCCTGATAGGCGTACAAAGCCTTGACATCGTCCTTCGCATCTGGCGCGTTGAAAATATCGCCCAGCTTCAACCACCCGTCTACAGCCTGATTTGGCCAGGTCTTGATGCGGAGTTCGAGCGCCAGAATAGCCAGCGCCGGGTCTCGATAGCGCGTGCCTAGGAAGTATGCTGTGCGAACCAGGTCAGGCTCAATCACACCGGCCATCAGTAGCTCCCGCGCAAGGGCAGCAGCTTCCTGGTTTTTCCCGGTTTGACTCCACAAAAAGACTTGAAGAGTAGCCAAGGCTGGTGCTGTGGATTGAATTTTCGTGGCACTGTCCAGATAGTTCTGGGCCTTTGAAAAATCTTTGGCCTTGATATGACCACGCACCACATTGGCTAGCATGGCGACCACTTTTGGCCGGGATTCAAGCACCGTTTCCCAAATCCAGGTCGCATTTTTCCAGTCACCCCAAGCGGCCAGAGAATCAGCCACGATGGGTGTTATTTTTCTGTAGTGCGGGTTGATGGCGATGCCTTCATTGATCAGTGCCAGCATCTCCAGCTTGGCTTGTTCCCAGCCCGGGTCGTTGGGCTGGCTTGACCGCGAAATAGTCAGCGCGATCTTGACCGCACGAATAATTTTACTTTCGCACAGAATCGCCTGCTGGCTTAGATACAGGGCAATGCCGGTGCAAGCAGCGGTGATGCATAAAGCCACCACAGATAGGCGTGCATTCAAGCTGACTGACGTTGCCAAAAATGCCCATCTCACACCAAGGCGCATATCAGAGGCCGCAAGAATAGACAGACTCAGCGCAAACAAGGCGCCAGTGGTCGCCATGCGCCAAGGAAAACCGGCGTTGCTGACCAGCAAAAAAACCAGCAGACTGCTCAATGTCAAAGCACGCAATAAGGATTCACCCTCAACTTGTGGGCAGCGGTCTGTCAAGGTTCTGTGCGCAGCCGACAAAAGATAGGCCAGCAGGCATAAGAAAAATAGCCAACCTAGCAGACCATATTCGGCCAGCAGTTGCAGTATTTCGTTGTGCGCGTAATAGTCTGTCTCAAGCAGGCTCCCTGTCTCTTGGTAAAGCGGGGCCTGAACCTCCCAGGCGCCTGCACCTACGCCGGTTACTGGGTTGGCCGCAATCATGCGTGCTGTGGATTGCCACATCAGTGCGCGAATCGAGAAAGAACCCTGACTGTATTCGCTGCCCTTTGTCATCGAAAGCGTGCGTTTGAAAGCCCTGTCAATCGCATTGCCTTGGCCTGTGTCGGTAATCAGGCTCGGGTTTTCCGTATTGATGGAGCCGATGACCATAACCGTGGTCATCAGCAAGGCCGCCAGGGAAAGCCAATGTTTGGTGCTCCAACCGGTTGATACAAACTGTTTGCTATAAAGCATCAAGGCAATCGGTAGCAGAACGACCAGAATCAGCAGCCCCGCCAGTGCAGAACGGGTGCCAGTCATCATCAGGGCTACGATGTTGAAACCGAGTGAAAACGTTTGCAAAAAAACACTTATCTTATCTTTCAACCGGCTGAGCAGCAGCACCGAAAAAGGCAGGGTACAAACCAGAAATTCACCAAAAAAGTTCCGGTTAACAAAGGTGGATGCCGGGTTTGGCCCCTGAGCAAAGAATTTGAAGTCAACCCAGAATTGCAACGCCGCCCACAAGGACGCAATGACCGCGCCAAAGTGAATGCCCCAGGCCAACTGTGTAACACGGTTCAGCGTGAAGGTGTTCATGCCCAAAAATAGTATCAGACTGAATAAAAACCAGCGAACCGCTTCAACCCCGCCCAGATAAGCGTGCGACCAGGCCATGCTGCCCAGGGCGTAGGCCATGAGGGTTAGCGGCAAAGCCATCACACCATGCCAGTTGACCGCACTTCTCTGCTTGTGCTTTTGCCAAAAAAAGGCAAAGCTGGCAGTGAGCGCAAAGAATGCCACCAACATCGACTTCAGCGTGTCTTGCAGCAACATCTCATGCGGAACCCCCAAGGCGGGCACCAAAACCATCATCAGGGACAACAGTAGCGCCGTCAGGTTTTGACTGCGCGAGGTTATGAATGAATTACCCATTACAGTGCATGCAGCGTTGCCGCTTTGGCCGGAATGATGGCAGTGTTTTTCTGAAAACTGGGTAGCTTCATCTGAAGCAAAGTAGTTATGCGATATAAGTGATTTCAGGGTCCAGCGCCTATGCAGCAAGCGTAAGTAGCTATTTTAAAATAGCAGATGATAGCGATGAAATTGTTCGATACCTGATGTGGTTGGTGCTGTGCCTATTTCCAGCATTCATCTCGCGTTTTCGTGGCGCTAGCCACGCCCCGCACGCCAGTGGACGTGATGGTGAACATGCCACAGGCATCGTTGGCGGCAGCTCCGCCAGAAATAGGTGCCATGGTTAGCGTGTATGCGCTGACCGATACCGTTGCGGTGTAACTCCCGGCGGTGGTGATGGCTGTATTGAGCTGATAAAGCGCAGTGCCGTCAGCAGGGGACTTTCTCAAGCCGTCAGGCATCCCGACTCCCGAACCCAGTACGCTGTTGCTGCCACGATCTGAGTCGTAGGCATCGTTGGCAGCATAAAAGCGTTGCATGAACTGCGCCGCTTGCAATAATTGCGTTCTGGCATCTGCTCGCTTTGCCCTAGCAATATAGCTGGTGTAAGACGGCAGGGCGACTGCGGCAAGAATACCGACGATGGCCACAGTGATCATGACTTCGATCAAGGTGAAGCCGGCGGTCGGCCGGCGAAAAGTGTGTGCTGTTGTATACATGAATCAAATTCTCGTTGCTTACTTCTATTTCTTGACAGGTTTGCTGCCCAGGCCTGTCACCCAAATTTCTAGCACCTGCTCCTGCATTGCGTAATTCGCCTTTGATGTATTGAAGCGAATTTGCATTCCTGCCTTTAGCTGAAAAGCCTTGTCATCGCTTTTTCTCGTCGGTGCATGTACTTTGATGGGCGTTGTTGCTAGAACGTATTTGACTTTATTGACAACGATGGTTTTCTTGCCAAAGTCCACGGCATCGACCGTACCGCCACGCTCCACGAGACCGGTGCTGCTGACATATACCGAATTTTGCGGGGGTTCATTAACTACCTTCACGGCAAGTGCTGGTTGGCCAATCATTGAAAATGTGGCACATGCAATAACAAATTGACGAATAAGATTCATGGTGGATATCCGTTAAAAACTGGATGAAACATTAATAAAGAAACAGCTGACGCCAAGTGCGCTTGATGGTGGTTGTTGAACTCGGTGGTGGTGGTGGTGGTGGTGGCAGGATAATTGTTTTAGTAGTTGCATCAGACAAACGTACCAGTGAAAAATCTTGACCTGATTCATTCTGAATGGTGACGGGTCGACTTGCCAATACATTACCCAAAAATACTGCCGAAGTGGTTTCTATTGAGCGGTTTGCCAAGCTGCCGGTCTTGCTGCTTAGGATAAATTCCCAACTACTGCCTCCAGGTTCGCACTTGATTGCGTTGGGAATATTGGTGGTGCAAACTAGATTGTCGTAAGACGTGCCGCATTGCGTGTTGACGCGCTCACCGGCACCCAGGTCAATGTACCAGCCCTTTTTGGTGGTGTAGTCAACGGCATTGCTGGACATGGTTCTCGTGGTTGAAGTGTTGGTGTAAGTTTGTTGCTGCAAATTGGCCCGCAACGATGGAGTCGTTGGCAAGGCCACCAGTGCGTCCCGAAGGCCGTAAATGGTTTGGGTTTGGCTTGCTGCCGCGTTGGCACCGGTTGTGCCGGTCACGTCAGTATTACCAAAGTACTTGCCCGTACCGATTTGAACCATGCGTTTGCTGTCGACCACGGAAAGGGTTGGCGCTGCTGTGATGGGCTGCGTCGCGCCTAGACTGTCTTTCAGGGTGGCAAAGATCGTCGCTGACCACGACATCACGCTGCTGTTGGTCAAATCAAAGCGCCATAGATTTCCGTAAAGGTCGCCACCATAGATGTAATCCACTGTGCCGTTGCTGGAAATCGATGCGCTGACTTGCGCCAACCCACATGGGTTGGACGCCGGTGACGTGGTGCAACCAGGTGTGGTGATATCTGCGATCAAGTTACCGGTCTTGGGGTTCAGTACAAACAAGTGTCCTAGACCGTCACCCCCACTGTCGCCGCTGTTGGTGCCATTGTTATAGCCCGAAGTGACGAGCACGACCCAGCCTTTGGCGCTGGTCTTCACGATGATTGGTTGGCTGTAAGCATAGCCCATGTTCTGTACTACGCCAGCACGGATTAGCGTGCTGGTGATGCTGTTGGGGAATTCCCATAAAACCTTGTTCTTGACATCGACTTCGCTGGCGGCTGTGCCGCTGGTGACATCAAGTGCGTAATAACCGTTGCCCCCCTTGCCCAACCCACCGACGAGAATGGTGCGCCAGTCACCGCTGCTGCTGATACTGTCAATATTATTGAAATCGACATCACCGAAGGCTGGTGTGCTATCCACATAGTAGATATGGCTGAAGCCGGACTTGAGAATTAACTTATTCAGGTTGGCTATCACGAGGTTGGGAACGTAAGCCCAGGATTCAGCCCCACTGCTAGCGACAAAGGCGTGCAACATGCCGTCATTGGCACCTTGGTAAAGCATGCGAGTACGACTGGCGTTGTCTGATTTAAAGGTGGTGTAGCCAGCATCAGAATAGCTCGCGTTCGGAACACCCACCACAACCGGCTCACCATTGATCATGTCGCCCAGCAAATGCGCACGGGCACGGTAAGTGACTGTGCAAGCGCCGGCGGTTTCACAAGTCCGATCCCCTCGCAAATAAGCCAACACCGCAGCACCGTCTGTTTTCCCTGACGTATTGAGTAAGGTTTGCTGAGCCGTACTGAGCTTGGTGGCGCTTGTCGCCGTAGTCGGCTGGAACTGCAAACCCCCGGTGGCTCCAGCCACGTCGGTTGATGTGGCAATCAAGCGGCTGGCGGGCGTGCGCAAGTCAAGTTGCGTGGCTGCCGAGCCAGCTGTCCAAAGGGAAGTGGTTGACACAATGCCGGTTGTTACGTTAATGGCATTGGAGTTGAGGTCTCCCGCCCAGGTGCCTGAGTTGTAGCTTGACGCGAAAGACGCATTGTCAGACGAGGTAACGTGGGCGTTGGCAACGGCAACGGCTGCGGCCGATCCAACTTTGGCAGTGATGCTGTCGGAAATAGCATTGATCGCGTTCTTAAACGAATCAGCATCGTTGGCGGGAATAGCGCTGTCAGTCCCCCCGTTGTAGGCCATGGCATTCATGACTGACAAGGCATTCGCATTGGCCACGGTTTCACCCAAGGCCACCACATAGGTTTGTACGTCGTACTTGCCCGTGACTGCGCCCGTGCCATCTTTGTTGGTAGATGTTTTGCCAGTCACACTGGCGGTGCGCAGTGCCTTAGAGGCTGCGATGGCATCGGTGGCAGCTGTGCCAAATGACCCGCTGGTGCAGCTATTGCTGCTGGTACTCCATGCACAGCTGTTCGTGCGTGCGGCATCAGAGTAAAGGTTGCCACTGGTGTTGCCGGTGGGCAATCCATCGGTCACGAGCATGACAAAATTTTGTTGGCAAGAGTAGAGCACCGGGCTGGTCTTGCTGGCATAAGCGCTTGAAAAATAGGACTTGGCCGATTGCAAGGTGCCGTTAAGTGGCGTGAAAAGCGCGCCATTCTTCACTTCACTGGTAGTACCGTTGGTTTCGCTTCCGAGTAAGTTTTGGAGTGTGGTGTAGTGCGTCGTTGAGTCGGGCGTCACGCTTTCGTTAAGACTTCCTTTTCCCGAAATATTGGCGGTGTAGCCCCAGCCTCGGGGGATGTAGACCTGTCTGGTGACTGTGGGGGAGTAAGGTAAATAGCCAGCATCCGTCGGGGTAAAGCTACCATTGAACCAAAAGGAGTTAAAGTCTCCAGCTGTCCACCCCCCCCCAATACGATTGAACCAAAGGTTGTAGTTCGACGAATTGGCAGCAGACGTTAACGCCCATATGTTCGTATTTAGGCTCTGTGTCGAGTACAGAACATCCAAGATATTAGGGTCATCGCCGGATACATCGTAGGTGATGTAGTTCGCACCGAACGCCGGTTGTGGGTTGGGAATACATCGGCGATTGCCATTAGAAGCCGATCGGCCGATGAGAGGCGGGACAACAAAGACAGTAGAAATGGAGACGCCGCCAGTGTCTTTGCAATCGTTAGTGAAATTCATTCCCGCGTTGTCGCCCATAAAATAGGCATGGGTGTTGCGGAGCGTTAGGTCAGACGTTTCATAAGTCATCAGTCCCCAATTGAAGGTGGTGCGGTACTTGTCAATGGCTGCGCGCATGACTTCTCGGCCAATGTTGCCTCGAGTGTTGGGGTTATTGCCAGACACCAAGGTGCCGTTCATGTAGGCATCCATCGACTGCGAGTTGTCGTAAATCACCAGTACATTGGGTGTGACCATGTTCGACACCGCCATGGGCACATTGGCAATGTCTGTGGAGCCCGCATGCGCTAATTGCCCCAGCATGACCAATAGACTAACAAATGCAAGGGATTTTTTATCAAGGAGGTGGTTTGGTCTGCGTTTGCACTGATTGGTTTGAGAAAGAAAACGTTCCGAATTCACTTGAGGTGGTGACAGTGTGAACATGGAAAACTCCTTTATTGAATCTCAATGGTGGATTGCAGCCAGACCACACTGCCCTGTGGGCGACCTGTGCCCGCAGCTACCTCAGGCCCAAAACCACGGGCGGTGATGACAAAGGCAGATGGGGTCACGCTAGCAGTGCCGGTAGGCATGGTGCCACTGACTAGCTCAACCATGCATTCTGGTGACCGTTTGTAAGTGGTAGTGCTGCCAACGGGAAAAGTTGATGTCGGGAGTATGTATGTTGCGGTTGACGTACCGCTATCCCAGGTCGAGGTGCTTTGCCACAGGACGGAATTGATCGATGAAATTATTGCAATGGCGAGATCTGTTGTATAGAAAGCCGGGTCAGTGGATGCAATATTTGTCGCTAACTGAATGGTCGAAGATTCACAATGCCGCAAGGCAATTTCGGCCGCTTGGTTTGCCAACTCTGTGGTACGGACATTGCCGGCGATGCTCTCCGAAGAGCCTGCGTTGCGCAAACTTGTTACCGCCAACAACGAGATCACCACTAGTAGAATCAACGCAATGATCAGTACCACACCACTTTGCCGCCGTGAACCTGTGTCATTAACCTGCACATTGCGTTGTGAAGTTGGGTTGAAATATCTGACGATAGGGATGAGCATTTTCATAGCGAATTTTTCTAAAAAAGTTCAAAGCCGCCGGTTGCGTAGCACCACCGTAGTGAAATAGGCTCGGCGCAGTCGCAGGTCAGTTTTACTTGTGTCCAAGGTACCGTCGCATTTGTAATATCCTCCGGATACCGCGTTAGAGACGACTGGTCTGTCGCTGCGCACGACAATACAAATTCGTACTGACAAGACCTTTCCCCAGGCTGTGGAGTACCCAGAAGTATCTGCAGTAGGTGCCAATGCAATAACTTCTGAGGCTGTCAAATAGCCGGCAACGGTGGCCGTGTTTGATACTTCTGTAGTGCTGACCGTGCCATAGGCTAACTGCATGTCTTCAACGTTTTCTACCAGTGGCTGAGTTCCACTGCTAATGCCTTTGCACATGAGACTGGGGATGTTAGACGAGTTTGCAATGTAAAACCGGTTGTCTGCCACCGAAAAACTGGCTGCGCCGACGGGGAAAGTTGCTGTGATTGTGGGTAATGAGCTGCCGACGCAGTCTGTTGGATTATTGCCTGAAGGTGCCGTGTTGTACCTGTCAGCCTCGTAGCTGATGGCAATCGAATCTGGCAGTGTGCTAGTACCGCAGTTGGTAAAGGAATTCAGATTGGGCACCGTAAAGGTATTGGTAATGTTGCTGAAGGTGCCGTCACAGCCACGAATGGAAAAAGCGGAAGGCCCTGACGATACCGAATACGTTGTTGTACCGTTGGCATAAGCCGTGACAGAGCCGCCAACGTAGGTCGGGTTATAGACCGGGTTGTGTCCATAGACATCTGACCGATTGGCTTGCACAGGGTTGGTTCCAGCCATTCGGATCTGTTGTACCAAGACGTTGAGAGCAGCTTGCGCATCTTCGTTCATGCGGCTTTGCGCGTCGGACATTCTGCTGGAGCTAGCAGCACCCAAGTAGGCCGACATAGCGGCGACGACGATGATCAATCCAATGGCAAGAGAGACCATCAGTTCGATCAATGAAAATCCCATTGATGGGCTTGAAGCAAGTGGGCGGCGAGGGCTGGACATGGCTTGCATTTCATTCAATTTTGAATCGGAGGTACAGACAACGTGCCGGTGTTGGCGTAGTCGGATAGCCGGTGTAAGTTGATGTCACGTCTGGAGGGCATTGGTCTGACGATGCGCCCAGCAATGAGTTGGTGCTGGGCTCTTGCCAGATAACCCAAAGATTTCCTTGTGAAGTCTGGGTACACGCCGTGGCCGTAGTAGGCGCCGATGCTGCGCTGCACCACATTTCAATGTCACCGGCGGGGAGTTCGCGGCGAACGGCTCCGCGGGTAGCTTGGATATCCATTGCTGCTAGCGTGGTTTCGGTGCAGTCGGGGTAGGCACAGTCAGCCGATGTGGGACTAATCACGTCCGTAGTCCAACTCGAGCCATGCAACGTTGAGGTATATCGGTTGTTGGCAAAACCTTCAGGGTTGGCGCGCAAACGTTCAACATGGCTCGCTGCTAAATTAGATGCGGTTGCGCGGTAGGCAGAAAGTTTGGGTGCCTGCACCGCAAAAGACAACATGGCACCGAGCGCCAGCATGCCAAACGACAGCAACAGAATTGCGACCAGCACCTCAATCAGTGATACACCTTTCTGTAGGTCGTAATGTTCTTTCATATTTTTTAGGTGCAAGATCCGTCTCCAGAAATGCGCGCCCGGCCACCAATACTGATACACAGTACGCGGCGGTTGCTACTGTCAAAATTAGCACCACCAAATTGAATCTGCGTCATGCCTGAAGATTTCAGTCTTCCTGTAGCTCTGAAGACGAATTTTGTTGATGATCCACCTCCTCCGCCAGTTTCCAAGGCCGTGTCAATGGATGCTATTGGCCCCTGTACACGTAGCACTGGCTCGTTCGCGTCTTTATCCCCATCCCCGTTTAAATCGTGGAAAATAAACCACCCGGTAACCCAGCCGCGTCCACCTGTTCCCGATCCGCTGCCGCAATTGGGGTCTGCCAACTCGGGAGAATCGCTTCGGCACAAAACAACATTTCCTCCCTTTCGAATTGATTCACTACGGGCAAAACGCATATCGGCCAAGAAGCTGTTGACGTTATTGGAAATAGTATTTGACTGGATCATTGTCTTGAAAGATGGTGCTGCAAGTGCAGCCAAAATGGCAATGATGGCAATCACGACCAAAAGCTCAATCAGCGTAAATCCATGTTGCTTCCTCATGAGTCGTAGTATTGTTGGTTAGAAGATTTTTCAGTTGTGGCAACAGACAAGCGGTCGGAATAGGTTGGCCAGTGGTACATCTTTACGCGGGTGTAAGATTTTTTTGTGTAAACAGTCTTTTGGCAGGAAACTGCCGTTTTTTCAGAAAGAAGCGAAATGACCGTAAGCAACGAACTAATCGACAGCCTGCCGGCTGACTGCAAAAAACCTGAAGACCTCATTGGCGAGAATGGGTTACTCAAGCAACTCACCAAATGATTTGTAGAGCGCGCCTTGCAAGCATAGTTGGCCGAGTACCTTGGCCATGCCAAAAACGATAGCGTGGCCAACGCCAATGGCCACACCCGCAACAGCAAAAGCAAGAAAACCCTCAAAGGTGAGTTTGGTGAGCTTCCGATAGAAATACCGCGCGACCGACACGGCAGTTTTGAGCCCCAGATCATCCCCAAACATCAAACCCGCTGGATAGTTTTGATGAAAAGATCCTGTCGTTGTGCGCCCGTGGAATGAACGTGCGCGAGATCCAGGGTCGCTTGCAAGAGATGTACGACACCGAGGTCTCGCCCACCTTGATTTCCTCTGTCACTGAGGCAGTCATGGAGGATACCAAGGCCAGGCAGAACCGACCTCTAGATGCGCGTTGTATCCCATCGTCTACATGGACTGCATTCACATCTAAATACACGATGGCGGTTTGGTTCGAGCCAAGGCCGTTTACCTGGCGCTGGGTATCAATATGGCTGGTGAGAAAGAGATTTTGGGCCTATGGATTTCCCAGAATGAGGGGGCCAAGTTCTGGCTCCAGGTGGTGACCGAGCTCAAGAATCGTGGGGTTTAAGATATCTTCATTGCCTGCGTGGATGGCTTGAAGGGGTATCCCGAGAATATAGAGGTGGCATACTCCAAGACGGCCGAGTAGTTGTGCATCGTGCACATGGTGCGCAATAGCTTGAACTACGTGAGTTGGAAGCTGCGCTAGTGGTGGCGACTGACCTGCGCAGCATCTAAACCTCGGCCACTGAAGACGTGGCGCTGATGATGCTGCAGGAATTCGAGAATAAATGGGGTGCAGACTACCTTAGCATCGTCAAGTCACTCCGATCAAGCTGGACACACATCTCGCCGTTTTTTGAGTACCCGGCGGAGATACGGCGGGTTATTTACTCCACCAACGCCATTGAGTCGGTCAACATTAGTTTCGTTAATTTGCATATAACCGGGGATCGGTTCCCTGTGACGATGCACTGCTGAAATTGTTCTAGTTGGCACTGGACAACATCAGCAAGAAATGGACGATGCCTATCAGGGAATGGTAGGCAGCACTGAACCGATTCACCATTCGGTTTGAGGAGAGAATGCCAAAGTTCTAAAATACATCCCGCCGTTTACATAAAATTCGGGACATCCTTCTTTACCGCCCCACCTCATCCACCAGCGTCTTGAATTCATCTATATCTTCGAAGCTGCGGTAAACACTGGCAAAGCGCACATAGGCGACTTTGTCGAGTTTTTTGAGTTCGCGCATCACTAGCTCACCTAGCTGCGCAGAAGGCATTTCTCGCGCACCCAGGCTGAGTAGTTTCTCTTCCATACGCTCAACCGCGTTGTCGATTTGCTCGATGCTCACCGGGCGCTTGCGCAGGGCCAGTTTCATCGAGGCGAGCAGTTTGGCGCGTTCGTACTCAATGCGGCGGCCATCTTTTTTGACGATCGCTGGAAAGGTGACATCCGGGCGCTCGTAGGTGGTAAAGCGCTTTTCGCAGGAGCCGCACTGGCGCCTGCGACGGATTGAATCCCCGTCTTCAGAAATCCGGGTTTCCACCACTTGGGTTTCGGAATGACTGCAGAAGGGGCACTTCATCGTTTCTCAATCAGTTGAGGACAGAGCTGGTTCACTTCGTGTAACGGCGGTCTGTCCCGCAATTAACCATATACCGGGAAACGTGCGGTCAGGGCGTTGACCTTGGCGCGTACGGCATCGCTGTTGGCTGGGTCGCGTGGGTTGTCCAGCACGTCAGCAATCAAATTAGCCGTGATGCGGGCTTCTTCGTCCTTGAAACCACGGGTCGTCAGCGCTGGAGTGCCGATGCGAACACCGCTGGTGACCATTGGTTTTTCGGGGTCGTTCGGGATGGCATTTTTGTTGATGGTCATGTGGGCAGCGCCCAGCACGGCCTCGGCTTCCTTGCCAGTGATGCCCTTGGCGCGCAAATCGACCAGCATCACGTGGCTCTCGGTGCGGCCGCTCACAATGCGCAAGCCGCGCTCGGTCAGGGTTTCTGCCACGATACGGGCATTTACCAGCACCTGCTGCTGGTAAATCTTGAACTCAGGCATCAGCGCTTCTTTGAAAGCCACGGCTTTGGCGGCAATCACGTGCATTAACGGGCCACCTTGCAGGCCGGGGAAGATCGCGCTGTTGATGGCTTTCTCGTGCTGGGCCTTCATCAGAATAATGCCGCCACGGGGGCCGCGCAGGCTCTTGTGGGTGGTGGAGGTCACCACGTCAGCATGCGGCACCGGGTTGGGGTAGACGCCAGCGGCAATCAGGCCAGCGTAATGGGCCATATCCACCATGAAGATGGCGCCCACGTCTTTGGCGACTTTGGCAAAACGCTCAAAGTCGATGCGCAGGCTGTAGGCTGAGGCGCCCGCAATGATCAACTTGGGTTTGGACTCATGGGCTTTGCGCTCCATGGCGTCGTAGTCAATTTCTTCCTTGTCGTTCAAGCCGTAGCTGACCACGTTAAACCACTTGCCGCTGATGTTCAGGGGCATGCCGTGGGTCAAGTGACCGCCTTCGGCCAGGCTCATGCCCATGATGGTGTCGCCGGGCTTCAAGAAGGCCAAAAACACCGCTTCGTTGGCAGACGCGCCGCAATGAGGTTGCACGTTGGCCGCATCGGCGCCAAAAATTTGTTTGACACGGTCAATCGCCAGTTGCTCTGCGATGTCAACGTATTCGCAACCACCGTAATAGCGTTTGCCGGGGTAGCCTTCGGCGTATTTGTTAGTGAGTTGCGTGCCTTGGGCGGCCATGACGGCGGGCGAGGCGTAGTTTTCGCTGGCAATCAGCTCAATGTGGTGTTCCTGGCGCGCGTTTTCGCTGCGGATGGCGGCAAAAAGCTCGGGATCGGTTTGTTCGATAAGAATATTACGGTCGTACATGGCAGTCCTAAAAGACGATGGGCCTGGGAATCAGGGGTTTGATACCAGGGCTGCCCAGGCGAACGGCTAAACGCAATGGCCGAACTGGCCCTGCGGTACGCTCCCCCGTGGTGTGCCCACTTCAGCGAGTCAGACCCAAAGGTTTGATCGCCTATCGCCAGTCGCGTACTTTTTAATTTTAACTGACCAAGCCGTTGTTTCTGTCCGACACGGTCAAAACCTGAAAATCAGTAGTTGGCGAGTGATGCCACTTTGGCAGAAGCGTTGTCGGTGTTGGTCGGGGTAGGCGCTCCCACTGTTTGAGGTGAACTTGTGGGCACCGAGCGACCTTTGACGACTTGCTGAAGTCGGGCATGTTCGGCCATGACCTTGCCAGCGTAGCCACCGTCGTCTTCAATATTGGCGGCACCCACGTAAAACTTCAATCCACCTTCCATGGAGCCGGCCCGGGCGATGCATTCCTGCAATACCTTGACGCCAACCCGCATGTTGGTGAGCGGGTCAAAGGCGGCGAGTTTGCCGCCAAAGCTCTCGTATTTGTCGCTGTGCACTTGGGTCATGACTTGCATCAGACCTTGGGCGCCCACGGGGCTTTGCGCAAACGGATTAAAGCCTGATTCAACGGCCATCACCGCCAAAATCAGAGTCGGGTCCAACTTGGTGTGAAGTCCAATGTCATAGGCTTCAGCCACCAGGGCGCTAAGAGGTTCTGGCGCCACCTTGTATTTCTTGCTCAACCAAAAGGCCACTGCGGCCTGCTGTTTGGGCAAGTCTTTGGGGTCGGTAGCTGTGGCGCGGTCAATCGCGTCCATTTCGCTGATAAAGCCGGTCACTTCGACCTGGCGGTTTTGCAGCCAGCTGATGAGTTTGATCTCACCGACTTGGCGCAGTTCTGGGCGGGCCGTCAAGGTGATGACGGCAAACATGACAGCAAGCCCGATCAGGGCAAAACTGTTGTGGGTGATTTCAAAGAAGCCCTGGGCGATATCGGATGCGAAAGTTCGCAAGCCCTTGGTAAATTTTTGTGACGCTTTCATAGCTCTTCCTTCGTTCGCGCGGGTTCGAGAGTTGTACTGCAGGCAGTTCAAAACTTGTCGCCCTTGTTTGGGTTGGTACGCTATCAATATCCTGCGCTGTCTTTCGGTCGCGTTCTGCAGAGATTTGAATATGCCGGGTTCGGCAGCGGATGCGGGTTATCCCTAGCCTTTGGCTGGGATTCGCGGATTCTATGGTGACTATATATATCAAGTCAACCATAACAAATTGATTTGTTATGCTGAAAAACGTTTTAGCAGTGCTAAATCCAAGGTTTTAATTAAATATTCTTAGCACTCTGTCGCTGGTGTGTGGGCTGATTTTCTTGCGTCGAGTCAAATAATTGTGAGTTACCTCTAGAAATTCAATCACGCAGGTGAATTTCCCTCCCCATGGTGCGTGAGCTTTTGGATTAACGCTTACATATAGCAGCGTCACAACGTGACTGCACTGCTGTAGCACTTCGTGTTTCCGACGAGGTTTCAGCGGTTCGTATTGAACGATGATGTTGACGAGATGTTGACGAGATGTTGGAAGAGTTGTTTTTGGAGATGGGGTAGAGATATGAGATCAAGTTGTGGGTAATTGGTACGGACAAAGAGCTCATTTACTTTCATTTTCTCGCCCGGCCAATAGACCTCCCTCGCCAAGTGAGGCGTGCCGTTTACACTCGATACCTTCTTTAAAGAGTGATTTTTTTGATGTGTTTCTCTCGATTTTTGGCTGTTGTGGCCCTGTTTTCAGCGTTGCTTACTTTCGCAGCCCATGCCGGCGTCAATCCGGTGTTTGTGCTGAATTCGCTGGAGGCCAGCATCAGCGTGATTGACCCCGTTAGCTGGAAAGAAATCAAGCGCATCCCTACCGGCAAAGAGCCACACCACATGTACCTCACGCCAGATGAGAAATCGCTCATCATTGCCAATGCGCTGAGTGACTCCCTGTTGTTCGTGGACCCGAAAACGGCCGAGGTGCAACGCACGGTGACCGGCATTCTGGATCCCTACCAGTTGCGGTTTTCGCCCGACATGAAATGGTTTGTGACGGTGGCCAACCGGCTCAACCACGTTGATATATACCATTGGGATGGCGTCAACCTGACGCTGGCGAAGCGCATTGCGACCGGTAAAACACCCAGTCACCTCTGGATTGACAGCAAAAGCAGTACAGTTTTTGCCACCATGCAGGACAGTGACGAGCTGGTCTTGATCGATCTGCCCACGCAGACCCTGAAATGGCGCGGCAAGACCGGCGCCATGCCGGCGGATGTGTTTGGCACGCCCGACGATAAATTTTTACTGATCGGCTTGACTGGCGGCGAGGGTGTGGAGGTTTATGACGTGACAGGTGCCGCGCCCAAGCTGGTCAAACTCATCCCAACCGGGCAGGGCGCGCACGCGTTTCGCGGCGCGGGCGACAAACACCATGTGTTTGTCAGCAACCGGGTGGCCAACACCATCAGCAAAATCGATTACCAGACCATGACGGTGGTCGAAAAGTATCCTGCCCCGAGTGGGCCAGACTGCATGGATGTGTCAGCGGACGGTCATTTCATTTACGTGGCCTCCCGCTGGGCCAAGAAACTGACTGTGATTGACACCCAGTTACGCCAGGTGGTGCGCCAGGTGAATGTGGGCAAGTCGCCCCACGGAGTTTGGACACTGGACCATGCAGCCCGCCAATAGGTTTATTCACATGAAAAGAGTTGCTCTAATTTTTATAGCTGCTTGCGCTTATTCGACGGGGGCTAGCGCCGAAAAAGCTTGTGTAAATCCGCTTTACCTGACGTTCGACACCGGCCACATGGATATTGCGCCATTGGTGGCAGATGTGCTGAAGCGCCAAAACGTCAAGGTCACTTTTTTTGCCGCCAACGAGCGTACCAAAGTAGGCGATGGCAGCCTGGGCAACCACTGGTCAAGCTGGTGGAAAGAGCGCGCGGCCGAAGGCCATGAGTTTGCCTCTCACACCTACGACCATGTTTACTGGCGGGGTGATCTGCCAGGCGTTGAGCCCAAGTTTCGGATGCAGCCGACCTCGGGCGCTTTTGAAGGGCGAGAGTTCACCTGGGATACTAAAAAATACTGCTCGCAGCTGGCGTATGCCAATGAGCGCCTGCAAGATTTCACTGGGAAAAAACCTTTGCCACTGTTTCGGGCGCCCGGGGGGAAAACATCGCCCCGTTTGCTGGCAGCCGCCAAATCGTGCGGTTTTGAACATGTGGGCTGGGCCGCCGCCGGATTTTTGGGCGATGAGTTGCCGAGCGAGAAGTTCAGCAACGAGGTCTTGTTGAAAAAAGCGCTGCGCGACATCAAAAAAGGTGACATTCTGATGGCCCATCTAGGCATCTGGTCGCGCAAAGACCCCTGGGCGCCGACCGTGCTGGAGCCACTCATCATGGGACTGAAAGACAAGGGTTTCTGCTTTGCCACGCTGCGCGAGCACCCCGCTTACCGCGATTGGTTGGCGGCCAACGGTTCCTGATCGATGGAGTTTTTAGTCAACACTTTCTCCACCGCTCAGGAGTGGCTGTTTGAGTCCGTACTGCAACCTGTGATGTTCGCCGTGGGCTTGGGAAATTTGCTGGTGGACGGCTATGTGGCGACCGGTTGGCTGCTGGTCGGTTTTATTCAGTTGCTGATTTTGGTGGCGGTGATCGGGCCCTTGCAGCGCTGGCGTCCGGTGGAGGTGATCACAGACCAGGCCTCCGTGAACACCGATATTTTGTATACCGTCATTCACCGCCTGGGCCTGTTTCGGCTGGCCTTGTTTTTCTCGCTCGACACCCTGTTTGACCACCTGTTTGGTGCGTTGCGGGTGGCGGGCTTGAGTACTTTTCAACTCGATGCCTTGTGGCCCGGTGTGACCGATTTGGCGCTGGTCAGCCTCGTCATGTACCTGGTGGTGATGGACGCCCTGAACTATGGGGTTCACCGGGCCCAGCACCAGTTTGAGTGGTGGTGGCGGCTACATGCCTTGCACCACGCACAGCGCCAGATGACGATGTGGAGCGACAACCGCAACCACCTGCTGGATGACGTGATCAAAGATGTGATTGTGGTGGTGGTGGCACAACTGATCGGTATTGCACCGGGTCAGTTTGTGGCCATCGTGGCGTTCACCCAACTCAGTGAAAGCTTTCAGCACGCCAATCTGCGACTGTGGTTCGGCCGTATAGGCGAGCGTTTGTGGGTTAGCCCACGTTTTCACCGCTTGCACCACAGCATCGGCATCGGCCACGAAACAGCGGGCAAGCATACGCTAGGGGGAAGTAACTTTGGCGTGCTGCTGCCGTGGTGGGACATGCTGTTTGGCACCGCTAATTTTGAGATTCGTTTTGACGCCACCGGCGTGCGCGATCAGGTCGAGCAGGGTCGCGACTATGGGCGTGGTTTCTGGTCCCAGCAGTGGCTCGGGCTCAAGCGTTTGGCCGGTCGGGCTTAAGGCGACTCTGGCGCCACGGGGCTTGGCTGGGTTATTTCTCGTTATGCTTCTTTTATGAACCTTTTCCTTGATTCCTTCTGGCGTTCGGTGGCGTATTGCCTGCGCCCACGCGTGATTGCCTTGTCATTTTTGCCCTTGGTGCTGATGGTGGCACTCGCGCTCGGCCTGGGCTACTACTTTTGGGAAGGCGCCCTGGACTGGGTGCGCGGGGCACTTGAGTCGTCGTCCATGGTCAACAACGTATGGACCTGGTTGCAAAGCGCAGGGGCTGGCAGCCTCAAGATGGTGCTGGCACCCTTGATCGTCATTTTTGCGGTGACACCGGTCATCGTGGTGTTGTCGTTGCTGATGGTCGCCATTTTGATGACGCCGGCCTTGACCTTGCTGGTGGCAGAGCGGCGCTTCCCCCAATTGGAGCGTAAACGCGGTGGCTCGATGCTGATGAGTTTGATGTGGTCCTTGGGCTCGACCGGCCTGGCCCTGATCGCGATCGTGATTTCAGTCCCGCTGTGGCTGGTGCCCCCTTTGATTCTGGTGCTGCCGCCGTTGATTTGGGGTTGGCTGACTTACCGCGTGATGGCGTTTGATGCCTTGGCGGAACACGCCAGTGTAGAAGAACGTCGTGAGATTTTTCGCAGACACCGGGGCTGGCTGCTCGGGATCGGTGTGTTTTGCGGTTATCTGGGTGCCGCACCGAGCCTGATCTGGGCCTCGGGCGCTTTGTTTGCGGCGGCCTTCGTGATTCTGGTGCCCCTGGCGATCTGGATTTACACACTGGTGTTCGCGCTTTCCTCCCTGTGGTTTGCGCATTACTGCCTGGCCGCTTTGCAGGCCTTGCGCACCGAGAAAGAATTGGCCGCAACCACCGCGCTTGCGGCAGCGCTTGCTCCGTCACAAACAACGATTGACGTGCAGGCGCTACCATTGCCTGATGACACAACTTCCGACGCCCGCCCTCAGTCCTAGCCCAACGCCGGCCTTCGGCCTGATCATCATTGGCGATGAAATCATGTCCGGCAAACGGACCGACAAGCACCTGCCCAAAGTCATCGAGTTGCTCAAGGCCCGCGGCCTGCAACTCGACTATGCCGACTACGTGGGCGACTCACCTGAGCGCATTACCGCTACCTTGAAGCGCGCTTTTGCCAGTGGCGATGTGGTCTTCTCAACCGGCGGTATTGGCGCCACGCCCGACGACCATACCCGCCAGTGCGCCGCCGATGCCTTGGGCCGAGAGCTGGTATTGCAACCGCAAGCCGCCGCGCTGATCCGTGAACGCATGCAAGACATCGCCAAAGAACAGGGCAAGGTGTTTGACCCTGATCAGCCAGACAACATTCACCGCCTTAACATGGCCATGTTTCCCACGGGCGCCGACATTATTCCCAATCCGTTCAACAAGATTGCCGGGTTCTCTTTGGCAGGAAAGGGCGGAGGCGTCTTTTTCGTGCCCGGATTTCCGGTGATGGCTTGGCCGATGATTGAGTGGGTGCTTGACACCCATTACCCGCACCTGCACCGAACGGCTGCCTGGATTGAGCAATCGGTCATCGTGATGGGCGCGATGGAGGCCACGCTGACACCGCTGATGCTAGAGATTGAGCAGACGTTTGCAGGCGTCAAGGTTTTCAGCCTGCCGAGTGTCGATCACCCCGAATTTGGGCGCCATATTGAGCTGGGCGTCAAAGGCGAGCCGGGTGTGGTGGCGCAAGCCTACCCTGCCTTGCTGGCGGGCCTGAAACGCTTTGATGCCAAGCTAGGCCCCGAATTGGTGCAAAAATAAGTGGTCAAGCGCCTTGTCTTTGAAATTGCACTGACTTGGTGCGTGTATTTGCAGTTGCGCGAGTGACTAACTTTGCGCCGCGCCAAAACTGGCACAAACTCAAGGCAAAATACAGCGTTGGCGGATTTGTCCAGTCGCCGGTGTTGGCACAAAAACTGCATTCGCTTAAACGTAATCTTTTCAACAACGATCCAATCAGGAGTTTTTAATGGCAAAGACCGTCGCAGACGTCATGAACATGGTGAAAGAACACGAAGTCAAGTTTGTTGACTTCCGCTTCACCGATACCCGTGGTAAAGAACAGCACGTGACCGTGCCTGTGTCTCATTTTGATGAAGATAAATTCAGTTCGGGCCATGCGTTTGACGGTTCGTCCATCGCAGGTTGGAAGGGCATTGAAGCCTCTGACATGCAGTTGATGCCTGACCCAAACACCGCCAACATTGATCCATTCTTTGAAGAATCGACCATGATTTTGACCTGCGATGTGGTGGACCCCATCGACGGCAAGGCCTACGAGCGTGACCCACGTTCACTCGCCAAACGCGCTGAAGCGTACATGAAAGCCTCCGGCTTTGGTGACACTGCCTACTTCGGTCCAGAGCCAGAATTTTTCGTGTTCGACAGCATCCGTTGGGGCAACGACATGTCGGGCTGCTTCTCCAAGATCGACTCCGAAGAAGCTGCCTGGAACACCGGCCGCGAATACGAGCACGGCAATACCGGTCACCGTCCTACCGTCAAGGGTGGCTACTTCCCCGTGCCACCGGTGGACAGCTTCCAGGACATGCGTTCTGAGATGTGTCTGGTGCTCGAAGCCCTCGGCATCCCGGTTGAAGTGCATCACCACGAAGTGGCCAATGCCGGTCAAATGGAATTGGGCACCAGGTTCAGCACCCTCACAGAGCGCGCTGACTGGGTTCAACTCCAAAAATACGTGATCCAAAACGTCGCCCATGCCTACGGCAAGACCGCGACCTTCATGCCCAAGCCCATCGTTGGCGACAACGGTTCCGGCATGCACGTTCACCAGTCTGTCTGGAAAGACGGCAAAAACCTGTTTGCTGGCGACGGCTATGCAGGCTTGTCAGACTTCGCGCTGTACTACATCGGCGGCATCATCAAGCACGCCCGTGCCCTGAACGCCATCACCAACCCCGGTACCAACAGCTACAAGCGCCTGGTGCCTGGTTACGAAGCCCCGGTCAAGTTGGCTTACTCGGCCAAAAACCGTTCTGCTTCGATCCGTATTCCTTTCGTGGCCAACCCCAAGGGTCGTCGCGTTGAGGCACGTTTCCCTGATCCACTGATGAACCCTTACCTCGGCTTCGCAGCCCTGTTGATGGCCGGTCTGGACGGCGTTGAGAACAAGATCCACCCGGGCGAAGCTGCCAGCAAAGATCTGTACCATTTGCCTCCAGAAGAAGACAAGTTGATCCCAACCGTCTGCCACAGCCTGGACCAAGCGCTGGACTGCCTCAATGAAGACCGCGCGTTCCTGACCAAGGGCGGCGTGTTCACCGATGCCTACATCGATGCGTACATCGAGCTCAAAATGACTGAAGTCACGCGTTTGCGCATGGCAACTCACCCGATTGAATTCGACATGTACTACTCGCTGTAATTCGTTACAGTTTGTGGCAAAAAAGGACGGCGTAGGCCGTCCTTTTTCATTGGCGCTGGCTGGAGGTTTTTTCAATTGACATGCAATTGGCGCATACTGGCAAACTTATCCATGCAATTTTTATCAAGCGTGGAATACCTATGAAATATGCTTTATTAATTCCTGTCGGTCTTGTGTTTTTGTGTGGCAACAGCTTCTCACAAGAGCGTATTTACCGTTGCGGAAACGAGTACACCAATACCGTGCCTGATGCTCAGACGCGCGGCTGCAAGTTGGTGCAAGGCGGCAACGTGACGGTGGTGCAGGGCACGCGGCCCAATTCTTCTGCGCCAACCAAGTCTGCAGCAGCCTCAACCGGTTCACCAGGTGGGCAGCGGGTGGATGCGGGCGAACAAAAATCACGTGACTCGGATGCACGTCAAATCTTGGAGTCCGAACTCAAGAAGGCAGAAGCGCGCCATGCTGAGTTGCTCAAGGAATACAACAACGGCGAACCCGAAAAGCGCGGTGACGAGGCCAAAAATTACCAAAAATACCTCGATCGTGTGGCTGAGCTCAAAGCCAGTCTGGCGCGTAACGAAAGTGATATTGCGGGAATTCGTCGTGAGCTCGGGCGAGTGCCCGCCTCTGCGGCAAAATAGGCGGCTTGAACAAGCCTGCACCACCCCCATTGGCTCCCTTGAGCCAGTCCACTGCGTCACCCGCAGTGCGTTTTCAATCGTTTGACCTGCTGGCAACGCTCGTCGCTGTGGTTCACAGCAATGGCGATGTTGTGTTTGCCAATGCCGCGCTCGAAGATGCCTTGGGTATCTCACGTCGCACGATCGTGGGTTCGCAATTCCCTGATAGTTTTACGGAACCCGTTCACCTGAAAAATGCCTTGGTGGGCGCAGGCAGCAATGAATTTGCCGCACTGCGCTATGACGCCTGGTTGAAGCGCATGGCGCATGACCTGTTGCCGGTGCATGTGATCGTGACGCAGACCGACAATCCCGAAGAAATCGTGATCGAGTTGCTGCCGCTGGAGCAGCAAGCGCGCCAGGACCGTGAAGAGCGGCTGGCCGAGCAGGCGCAGTCCAACAAGGAACTGATCCGCAATCTGGCCCACGAGATCAAAAATCCCTTGGGTGGCATTCGGGGGGCGGCGCAGTTGCTGGAGATGGAGATGGCGTCTCCTGAGCTCATCGAGTACACGCAAGTCATCATCCATGAAGCTGACCGCTTGCAAACGCTGGTGGACCGTCTGCTGGCGCCGCACCGTCGTCCGCATTTGGTGGGCGATGTGAATATTCATGAGGTTTGCGAGCGGGTGCGTTTGCTGATTCTGGCTGAGTTCCCCAAGGGGCTGACGGTGGTCCGGGACTACGACACCTCTATTCCCGAGTTTCGAGGTGACCGCGAGCAACTGATTCAAACCGTGCTCAACATTGCCCACAATGCCTGCCAGGCGCTGGCCGAGCAGATTGTGGCGGGCACGGCCCACTTGACTTTTTCAACCCGAATCGCACGCCAGATCACCTTTGGCAAAAAACGCTACCGGTTGGCACTGGAATTGCATGTCATTGACAACGGGCCTGGTGTTCCAGACTCGATCAAGGACCGTATCTTTTATCCGCTGGTGTCTGGGCGTGATGGAGGTTCGGGCTTGGGGCTGACATTGGCGCAAACCTTTGTGCAGCAGCACCATGGATTGATCGAGTGCGATAGTGTGCCGGGCCACACCGATTTCAAGATTCTGATTCCACTCCCTTGAGGGTGTGGAATCAGAATCTTGCTCCCTCAAGGCACGGCGGCAGGCGTGCGGGGTGGTGAGTCAAGTAACAATTCAGGGAAATAAATGAAACCAATTTGGATCGTAGATGATGACCAGTCCATTCGCTTTGTGCTCGAAAAAGCACTGCTGCGCGAGAACTTGCCAACCCGCAGTTTCACCAATCCGCGCGACGTCCTGAACGCGCTCGCCAGTGCCGATGACGACAGCGGCCCGCAGGTGCTGGTCAGCGACATCCGCATGCCGGGAGGCTCGGGGCTGGATTTGCTGGAAAAGGTCAAGGCCAAGTACCCTGGCTTGCCGGTCATCATCATGACCGCGTATTCGGACCTGGACAGTGCGGTGTCGGCCTTTCAGGGTGGCGCGTTTGAGTACCTGCCCAAGCCGTTTGACGTTCCCAAAGCGGTCGAGTTGATTCGCCGCGCACTTGAAGAAAGTCAGCGCGAAGATGTGGCTGAAGTGCTCATGGCTGATACGCCCGAGATGCTGGGCCAGGCGCCCGCCATGCAGGACGTGTTTCGCGCCATTGGCCGCTTGAGCCAGAGCAACGTCACGGTCATGATCACCGGCGAATCGGGCTCTGGCAAGGAACTGGTGGCCCGCGCCCTGCACAAGCACTCGCCGCGTGCCAACGGCCCGTTTGTGGCGATCAATACCGCCGCCATCCCCAAGGATCTGCTGGAGTCCGAGTTGTTTGGCCACGAACGCGGCGCCTTTACCGGTGCCCAGACCATGCGCCGGGGCCGCTTTGAGCAGGCCGATGGCGGCACCCTGTTTCTGGACGAAATTGGCGACATGCCGTTTGACCTGCAAACCCGCCTGCTGCGCGTACTGAGCGATGGTCATTTTTACCGGGTTGGCGGGCACAGTGCCGTCAAAACCAATGTGCGTGTAATTGCCGCCACCCACCAGAACCTGGAGCAGCGCGTCAAGGACGGTGGCTTCCGGGAGGATTTGTTTCACCGCCTGAACGTCATCCGCCTTCGTTTGCCGGCGCTGCGCGAACGCAAGGAAGACATTCCCATGCTGACGCGTCACTTTCTGCAGCAAAGTGCGGCCCAGTTAGGCGTCGAGCCCAAGCGTATTTCTGATGCCGCCCTGGTCTGGCTGGGCAACTTTGCCTTTCCCGGCAATGTGCGGCAGTTGGAGAATATGTGCCATTGGGTCACGGTGATGGCCCCGGCGCAGGTGATTGAGCCGAAAGACTTGCCACCCGAGGTCGGGGTCACAGCCGGCGCAGCGACGGAAACGCCAGCCTATGCGCCCTTGGCCCTGGCCAGCGAGTCTGAATCAACGCATGAGACTACAGGCATGGCTTCGTCTTTGCCTTTGCCTCAAATGACAGTGCAGCCTGTCTCGCCGGGGTTGATCGCCCAGGCTGACGGTTGGGAGCACGGGCTTGAGGCCGCAGCGGTCGCCTTGCTGGCGACGGGTCGCACCGACGTATGGGATGAATTGACCCGGCGCTTTGAGTCCCGGCTGATCGTGGCTGCTTTGGCTGCCACGCGCGGTCGACGCATTGAAGCGGCCCAAAAACTCGGCATCGGCCGCAACACCATCACGCGCAAGATTCAGGAGTTAGGTTTAGAGTAAATCGGCCTCTAGCCACCGTCTTATCTGCACGAGCAGCTATAAATTTAATAGCTATTCGGGGGTTGCCGCTGACAGCTCCACGACCACCGGCGCGTGGTCGCTCGGGCGCTCGTTCTGGCGCGGGGTCTTGTCGATGACGCAGCTTTTGACCCGTGGTTTGAGCGCATCACTGACCAGAATGTGGTCGATGCGCAGTCCCTGGTTGCGGCGAAAACCAAGGTTGCGGTAGTCCCACCAGGAGTAGCTTTTCTCGGCCTGCGGAAACAGTCGGTAGGCGTCGTGCAGCCCCATGGCGATCAGGGCGCGCAGATGGTAGCGCTCTTCTTCGGTGCAGTGAATCGTGTCTTTCAAGCCCACCGGGTCCCACACATCGGCGTCGTCAAAGGTGATGTTGTAGTCGCCCATCAGCACCAGTTGCGGCGTTTTGACCAACTCTGCGCGCACCCAGTCGCGCAGGCCTTTCAGCCAGGCCATCTTGTACTCAAACTTGTCGCTGCCCGGCTCTTGCCCGTTGGGGAAATAGCCGCCGATGACACGAATACCGTCGACGTTGGCGCTGATGACACGCGCCATGTCGTCGTCAAAGCCGGGGATGTTTTTCACCACCTCGGTGGCTGGCGTGCGTGACAGCAGCGCCACGCCGTTGTAAGTCTTCTGGCCAAAAAACTGGGCGTGGTAGCCGGCTTGCTTGAACGCCTCCACCGGAAACTTGTCGTCCGTCATTTTGAGTTCCTGCAGCACCAGCACGTCCACCGGGTTGGCGGCCAGCCAGTCCAGCACCTGCGGCAAGCGCACGGTCAGCGAGTTCACATTCCAGGTGGCCAGTCTCATAAAAAATATTCCCAAATCGATGAAGGGGTGATTGTGCCTTTCACGGCATTGGTTCGCTGGCAAAGAAAAAATAGGTGAAAACAGCATCTTTTCAAAGCCCCTGAAGATGCCTAAACTGCGGCCCGTGAAAGTTATCAAACTACCCCGATCCAAAGTTCATCTCGGTGCGCCCTTGGCATGGAGCGTACGCGATGAGCACGGCACGTTGTTGCTGTCCAAAGGCTTTGTCGTGCAGACTGAAGCGCAGCTCGACCAGTTGCTGCAGCGTGGTGCCTTTGTTGACGTTGAAGAAGTGATTGCCTCTGCACAAAGTGAGCAGGCGCCTGACGTCAAAACCGTGGTGCTCCCGCCCAACCTGTTTGGTCTTTGGGCGAAAACAGCCGAAGGTCTGCGAATCCTGATGACGCGCCCTGAAGAAAAGCCCGACTTTGCCGCGCAGTTGGATGCTTTTGTCGTCAATATTTTGGCGCTGCTCGACAGCAACGTGGACATCGCCCTTTACCGCGCTGTTCGCCAGGACAATCACCAGCATTTTTATTATGGCTACACGCATGCCATCCACACCGCCGTGTTGTGCGTGCTGTTGTCACGCCACCTGCGCTGGGCGACAGCACGCATGCTCAGTCTGGTCAAGGCGGCGCTCACCATGAACCTGACGATCCTGGAGTTGCAGGGCAAAATGGCGGCCCAGGAAACGCCCGTGAAAGACCAGCAACGGGCAGAAATTCAGGCGCACCCCGTCAAGACGGTGGCACTGCTCAACAAGTTGGGCATTGAAGACGACGACTGGTTGCGAGCGGTCGCGCAACACCATGAACAATCGGATGGCACGGGTTACCCCAGTCGCTGCACCGCCATTGACGAAATGGCGATTGCCCTGCGCGTCTGCGACGTCTTCATGGCCAAAATAAGCCCGCGTGCCTTGCGTGCCGCGCTCTCCCCCCAAGAGGCCATCAAACAGCTCTACCGCGAGGACAAAGGCGGGCCACTGTCGACCGCCGTGGTCAAGGTGTTTGGCATCTACCCGCCGGGCGACTTTGTGAAACTGGCCTCCGGGGAGTTGGGGATTGTGGTGGAGCGAACCGCCAACGCGCGGGCCCCGATCGTGGCGTCCATCACCGACACCACCGGCCACCCGGTGGCAAGAACCGTGCGCCACGATACCGGTCAAGCAGAATTTGCGATCACCGGTACCGCCAGCGACCAGGCCATGCTCAAGCGCTTGCCGCCTGAACGACTCTACGGCTTTTCAATGGCGCCTGTGCCGCATTAAAGTGAACACGAAAACGCTCAAGCGTTGATTCTCTTTTCAAGGTGGTCACGCCCGCCCGGGTTGGACATCAGCACCAGCGCCACGCCGGCCTTGACCACATGGTCGTCGGCGGGATTAAACACCCACTTGCCATGCTCATGGGTGGCCATCAGGATGTATTCTTTGGATTTGGGCACCAGTTCGGCCACCGTGGTGGGCGCAAAGTGGCTGGGCAGCACCACTTCTTCGACCCGCAGTCCGTCATCGCTGCGCAGCATCTGGTCCATGAAGTTGACGGCGTGCGGGCGCAGCATGGCTGAGGCGATGCGCATGCCGCCGGTGAAGTCCGGCGACACCACTTCATCGGCGCCGGCGCGCCGGGCCTTGTTGATGTTGCGAATGTCATGCACTC
Organism: Rhodoferax sp.; assembly: GCF_037143375.1. Classification (GTDB taxonomy): domain Bacteria; phylum Pseudomonadota; class Gammaproteobacteria; order Burkholderiales; family Burkholderiaceae_C; genus Rhodoferax. Next base: position 12,125 of record NZ_JBAWYV010000018.1, on the reverse strand, counting down.
GGGCCACCACCCGCGCCTTGGGGTTGAGCAGCTTGACGGATAACGACACCATCAGGTTGTGGCTGTCGTCACCGGTCACGGCAAACACGCCCGCGGCGGTCATGAGTCCGGCGGCACGCAGGGCATCGTCGTCGGCGGCGTCGCTGTGCAGGTAGAGCGTTTGCGGATAGTGTTCCAGCCAGCGGTCGAGCGCCTCGCGGTCAGACTCGATCACCACCAGGGGGCGGTTGGTCTTGACCAGTTCATGGGCCACGTTGGTGCCCACGCGGCCAATGCCGCACACGATGTAGTGGCCGCTGAGCCGGGTAATTTCTTTTTCCATGCGCTTGGCCCTCAGGGCGGTGTTGAGATTTGATTCGAGCAGCAAAGCCACCAGCGAAGAAAACAGGAAGCTCATCGTGGCAATGCCGATCACGGCAATGAACACGGTAAAAAGGCGCCCCATCGGGTGCTGGCTTAAATCAATGACTTCACCGTAGCCAATGGTGGCGACGGTGATGAAGGTCATGTAAAAACTGTCAATCCAGGTCGCATTCGGCTGGCCAATGTAGAGGTAGCCGAGGGTGCCGATGAGGTGAATCAACACCATCAGCGCCGCACCGTAAACCAGCGCGGAGAAGTGATTGCTCCTGAATATTTTATCCAAACGGCTTCTAGCCCCCGTTCTGTCTGCGTAAGCAGCTATTAAATATGTAGCGCCGCCAAGCCGCCGACGACCAGGCCAATACCGCCCGCAGCAAACATGGCGTACTCCAGCCACTTTTTCTTGGTCAATAAGGCAATGGCCGCCAGTGCGATGCACACCTGCAGCACGGTGGTGGATTGCGCCCAGCGGTGGTGCTGGTGCATTTGCTCATCGCTTTGTTTGTCCCATTGCGTGGCATCGGCTTCGAGCTTGTCGGCACCGACCTTGATCTCGTTCTTTTCTTTTTCGTAACGGTCAATCTTGCCTTGGTAGAAGTCTTTTTTGTCGGCCGGTGCCAGGTCGCGCGCCAACTCGGCCAGCGACTGTTTGGTGCTCTTGGACTGGAAATAATTCCACTGGTTGGAAGCTTCGGTTTTCTTGATGGCCGCGTTGTTTTTGTACAACCCGGCGTTGGCCTGTGTGGCGCCGCCCATGTAGCCAAAAATGGCGCCAATGGTGGCCACGATAGCGGTGAACATCGCGATCTGGTTGATCATGCCGCCGTGGTCACCGCCGCCGTGGCCGCCTTGTTGGGCGTGCTCCAGTTCGTGGTCGTGGGGGCCGTGTACGTGAAAACCATGTCCTGACATTTCAAACTCCTGAATTTTTGCAATAGGTGACAAAACTGAAACTTAAACCGGTGCTTGATACCTGCTTTTCGCGGGAAGTCTCCCGCCACTCCGGTCCGAATTGTGGCGCAAAAGCATCGCCTTCATATGACGCTTCTATGTCAGTCACCACCGCGGTGCTGGCCAGCGGCAGGGCCTGGGCGTAAATTTCGGCGCCGCCAATCACCCAGGCGTTGCTGTCAGCTGGGCACAGATCGCAAGCAGCTTTCAAGGAATGGGCTGTTAAAGCGCCAGCGGCTTGCCAGTCGGCTTGGCGCGTCACGACGATGTTCAGGCGACCGGGCAGCGGGCGAAACTTGGGTGGCAGCGAATCCCAGGTCTTGCGCCCCATGATGACCGGGCAGCCCAGCGTGGTGCGTTTGAAGTGCGCCATGTCTTCGGGCAAGTGCCAGGGTAGGGTGTTGTTATGGCCGATCACGCCGTTGGCGGCGCGGGCAAAAATCAGGTTCAGCTTCATTTAAATGGCAACCGGGGCTTTGATGGCGGGGTGGCATTCGTAGCCCAACACCTCAAAATCCTCAAACTCATAGTCAAAGATCGAAGCGGGTTTACGTTTGATGTGGAGGGTCGGGTAGGCCAGTGGCGCACGGCTGAGTTGCAGCGCAACCTGTTCGGCATGGTTGCTGTAAATATGGCAATCGCCCCCGGTCCAGATGAAGTCGCCGACGTCCAGGTCACACTGCTGCGCCACCATGTGCGTAAGCAGCGCGTAACTGGCGATGTTGAATGGCACGCCCAAAAATATGTCGGCGCTGCGCTGGTACAACTGGCAACTGAGTTTGCCCTTGCCGCCGGGCTCGGTGGCGGGTGCCACGTAGAACTGAAAGAACGCATGGCACGGCATCAAAGCCATTTTGTCGAGGTCGGCCACGTTCCAGGCGCTCACAATGATGCGGCGCGAGTCGGGGTTGCTCTTGAGGGTTTTGATGACTTCGGCGATCTGGTCGATGTGGCCGCCATCGGGTGTCGGCCAACTGCGCCACTGCACCCCATAAACCGGGCCGAGTGAGCCGTCGGGGCGGGCCCATTCGTCCCAGATGCTGACGCCGCGTTCTTTGAGCCAGTTGTTGTCGCTGGAGCCAGTCAGAAACCACAGCAACTCCTGAATGATGGAGCGCAGGTGGACCTTTTTGGTGGTGACCAGCGGAAAGCCCTCGTTCAAATCGAAGCGCATCTGGTAGCCAAACACGCTGGTGGTGCCGGTGCCGGTGCGGTCGGCTTTGAACACGCCGTTCGTACTGACGTGGCGCATGAAATCTTCGTATTGGGAGCGGATGGGGTAAGAGGTCATAGGGCGTGATTTTCGTACAAGTTAAACCCGAATGACCCGCCCCGGGTTCATCAGGTTGAGTGGGTCAAGCGCTTGTTTGATGACCCGCATCATGCCCAGCGCAACCGGCGATTTGTATTTTTCAAGAGTGGCGACTTTCAGGCTGCCGACACCATGCTCGGCCGAAATCGAACCGCCAAACGCCAGCACCGAGTCAAACACCAGCGTGTTGACTTGCGCCTCAAACTCGCGCAAAAACACCGCTGGTGTCACGCCCTCTGGCGCTTGCACGTTGTAGTGCAGATTGCCATCGCCCAAGTGACCAAAATTAACGCCGCGTACGCCGGAAATCGCAGCTTGCAGCAGCGCATCGGTGGCCCGCACAAAGTCAGGAATGGCGGAGATGGGAACGGAAATATCGTGTTTGATGTTGAGCCCTTCCAGCGCTTGCGCCAGCGGAATGCTTTCACGCAAGTGCCAGAGTTGGCGGGTTTGCGACAGGTTCTCGGCCACCACGGCATCCAGCGCGCATTCATCTGCCAGCGCCGTGGCCAGCAAGCCTTCAAATTGGGCCCGGGCATGAGCTTCGGATTCGTGGCTGGAGTTTTCCAGCAAGACGAAATAAGCAGCCTCCAACGGCAAGGGCACGCGCAACTGGGGAAAGTGCCGCGCGACCAGCGTCAGCGCAAACTGCCCCATCACCTCAAACCCGGTCAACCCGGCACCCAGATGTCGGTGCGCCAGACCCAACAAGCGAACCGCTTGCTCCAGCGACGCCACCGCCACCCAGGCGGTGAGTTGCGCGGCGGGCAGGGGAAAAAGCTTGAGCGTGGCTGCCGTGATGACGCCCAGCGTGCCTTCAGACCCGATGAACAGGTGGCGCAGGTCGTAGCCGGTGTTGTCTTTGCGCAGGCCCGACAAACCGTGCCAGACCTCGCCTTGCGCGTTAACCACTTCAAGGCCCAGGCACAACTCGCGTGTGTTGCCAAAACGCAGCACCTGGGTGCCGCCCGCGTTGGTGCCGAGGTTGCCACCCACCGTGCAAGAACCTTCGGAGGCCATGCGCAAGGGAAACAACAGACCGGCGGCTTCGGCGCTTTCCTGCAGGTTTTGCAGAATGCAGCCGGCCTCGGCGGTCAGGGTCAGGTTGTCGGCGTCGAGGGCGCGCACGGCATTCATGCGTTGCAGGCTCAGCACAATTTGCCGACCCGAGGCGTCGGGGGTCGAACCCACCACCAGCCCGGTGTTGCCACCCTGGGGCACCAGGCTAAGGCCGCTGCTGGGGTTGTTTTTGAGAAATTCGGCGCAGGTTTTGACGACCCGTGCCACCTCGTCGGTGCTGGCCGGGCGCACCACCGCCAAGGCTTTGCCGTGTGTGCGCTTGCGCCAGTCCTGCTCCCAGGTCGTCAGGTCGCCGTCGGTCAAAACATGGGGGCTGCCGACGATATGGCGCAGCGCATCCAGCAGGGTTTGCATGACCTCAGTCCGCTTTGACGACCGATTTGAGCCGCAAGCGAACGTGCATGGCGCAGGCCACAAACAGGGTCAGACACAGGCCAACCTCAATCATGGCCAGGTAATTGCCTGGCGCCTTGTCGCTGTAGGCCCGCACGGCGCCTTCGGTAAAGTAAAGCCAGACCAGCAGGCTGACCCAGCGGTAGGTGTACATGCGGTTTTTTAGCAAGCCCACCAGTGGAATGCACAAAGGCAATACCTTGAGCGCCAGCGAGGAACCGCCGGGCCGAAGCGGCGCCAGAAATAATTCCCAGACCAGCCCCAGAATAATCAGCCCGAGCAGGCTGCCGACAGCCAGCGCGCGCGTGGCGGAGACCCCGGGCGGGGGCGTATTTTGTTCAATCACAGTTGCAGTATTCATTGGGATGGCATCATACCGGCCATGAGTTCCCCCACCCCTTGGTCGCAGACCTTGACCCTTCGCCTTGACGCCCTGCTCAAGAACCTGTCGCGCTTTCCCTGGAGAAGCACTGCCCACACCCTGCGCGAGCGTTTTCGGGAAGACCGGTTGGGCCTCACCGCCAGCAGCCTGACCTTTACCACCACCATCGCTTTGGTGCCCTTCATGACCGTTGCGCTGGCCATTTTTACGGCTTTCCCGATGTTTTCCAAGTTTCAGGATGTGCTGCAAAAGTGGCTCATTGAGAGCCTGATTCCCGACAACATTGCACGCCAGGTGCTGGGTTACCTGACCCAGTTTGCCGGTCAGGCCAGCAAACTGGGCTTCGCGGGTGTCGCCATTTTGTTTACCACGGCGTTGGCCTTGATTTTGACCATTGACCGCACGCTGAATGGCATCTGGCGCGTGCGCACGCCCCGCTCGCTGGGGCAGCGGGTGCTGGTTTACTGGGCTGGTATCACCCTTGGGCCGCTGTTGCTGGGCGTTAGCCTGACCATCACGTCCTACGCTATTTCGGCCTCCAAAGGCGTGGTGGGCGTGATTCCGGGCGGGGTGCAACTGTTGCTGGATGTGTTGCAGTTCTTCCTGATGGCCTGGGGAATGGCCGCCATGTATTTCTATGTGCCCAACACGCAAGTGAAATGGGGCCATGCCTGGACCGGTGGCCTGTTTGTGTCGGCGGGCTTCGAGCTGGCCAAGAAAATACTTTCGGTGTACCTGAGCAAGGTGCCGACCTATTCGGTGGTGTATGGCGCCTTTGCCACCGTGCCGATTCTCTTGATCTGGATTTATGTGGCGTGGGTCATTGTGTTGCTGGGGGCGGTGATTACCGCCTATCTGCCCAGCCTGCTGCTGGGGTTGGAGCGACGAACCCGGTCACACGGCTTGCAGTTTCAACTGGCGCTTGAAACCTTGCAACAGTTGGACCACTTGCGCGGCACGACGGTACGGGGGTTGACGATTGCCCAGCTCTCGGTGCTGCTGCGCGTTGACACACTGCAACTCGAACCGGTGCTGGAAACCTTGTGTGCGCTGGATTGGCTGGGTTTGCTGAATGAAGAAAAGGAGGGTGAATCAGCGCGCTATATTTTGTTGGCCGACCCTGATACCACCTTGCTTGCGCCCTTGCTCAATGTCTTGTTGCTGCGCCAAGATGAATCGACCCAAAATTTATGGAAAAACGGCCGCTGGCCCCTGATGCATCTGCGTGATGCGCTATAAATAATAGTGCGTTCCGTTTATTTTTCTCAGACTGATGCCGGGAATTGGCCCGTGCCAATGAGGCGATCCACTTCAGCTTCAGCCGCCAGCCAGTCGTCGGTTGGGTTGCCTTCGGTAAAGCCGCGTCGCTCGGCAATGTAGAACGCTGCGACCTCGACGTAGCGTGCCCGCTGCTCGTCAGTCACTGTGGGTTTGGAGACGCTGGCCTTTGCGACCTTGGGAACTTTTGTTTTCACCACGGCTGCTTTTTTGACCGCTGGCGGTTTAGCAGCAAGCAACTCAGACTTGGCGGTCGTTGTTTTTTTAGGGGCTACTTCAGTCTTGGAAGATGCTACTTTTTTGGTTGTGACCATGGGTTTTCTCCAATGAATGTGGGGACTAAAGTTTTGAAGTTTAGTTCTCCATAACCTGGGTTAGATTGACATGCCTCAATTTGTCAAAAAAATCATCAGCGCCGATAGCATCGGTTCAGGGGTTTCGTTCATCTGATGGTGGCCGCCCGGCAAGGTCACGACTTGGGCGTTCTGCGCTTTTTTGATCAGGCTTTGGGCCGCTTTCGGCGGTGTCATCTGGTCCACACTGCCCAGCACAAACAGCACCGGGCAGGTGACTTGCACTATTGCCACTTCGCCATTTGAATAACTGTCGCAGGCTTTGAACCCGGTGTGAAAGACATTGACGCGCGGGTTGCTGGCCAGCACCCGGCGTCCCAGTGCCATCGACGCGCCAAAGACCCAGGTGCCCGGCCCCATGGCAGAGGGCGGCGGTGCCAGCGTGGAGCGCGAAAAGACATTGACCATTTCCAGGGCTTTCATGGGTTCGTGCAACGACGATTCCAGCAGCGCGGGGGAAACCTTCATCGGGAAAGCGGTGCCGACCAGCACCAGTTGACTGACCCGGTGCGGCGCACGGGCTGCAGCCTCCAGTGCGATCAGCGAGCCCAGGCTGTGACCGATCAAGACCGCCTTTTCCAGGCCCGCCGCGTCCATCAGGGCGATGACGAAATCTGCGGCCGCTTCCACTGTAGTGGGCGGCTCACCCTCGCTGCGGCAGTGGCCGGGAAGGTCGATCGCCAATACATTCCAGCCGTGGTTTGCCAAGTAGCGGGTTTGCAATATCCAGACGCTGTGGTCGTTCAGCACACCATGGATGAAGATGATCGTCGGCTTGGCGACATCAAAGTCTTTGCCGCCGGTGTAGCAGTAGGTTTTGGCTTGGTTAACGGTGAAAAACATGGCTTGCCTATTCCAGAAAAATATGAGTCAAATAGGGCTCTAGCCCCCGTTCTGCTTTCGTAAGTAGCTATTTAATTAATAGCTATTTATAGATGGCGAAAAGTTGCGGCTCACGCTTTTTCAGCCGCCTTGAGGGCGCGTTTCAAGTCGTCGATCAGGTCGTCGGCGTCTTCCAGACCGATGCTCAAGCGAATCGTGCCTTGCGTGATGCCACCCGCCGCCAGCGCCTCGTCGCTCATGCGAAAGTGCGTGGTGCTGGCCGGGTGAATCACCAGGCTGCGGCAATCGCCCACATTGGCCAGGTGGCTGAACACCTTAAGGCTTTCGACAAACTTCTTGCCCTGCTCACGGCTGCCTTTCAAGTCGAAGCTGAAGACTGAGCCGGCACCGCGCGGCAACAGTTTTTGCGCCAGCGCATGGCTAGGATGCGTTTCCAGCAGCGGGTGGCCGACCCGCGACACAAACGGTTGGCTGGCCAAAAACGCCACCACTTTTTGTGTGTTGCTCATGTGGCGCTCCATGCGCAGCGACAAGGTTTCGATGCCCTGCAAAATCAGCCACGCTGAATGCGGGCTCAGACAGGCGCCAAAGTCGCGCAAGCCTTCGCGCCGGGCGCGCAGCAGGAAAGCACCGACGGTCGATTCTTCGGTAAACACCATGTTGTGAAAACCTTCGTAGGGTTCGCTCAACACCGGGAATTTGCCGGATTTGTCCCAGTCAAAACTGCCGCCATCCACCACGATGCCGCCAATCACGGTACCGTGGCCGCTCAAAAATTTGGTGGCCGAGTGGTAAACCAGGTCGGCACCATGCTCGAACGGCTTGATCAGCCAAGGCGTGGTCAACGTGGAGTCCACCAGCAGCGGCACGCCGGCTTCGTGGGCGATGGCTGAGACGGTGGCAATGTCCAGTACATCCAGCCCCGGGTTGCCCACAGTTTCGCCAAAGAATAATTTGGTGTTGGGCCGCACCGCCGCGCGCCAGCCGTCAATGTCGCCCGGCTTCACAAACGTGGTCTCAATGCCAAAACGGCGCAGCGTGTAGTGCAGCAGGTTTTGCGAGCCGCCATACAGCGCGGTGCTCGCCACAATGTGCGAGCCCGCGCCCATCAGCGTGGCAATGCTCAGGTGCAGCGCGGCCTGGCCGCTGGCGGTGCTGATGGCGCCAATGCCGCCCTCCAAAGCCGCCACCCGTTGCTCCAGCACCGCGTTGGTCGGGTTGCTGATGCGCGAATAGACGTGGCCGGCGCGCTCCAGATTAAACAAGGCCGCCGCGTGGTCGCTGGACTCAAAAACGAAGGATGTGGTGAGGTGAATCGGCACTGCCCGCGCACCGGTGGCGGGGTCGGGCGCGGCACCGGCATGCAGCGCCAGCGTGTCAAAACCAGGGTCTGAGTAGCCGGGCATGGTCATCCTTTGTCGGTGTGGGGCAGTCTTTTGCCCAGAGCTTGCGAATTTGACGAGGGTAATCGACTTATTGGGCTATATTTCAGGAATAGCCGGTCAAAACAGCTTATCTGCGCATCCCCTACAAATTTACGAGCCACGAGGAAGTCTATGAAAGTCAGCGATATATTGCGCGTCAAGGGCAACACCCTTTACACCGCTACCCCCGATGAACCCCTGGCGCAGGCCGTGGCCGTGATGGCCGAAAAAGACCTGGGTTCGCTGGTGATCATGGAATATGGTGATCTGGTAGGCATGCTGACGTTTCGGGAGGTCATCCAGATGTTGATCAAAAATGGCGGTACCCTGGGCACCACCATTGTGCGTACCGCCATGGACGACTCACCCATGACCTGCACCAACGAGACCGATATTGACGAAGTGCGCCGCATGATGCTCAGCAGTCACTCCCGCTACATGCCAGTGATGGACAACCGCATGCTGATGGGCGTCATCAGCTTTTATGACGTGGCAAAAATTGTGGTGGACACGCAAAATTTCGAGAACAAGATGCTCAAGGCTTATATCCACGATTGGCCCGAAGAAGGCGCAGCCGCCGCTGCGGCACTGGCACCTTAAATTGCAAGGCCTTCGGGCCTTTTCTCGTTGCTCTGGGATAATCCCTGCCCATGAGCGGAAACACATTCGGAAAACTATTTGCAGTCACCAACTTTGGTGAATCCCACGGTCCAGCCATTGGCTGCGTGATTGACGGCTGCCCGCCGGGCATGAGCTTATGCGAGGCTGACATCCAGATTGATCTGGATCGTCGGCGCCCCGGCACCTCCAAGTTCGTCACCCAGCGCAACGAGCCTGATGCGGTCGAGATTTTGTCGGGCGTCTACGAGGGCAAAACCACCGGCACGCCGATTTGCCTGCTGATCAAAAATACCGACCAGCGCAGCAAAGATTACGGCAACATCCTTGAATCGTTTCGCCCCGGCCACGCCGATTACACCTATTTTCAGAAATACGGCCTGCGCGATCCGCGGGGTGGCGGTCGTTCATCCGCGCGCCTCACGGCGCCGATGGTGGCGGCCGGTGCAGTGGCCAAAAAGTGGCTTTTTGAGCACTATGGCACCGAGTTTCGCGGCTGCATGACGCAAATTGGCGAACTGCCGATTGGTTTTGAGTCCTGGGATCTGGTGCCTAACAACCCGTTTTTCGCCCCTGTGGCTGATGTCTCGGCGCTGGAGACTTACATGGAAGCCCTGCGCAAGGACGGCGATTCGTGCGGTGCCCGCATTCGCGTCTCTGCGACTAACGTGCCTGTGGGCTTGGGCGAGCCACTGTTTGACAAGATGGACGCCGACATTGCCTACGCCATGATGGGAATCAACGCCGTCAAGGGCGTGGAGATTGGCGCCGGTTTTGCCAGCGTGGCGCAGCGCGGTACCACGCATGGCGACTCGCTGTCGCCGGCAGGCTTCAAGTCGAATAATTCGGGCGGCGTGTTGGGTGGCATCAGCACCGGGCAAGACCTGGAGGTGTCGATTGCCATCAAGCCGACCAGTTCGATCCTGACGCCTCGCGAGTCGATTGACGTAAACGGGCAGACCACGCAAGTGATTACCAAAGGTCGGCACGACCCCTGCGTTGGCATCCGCGCCACCCCGATTGCCGAGGCCATGCTGGCGCTGGTGGTGATGGACCACGCCCTGCGCCACCGCGCCCAGTGCGGCGATGTAACCGTGGGTCTGTCTCCCATCAACGCGTCGATCTGATTTAAGAAATGTCCAAAAAACCTGCCAGCCAAACGCTGCGCATCGCGCCGCAAAGTAACAAGCCCACCTTGTCCAAAGCGCAGCAGGCGTTCAATAGCCTGGTCGCCAAGATCGAGGCCCGGCGCGCGCAGTTGGTGCAATGGCAGGCGGTGATGCAGACTTACCAGCAAAAGGTGGCCAACGACTACATGCCGGTCATGCAGTCCTTCAAGAAATGCCAAGCAGACATGGTGCACGGGCTGGATCAGGCCATGGACCAAAAAGGACTGACCAAGGTCGAGCGCCGGGCGCTTCAGGAAATTATCTGCAGCCTGGTCGAGCTTCTGGTGGCCGAGACCGGGGACGAAGCCCTCAAGGCGATTTACAACAAGCACAGCGATGACGACTTCGACGCCGAGGCGGCCGCCGAGTTAGAGGATATGAAACAGTCCATGGGGGATATGTTCGGGGTTGATTTGGGCGATACATCCGATGTGAATTCTCCCGAGGAATTGCTGGCGAAAATTCAGGCGCAGATGGCGCAAGAGGCGTTGGAGATGGATGAGTCTGCACGCCCGCAGCGCAAAAAGACGGCCAAACAACTGGCCCGTGAAGCGCAGAAAAAGGCCGAAGACGACCAGACCAGTTTGTCGATTCGCGAGGTGTACCGCAAGCTGGTCAGTGCGCTGCATCCTGACCGCGAACCTGATCTGGAAGAGCGCCAACGTAAAACCACACTGATGCAGCGCGTCAATCAGGCCTACGACAAAAAAGACCTGTTGCAGTTGCTGGAACTGCAACTGGAGTTGGAACACATTGATGCCCACAGCATTGCGGGCATGTCGGAAGACCGGGTCAAACATTTCAATAAAATTCTGAAAGAGCAACTGGCCGAGTTGGAGCAGGAAATTGAGTATGTGGAAATGCCTCTGCGGTCGCAGTTCAATCAGTTCACATTTCAAACGCTGACCCCGGCCAGTGTGATGCCGCTTTTGAACCGCGATATCGCCGACCTCAAGCGCCACGTGCAAGGACTCAAGCAAGATTTGAAAATGTTCAAAGAGCTTCCTGCGCTGAAGGTCTGGCTCAAAGCCTACCGCCGCCAGGCCAAAGCCATGCTAAGAGATGAAGACGACGATTTCTACTTCTAGCGCATCGCCTCACGGCACACCGCAGCTTCGCCGGTGCGTTTATTTACTTTTTTGGAACTGGGCATGACCTTTAAAACCCCCGAATTGCTGGCCCCCGCCGGCTCGCTCACCATGCTGGAAACTGCCATGGCCTTTGGTGCCACGGCAGTTTATGCCGGCCAGCCGCGCTACTCACTGCGGGTACGCAACAACGACTTTGGCAACATCGACGTGCTCAAGCAGGGCGTGGACCGGGCGCACGAGTTAGGCAACAAGTTTTACCTGGTGTCCAACATCTTTCCGCACGACAACAAGATCAAGAGCTACGTGCAAAACATGGCGCCGGTTATTGCCTTGAAGCCCGACGCCATGATCATGTCTGACCCCGGCCTCATCATGATGGTGCGCGAGACCTGGCCCGAGATGGAAATCCACCTCTCGGTGCAGGCCAACACCGTCAACTCTGCCGCCGTCAAGTTCTGGAAAAGCGTCGGTGTGGCCCGCGTAATCCTGTCGCGCGAACTCTCGCTCGACCAGGTCGCGCAAATCAGGCAAGAATGCCCGGACACCGAGCTCGAAGTGTTCGTGCACGGCGCGCTGTGCATCGCCTACTCGGGCCGCTGCCTGCTGTCGGGCTACTTCAACCACCGCGACGCGAACCAGGGCAGTTGCACTAACTCGTGTCGCTGGGATTACAAAACCCTGCCGGGTGTGGTCGATGCTTCGGGCGACATTCTGGCGCCGCAAGAGGCCGCCCAGCGGGAGCAGCAAGCGCGCTCTGAGGTCTATGTGATTGAAGAAAGTCAGCGCCCAGGTAGTTACATGCCGATTGAAGAGGACGAGCACGGCACCTATGTGATGAACTCCAAAGACTTGCGTGCCATCGAACACG
>NZ_JBAWYV010000017.1:0-45764 GCF_037143375.1 Rhodoferax sp. | reverse complement strand
TCCAACGAGGAACTGCAAAGTTCGAACGAGGAATTGCAATCGGTCAACGAGGAACTCATCACCGTCAACGCCGAGTTTCAGGAAAAAATCGACATCCTCAATCGCCTCAATGCCGACCTCGACAACATGGCACAAGTGGTTCCGGCTGGCACGGTGTTCGTTGATGAAAACCTGAAACTAACCCGTTTCAGCCCGGATGCGACCCGCATCTTCAAGCTGCGCGACTCGGACCTCGGTCGCCCGCTGGACGACCTGGCCCACACGTTGCTCTACCCCGAACTGATCGCCGACCTGAGCCGCACGCTCAAGGATGGCGACAAGGTGGAGAAAGAAGTGCGCGGCGTCAATGGCCTGCATTACCTGGTGCGCATGCTGCCCTACAGCGTGCCGTCCTCGTCGGCCAAAGGGGCGGTCACCACCTTCATGGATGTGACCGCGTTGCACGAAATGTCGCGCCTGCAGCACATCATCGATGCCCTGGCCGAGCACATTGCTGTGCTCAATACCCATGGCGTCATCACCCTGGTCAACAGTGCCTGGCGCCACTTTGCGATCGAGAACGGGGATGCCGATATGGCGCACTCCGGGCCGGGCATCAATTACCTGGATGTCTGCAAGGAACTGCATGAGCCGCATGACAACACCGCCAGTGCCGCGCGTCGTGGTGTGCGCGAGGTACTTGAAGGCAAGCGTCACCATTTCTCACTTGAATACCCGTGTCACTCCCTGACTGAGGAGCGCTGGTTTGTCATGCATGTGTCCACCGTCGGTGGCGAGCAGCCCGGCGCCGTGGTGAGTCATATCAACATCACAGCGTGGCGCCAGCAGCAACTGGCGGCGGCATGATGGCGAGGCCAGAGTCCGTCACCGAGCGGTTGCAGCAGCTTAAATTGCGCGCTCAGGCGCAGGTGCAACCCCAGGAATCCAGTGTTGACTGGCCCGGCATCATCCCGGTCGAAGTGGCCAAGTTGCTGGAAGATTTGCGCATTTACCAGATCGAACTCGAACTGCAAAACGAGGAACTTCGCGCGTCCCAGCAAGATCTGGCGTTGTCGCGCAAACGCTACCAGTCGATGTTTGAACAAATGCCGCTACCTGCCCTGGTGGTCGAAGCCAAAGGCCTGATCGAAAACCTCAACGAGCGGGCAGCGGTCTTGCTGGGCACCCGCAAATCGCAGGCGGGATTTGACAACCGCCTGTTCCAGGGCTTGGGCCGCGACGACCGCACCCGCCTGCACGTGGCACTGCGCGATGTGCGCCACGGTGACCCCTTGGTGCTGCAAAAGCTGACGCTGACCGATGCGCAGAACCAGCCTCGTGTGCTTGACGCCCATTTGATCCAACTGTCGCTGGACTACCACCTGGATAACCATGTGCTGGTGCTGCTGGTGGACCGCAGCCTGGAGGCTGCCCATGAGACCGAGCAACACATTTTTGCAAGGCTGCTCGACAGCAGTGACAACCTGGTGTCGGCCGCCGACACCACGGGCCGCATGATGCTGGCCAACCAGCCGCTGCTCAAATTCCTGGGCCGTCCAAGGGACCAGGTGCTGGGTCACAAGCGTGAAAATTTCCTGCCCTTGCGTGATGCGATCCTGCAATCCGAGACCGATGCGCAGGTGCTGCGCACTGGTGAGTCGGTGACGCTGGAGGAGCAGTTTCATGTTGGCGGCGCGCAAGGCTCGGTGGCGTTCCTGACGCGCAAGTTCCCCTTGCATGATGCGCAGGGTCGGCTCTACGGTGTGGGCGGCATCTCGACCGACATCACTGACATCAAGGACAAGCAGCGCCAGAGCCTGCTGAGCGAGTCGGTTTTCATGACGGCGGCGGAAGCCATCATCGTGACCGATCCGCAAACCCACATCGTTCGGGTCAATCCGGCATTTACCCAACAATCAGGGTTTTCTGAGTCCTCGGTGCTCGGCCATCGCACCAATATCCTGAAATCCGGGCGTCAGGATGCTGACTTCTACCAAGCCATGTGGCAAGCCCTGACGCAGGAGGGACGCTGGTCCGGCGAGATCAGCAACCGGACCTCCGCGGGCGGCTACTACACGGTCTGGAGCAACATCAACGCGGTGCTGGATGCACAGGGCGAGGTGATCCATTACATTGCCATCCAGACCGACTTGACCCCGCTGCGTGCCGTGCAGTCCCAGATGTTGAAAATGGCTTCGTATGACAGCCTCACTGGCTTGCCCAATCGGGCCTTGTTCAACGACCGCATTGGCCAGCTCATCTCTTTTTCCCAGCGGCGCCATCAAACCTTCGCCCTCTTGTTCATCGATCTTGATCACTTCAAGGAAGTCAACGACAGCCTCGGCCATTTGGTCGGTGATGAGTTGCTGAAGATGATTGCCAAACGCCTCCAACTGGCGGTGCGTGCGGAGGACACAGTGGCGCGCCTGGGCGGGGACGAGTTTGTTATTTTGTTGCCGATGACCAATAGTCAGAATGCCCATGTGGTGGTGACCAATCTGCTGGATCAGTTGCGGGCCCCGATGATGCTGGGCCAGGGCGTTCACTACATTCCGATGGCGTCAGCCGGCATTGCCATTTTCCCGGTAGATGGCGACACCCCTGATCTGTTGCTGCGCAATGCCGACATTGCCATGTACGAAGCCAAACTGTCCGGACGCAACCGCAGTGCCTCCTACATGGCACAAATGAGCCAGGACAATGCCCAAAAATTTTCAATTCAAACGGAATTGGCGGGCGCCATTGAACGCCAGGAGCTAAAGGTTTATTACCAACCCAAGTTCAAGCTCGCAAGTGGAGAACTGGTCGGAGCCGAGGCGCTGGTGCGTTGGCAACGGCCCGGCCATGGTTTGGTGATGCCCGGGGCGTTCATCGCCATTGCCGAAAAGTCTGGCTTGCTGGTGGCGATTGACCAGTGGGTGCTGAATGAATCGCTGCGCCAGGTGGGGCAATGGCAGCGTCTGGGGTTGTGGCAACTTGGCATGCGGCTGGCCGTGAACCAAAATGCCAGCGACCTGCGCCGCCCCCATATGATTTCTCAAGTGCAAGCCATGCTTGATGCGCATCATGTGAGCGCCACCGTCCTGGAGCTGGAAATAACCGAGGACGCCCTGCTGGTGCACACCCAGGAATTGATAGAACGGCTCCATGAACTTCGCCAGCTTGGGATCACGCTGGCGATCGATGACTTTGGCACCGGTTACTCAAGCTTGTCCTACTTGCGAAAACTACCGATCGCTGTGATCAAGATCGACCAGAGTTTTGTGCGCGGTATGATGGTCAACGAAAGCGATCGGATCCTGGTTGAAACCATCGTCGTCATGGCCCACAAACTGGGCCACAAGCTGGTGGCTGAAGGTGTGGAAGAAATCGAACAGCGAGATTTTCTGGCCCGGCTTGGCTGCGAAGTGGGGCAGGGTTACCTCTTCAGTCGCCCGGTGCCTGCAGATCAATTTTTCGACCTGCCTTTGAGTACCAGCGAACCGGTAGGTTGCATTAATGCAGTTTGATTTTTTGTGAGTCGATATCGCCGATAGCGCTCGTGTTACCTGCGTGAGCAGCTATTAAAACCATAGTTTCTTAAGCTGGAATAAGTTTTGTTTTTTGCGACGGAGTCGGTATCATCTTCCGACTTCTTGCAAAGGATTATTAGCGTGAGTCTTGATGAAAAACCCGCCGCCTGGCGTGTCGCGCTCAGCCTTGGGGCGGTCAAAAATATTGCATTGAGATTTCTCGCGGCCCCCTTGCAGGTCGATGCCCGAGAACGCGGGCGTGCTTTTTTGGGGGCGGGCTTGGGCATTTTCATCACTGCTTTGCTGAGTCGCTGGTGGGGTGGCAGCGCTGTTGCGGCCACCTGGCTGGTGGCGCCCATGGGGGCCAGCGCGGTGCTGGTGTTTGCGGTGCCGTCCAGTCCGATGGCGCAACCCTGGTCGGTGCTGATGAGTCACACCTTGGCAGCCCTGGTCGGCGTCACTTGTGCCATTTATATCGGCGATCCGGTGGGGGCGGCTTCTGTGGCGGTGGGTCTCTCGCTGGCACTCATGTTAGCGTTCAGGTGCGTGCATCCCCCTGGCGGGGCCACGGCCTTGCTGGCGGTTTTGCTGCATGCCTCCAACTACTATTTTGTGTTGTTTCCCGTGCTGGCAAATGCCTGCCTGTTGGTGATGAGCGGCGTGGTGTACAACAACCTGACGGGGCGAGCCTACCCTCACTCACAACGCAGTTCCGACCCCAAGCCAAGCGAGGCGGCCCGCTTCAGCAGCAAGGACCTCGATGACGCGCTGGCGCACTACAACCAGGTGCTGGATGTCAGTCGCGACGATCTGGAACAACTGCTGCACTACGCCGAACTGGCTTCCTACCAACGCCATCTGGGCGAACTGCGCTGCGCCGACATCATGTTGCGCGATCCGCCTTCAGTGCAATTTGGCACTTCGTTGAGTGAGGCCTGGAAACTCATGCGCCAGCAGCACCTCAAAGCCTTGCCGGTGCTGGACCGGACCCGTCGCATCGTCGGCATCGTGACCGCCGCTGACTTCTTGCGTCAGGTGGATCTGGATGAGCTGGGCGGCATCGGGCAACGCTTTCGCGCTATGGTCCGGCGCAGCGGGTCAACGCATTCGGACAAGCCCGAGGTAGTAGGGCAGATCATGACGCGCAAGGTTCAAGTGGCCAGCGTGCAGCGCCACGCGATAGATCTGGTGCCGCTGTTCTCGACCGGCGGCCACCAGCACATCCCCGTGATAGACGGAGACAACCGGCTGGTGGGGCTCATTACGCAGTCTGATCTGGTGCGCGCCCTGTACCAGGCCGTCAAGCCCGCAAGTACGCCATCCCACGCTTGATCAGGTTGGCCAAGTCGTCGATGTAGGTGAACACGGCCGGCACCACCAGCAGGCTCAATAACGTAGACGTGATGAGCCCGCCGATGACGGCAATCGCCATCGGTGAGCGAAAGCTCGGGTCGGCGCCCCAGCCCAGGGCGAGGGGCATCATGCCCGCACCCATGGCGATGGTGGTCATGAGAATCGGGCGGCTGCGTTTGTGGCAGGCGTCGACCAGCGCGTCGAAGCGGCTCTTGCCAGCCTCGCGCGCCAGAATGGCGTAGTCCACCAGCAAAATCGAATTCTTGGTGACGATGCCCATCAGCATGATGAGGCCGATCATCGAGGGCATGGAAAGTGCCCGCCCGGTGAGCAGCAGTGCGACAAACGCACCGCCCATGCTCAAGGGCAGTGCGGCGAGGATGGTGACCGGTTGCATGAAATCATGGAATAAAAGCACCAGCACGCCATAGATGCACAGCACACCAATCAGCATGGCGATACCGAAGCTGGCAAACAGCGCCTGCATCTCTTGCGCGTCGCCCAGCTCGGCAATCTGCACACCCGGTGGCAGGTTTTTCAGGCTCGGCAAGGCCCGTGCCTCGGTGTTGACTTCCCCCAACTGGCGGCCGCCCAACTCGACGTCGAGCGTCACGTTGCGGCTGCGGTTCAGGCGGTCAATCTGGGCCGGGCCGCTCTCCATGCTGAGGCTTGCCACGTTGCCCAGCATCACCGGGTTAGGCACCCCGCCCGCGCCCATCTTGCCGGGTACCGTCAGGCGTGCCAGTGTGGCCAGATCTGCCCGCACCGCCTCCGGCAGCTTGACGCGAATCGGCACCTGGCGCTCAGACAGGTTGAGCTTGGGCAGGCTGGTGTCGTAGTCGCCGGCGGTGGCCACGCGCACGGTTTCGCCGATGCTGGCCGCGGTCACGCCCAGGTCGGCAGCGCGGGCGGCGTCGGGGCGCACGATGATTTCGGGGCGCACCAGCGAAGCGCTGGAACTGACGTTGCCCACGCCTTGCAAGGTGCGCAGCTCGCGTTCCACTTTTTGCGCCGTGGCCAGCAGCGTCACGGCGTCGTCGCTCTTGAGCACCAGTTGCATCTTGACGCCTGAATCCGGCGGGCCCACCGTGAAACGGGCGCCCGCAATGTCCGACATTTTCTGGCGCAGTTGCGCTTCAATATCGGCCATGCTGGCGGACCGCTCGGTGCGGTGCGTAGTGGTGAGTGTGAGCACGGCGCGGCGTGCTTCGGCCGAGGCGCCGGGCGCAAACGCATCGCCGCTGGAGCCACCGCCAATCGAGCTGAAGATGCTCTTGACGTGCGGCACCGCCATGGCGGCGAGGCGGGCGCGTTCGGCCGTCGTGCGGGTCTCGGCCAGCGTGCTGCCGGGCGGCAGTTCGATGTTGATCTGGGTCTGGCCCCGGTCAGCGGCCGGCACAAAGCCGGTCGGCAGCAAAGGCACCAGCGCGATCGAGCCGACAAAAAACAGCGCCGCCCCGGTCATGGTGAGGGCGCGGTGGCTCAGGCACCAGCGCATGGTGCGCATGTAGCGCGCCATCAGCCAGCCATCCGGTGCTTCATGGTAGGCCGCGGTGGGGTCGTCATGGGCCGCATTTTTATGTGGTTTCAAAATGTAGGCCGCCATCATCGGCGTGAGCAGCCGCGCCACCATCAAGGACGCCAGAATTGCCAGCACCGCGGTCCAGCCGAATTGCTTGAAAAACAGGCCCGGCACGCCACCCATGAAGGCGGTCGGCAGGAACACCGCCACCAGCGCAAAGGTGGTGGCAATCACCGCCATGCCAATTTCGTCAGCCGCTTCCATGGCGGCTTGGTAGGGTGACTTGCCCATGCGCAGGTGGCGCTCAATGTTTTCGATCTCGACAATCGCATCGTCCACCAGCACGCCGACCACCAGGGCAAGCGACAGCAGCGTGACGGTGTTGAGCGTGTAGCCAAAATACTTGAGGCCCAAAAAGGTAGGAATCACCGACAGGGGCAAGGCGGCGGCCGACACCAGCGTGGCGCGCCAGTCGCGCAGAAACCACCACACCACGAGGATTGCCAGCAGTGCGCCTTCGTAGAGCAACTCCATCGAGCCCTTGAAGTTCTCGGCCACCGGGGCGGCGTTGTCGATTACTTGTTGCAAGGCGATGGTTGGGTTACTTGACTGCAATTCGGCGACCGCGGTGCGCACGCCTTGGGCCACGTCAATTTCACTGGCGCCCTTGGTTCTGAAGACTTCAAAGCCGACCACGGTGCGGCCATCCTGAGTGGCCACCGAGCGCGGCTCGGCGACGGTGTCGAGCACCTGCGCCACCTGGTCGAGCCGCAGGTGGCGGCCATCGGCCAGCGGGATGTCGAGTTGCGCCAACTCAGCCGCGGTTTTGACGGTGGCAATGGTGCGCACCGACTGCTCGGCACCGCTCACATCACCGCGGCCACCGGGCGCTTCCTGCTGCACCAGTTTCAGGCGACGCGACACGTCGATGGCCGACACGTTGAGTGCCGCCATCTTGTCGGCGTTCAACTCAATCCGTATCTCGCGGCTGGCGCCACCCATGCGTTTAACGGCACCCACCCCCGGCACGCTGAGCAGGCGCTTGGCCACGGTGTTGTCAACAAACCAACTCAGGGCCTGGTCGTCGAGTTGGCTGGCGTGACCAGTCGTGCCCGGCTGGGTGGGTGCTTGTGCTGCGGTGGCGGTGAAGGTCAGCACCACGCGCCCGGCGGTCGAGGCTTTGGTGACCGAGGGGTCGCGGACATCGGCAGGCAGGTCGGCGCGGACGCGGGCCACGGCATCGCGCACGTCGTTCACCGCTTCGGCAATCGGTTTTTCAAGGATGAATTCGACCGTGACGGTCACCTCGCCATCAAGCACCTTGGCGTAGATATTCTTCACGCCTTGCAGCGTGGCAACTGCGTCTTCGAGCTTGCGCGCCACTTCAGTTTCCAGCTGCGCCGGGGCCGCGCCCGAGAGTGCCGCGCTGACGGTGACGATGGGCAATTCGATGTCCGGAAAGTCCTGCACCACGCTGGCGCGAAACGACAGAATGCCCGCCAGCGAGAGCAGCACAAACAGCATGATCGCGGGCACCGGGTGCTTGATGGAGAGCGAGGAAAAATTCACACTCGCTCCTTATTTAATAGCTGCTTGCGCAGGTGTTACGGGGGCTAGATGGCTATTTGGCGCTAAACTTTGGGCTGCGACCGGGGCTGAAGCCGGTGCCGTCACAGAGGCCGCCGCCACCGTTTTAACCAGATCACCGTCGTTCAAAAACCCGGCGCCGCTGGCCACCAGCACGTCCGCAGGCCCGATGCCACTCAGCACCTCCACCCGGTCGGCCACGCGCCGGCCAATTTGCAGCTTGACCTGACTCACGCGCTGGTCCGCATTCAGACGAAACACGTAGTCGAAACCATCGCGCACCACAACCGCCTGCTGCGGCACGCTCAAGGCCGATGACTGTCCCAACTCAAACTCGCCGCGCGCAAACATGCCGGCCTTGAAGCCTGCGTCGCCCGCCGTTTTGGCGGCTGTGGGCAAGTCCACATAGACCAGGCCGGAGCGCGTTTGCGGGTCGACGGTGGGCGCCACCATGCGCACCCGGCCCTGCGTCTGCGCGCCACTGGCAGACGTCACGGTGACGGCCGTGCCCACCACCATGCGGCCCAACTCGGTCGAGGTCACTTCGGCGCGCCACTCGAGCCGCCCTTGGCGAATCAGCCGAAACAACTCGGTGCTGTTCATCACCACCGCGCCCACGGTGGCGCTGCGGCTGGAGATGACGCCGCTGTCAGGCGCCAATACCTGGGTGTTTTTGAGGCGCAGTTGCTGTGAGGCCAAACCCGCTTTGGCCGACTCGACCCGGGCTTTTGCGGTTTGCTCGGCGGTCAAATACTGGTTGATCTGCTGGCCGCTGAAGGTGCCGGTGGTCATCAGCGTGCGCACCCGGTCGGCGTTGGCGCTGGCCTCGGCCGCGTTGGCCGTGGCTTCGTTGACGCCCGCGCGCGCTTGCGCCACGTCGGCTTGCACGCTGTCATCGGCAAACCGCGCCAGCAACTGGCCGCGTTGCACCGCATCGCCCACATTGACCAGCACCTCGGCCAGTCGCAGGCCGTTGCTTTCGGTGCCAATGCTGGCTTCCTGCCAGGCCGCCACGTTGCCATTGGCCGTCAGCGTGATCGGCAAGGTGCTCATCTGTGCCTGTGTCGTGGTGACGGTGAGGGCGGGTTTGGCGGTCGCAGTGGCTTGGCTGGCAGGTTTGGTGGGGGCTTTGTCTTTTAAGGCAAATAGGGCTATAGCCCCCGTCGTTATTGCGCAAGCAGCTATTAAAACAATAGCTATTGGTTTGAGTTTGAAAGCGTTCATAAGGGACCGGTTTGACGGTGATGCGTGCGGGCAGCGGCCCGCACGGTGAGAAAAAAATCAGTGTGACACTGCGCCAAACACCGTCTGCCATAACGCCAGCACCGCATCGCGCTCAGTCTGCAACTCAGGCATGAAGACGGTGGTGGGTTCTTCGTTGAGGCGGGCGCGGTGCTGCACCCGGCGCATTTCGCGGTAGGCGCCGGCGGCCGCATGCCCGACACCGGGGGGCAGCAAGCCCAATACTTCGGCGCGTTCCAGCAGGGCGATGTTACCGGTGTTGTCAATCAACTCGGGGTACTGCGTGGCGTTGGCCAGCACCAGGTATTGCATGACAAATTCGGCGTCAAACATGCCACCAGGGCTTTGCTTGACGTCAAAGAGTTCGTGCGCCGGGTCGCCCTTGGCCGGGTGGGCTGCGCGCACTTTTTCACGCATGGCGTTGATTTCAGCCTTCAACTCCTGCGGGTTGCGCGGGGCCGCGATGACGGCTTTGCGAATTGCATCAAAGCGCTGGCGCAAAGTGTCGTCGCCCAGCACGAAGCGGGCGCGGGTCATGGCCTGGTGTTCCCAGGTCCAGGCGGTGTTTGAGCCGCGTTGCAACTGGTAGTTGGCGTAGGCGTCAAACGAGGTGACCAGCAGACCGGCGTTGCCGTTGGGGCGCAGCGCGGTGTCAATTTCGTACAAATCGCCTTCGCCGGTTTTGACGGTAAGCCAGTTGATGAGCTTGCGCACCAGGGCGGCATAGACTTCTGAGGCGTTGTCATCTTCGTCGTCATAGACAAACACGATGTCGAGGTCGCTGCCGTAGCCGAGCTCTTTGCCGCCCAGTTTGCCGTAGGCAATGATGGCAAATTGCGGGGTTTCGCGGTGTTTCTTTTTCAGCAGGCCCCAGCACCAGCGGGTGGTGATGCGCAACACCGCTTCTGCCAGGGCACTCAGGTCGTCGGCCACTTGTTCGACCGTGATCTTGCCTTCGATGTCGCGCGCCAGCGTGCGGAATATTTCAGCATGGTGCGCGCGGCGCAGCAGGTTGAGCAGGGTTTCGTCGTCGTCTTCACCGGTGCCGGCCAGGGAGGCGCGCCGGTGGTCGAGTTCGTGCTCAAACTCGGCGGCGATAAAGCGTTCATCGAGCATTTCAACCCCGGCCAACTCGTCAATCACACCGGGGTGCAGCAGCAGGTAGCGGGCCGGCCAGCGGGCGGCGCCCAGCAGGCGCAGCAGCCGTTCATGCACGTTGGGGCGTTCCAGCAGCATGGCCAGGTAGCTTTCGCGGCGCAGCAGCGGCTCTATCCAGTCGGCCAGGCGCACGGCGGCTTCTTCGGTCACTTTGCCTTCGCTCACCCATTGCGCCGTGCGTGCAATCAGGCGAATCAAGCGGGTGCGGGACTCTTCCCGCAGGGCCAACACCCGGGGGTGCTCGCGCCAGGCCGCGACCCGGGCCTGAAATTGCGCGGGCAATTGCGTCAGCAGTTCATCAAAGCCGGGGGCTGCCGCCGGTTTGGCGCCGTTGCAACTCTTGCAGCCTTTTTCGGCGCCGCCACCGAGCAGCGCATCAAACTCCTGCGCCACACCTTCGCGGTGGCGGTCGAGCTGGTGCAGCAGTTCTTGCGAGGTGGCAAAACCCATGGTGTGGGCGATCCAGGCGAGGTCCTGGTCTTGGGTGGGCAGTACATGGGTTTGCTGGTCGTCCAGGTACTGGATGCGGTGCTCGACCCGGCGCAAAAAGTCGTAGGCTTCGGCCAGCGATTGCGCCGTGGCTGGCGGCATCAGGCCGGCCTTGACCAGTCGGGGCAGTGCACTCAGGGTGGGGCGGGTTCGGAGTTCCGGAAACTGGCCGCCGCGCACCACCTGCAGCAGTTGCACGGTGAATTCAATTTCACGAATGCCACCCCGCGACAGCTTGACATCGTTGGCCCGCTCCGGGTGGCCGGCGCTGCGTTTGCTGGCATGGTCCCGGATTTGCCGGTGCAGGATGCGCAGCGAGTCAAACACGTTGTAGTCGAGGTAGCGCCGGAACACGAACGGAATCACGATGCTGCGCAGACCTTTGGAGGTGAGATCGCCGGGGTCGCCCATGCGCGCCACCACCCGGCTTTTGAGCCAGGCAAAGCGCTCCCACTCGCGGCCCTGCACATGCAAGTACTCTTCCAGTGCGCCCAGCGACACGGCGGGCGGTCCGGAGTTGCCGTTGGGGCGCAAGGCGAGGTCGACCCGAAACACAAAGCCGTGCTCGGTGACGTCGCCAATCAGCGCATAAATAGCCCGCACCGCCTTGGCAAAGTATTCCTGGTTGGACAGGCGACCGCGCCCGATCTCATCGCCCGTGGTGTCGCCGTCCTGGTCGTAGATGTAGATCAGGTCGATGTCGCTCGAGACGTTCAGCTCGCGCGCGCCGAGTTTGCCCATGCCGATAACCCAGAGTTGGGCGCGTACGCCCTCGGGCGTCATGGGGCGGCCGTGGGCTAGGTCCAGCGCCTGCTGCACTTCGGCGCAGGCCGTGATCAGGGCGAATTCGGCCAGGTCGGTCATGGCCTGGGTGATTTGGCGCAGCGGGGCTTGTTGGTCGCAGTCCAGGCACAGCAGGCGCTCGAGCACCAGTTGGCGCGTGGTGCGCAAGGCGCTGCTGGTGTCATAACCCCCGGTTTTCAAGGCCGCGAAGGTCTGGGCCATGGTGGTCTGGTCCGGCAGGCCCGGTGCCAGCAAGTGCAGCTGACTCTCAAAGCGACGTCGAATGCGCACACCAAAACGCGAGTATGAGGACATTGCGGTGCCGGTGATAATTCCTGTCATATTTCCAAGTTCCAATGATCGACTTGACGCCTGCCCCTTCAACACTGCTGAAAACAATGACAACCGTCGCCCGCTGGTCGCTGGGCTTGTTGCTGGCTGCGTGGCTTGTTTTCTTGCTGGCCTGGGGCGCTTTGCACTGGCTGATTGTGCCGCGTATCGGCGAGTTTCGTCCGCAGCTTGAAGCCAAGGCCACGCAGGTGTTGGGTGTACCGGTGCGCATCGGTGCCATCACGGCGGCTTCCACCGGGTTGATCCCGTCGATCGAACTCACCAATGTCCAGTTGATTGATGCCCAAGGTCGGGCGGCCTTGAGTTTGCCGCGCATCCTGATCGCCCTGTCACCGCGTTCACTCGTTAATCTCGGGTTTGAACAGTTGTATATCGACCGGCCTGAACTCACGGTTCGCCGTGACCGCACGGGCAAGATTTTTGTCGCTGGACTGGATTTTTCGAAACCCGGCAGCTCTGAAAATGGGGCGGCAGAGTGGTTTTTTTCACAACTCGAATTTGCCATTCATGACGGGACCCTCCAGTGGACCGATGAACTGCGGGCAGCGCCCACGCTGGCGCTAAAGCAGGTGGAGCTGGTGGTACGCAACAAGGGTCGGCGCCACGATCTGCGCTTGGATGCCACGCCGCCGGTGCTGTGGGGCGAGCGGTTCAGTTTGCGCGGCCAATTTACGCAGCCTTTGCTGTCGCGCAGCAAAAGTCAGTGGCAGGATTGGACGGGCCAGCTTTATGCGGAGTTTGCGCGGGTCGATTTGTCCGAACTGCGTCGCCATGCCGATGTCGGTATCGATCTTCATCAAGGCAATGGTGCGGTCACGGCTTGGGTCGATGTCAGCCAGGGCGAGGTGGTGGGCGCCGTGGCCGATGTGGCTCTGGCCGCGGTGAATGTCACGCTGGGCCCTGATTTGGAGGCCCTTGAACTGGCATCAGTGCGCGGGCGTCTGGGAGGCAAGGTGCTGGCCGCAGGTTTTGAGTTTTCGACCCAGGGACTTCAGTTTGACACCCATGACGGTTTGCACTGGCCGGGCGGCAATGTCAGCGTGAGTTACCTCGGCGCTGAGGGCAAGATCGCGGCCCGCGGTGAGATCAAAGCCGACAAGCTGGACCTGGCCGCCCTGGCCCAGATCGCCAACCGTTTGCCCATGGATGCGCCGGTGCGGGCCCAATTGCTGACCTACGCTCCCAAAGGCTTGGTGGAACGTATTCAGGCCAGTTGGCAGGGCCCCATGAGCGCGGTGAGTCAGTACGCGGTCAAGGGCCTGGTGAGTCAGTTTCAGTGGGCGGTGGTGGGCGATACGCCTGGCATTTCGGGCGCCACGATTGATTTTGACCTGAATCAGTCGTCCGGCAAGGCTCGCATCAGCCTGGCCAACGGCGCCGTGGACTTGCCCGGTTTTTTTGAAGAGCCGGTGATCCCGATCACCCTGATGTCGACCGAGGTCCAGTGGCAGATCAATGGCGAGCGCATTGCGGTGCAACTGCCCAACCTGACCTTCAGCAATGCCGATACACAAGGCGAAGCGCAGATCAAGTGGGAGACCAGCGACCCGGCCAAGTCCACTTCGCACGGCCGTTTTCCAGGGGTACTGGATTTGCAGGCCAGTCTGAGTCGCGCCAACGGCACCCGGGTGTTCCGTTATTTGCCCACCGTGATTCACAAGCCGGTACGCGACTATGTGCGCGACGCCCTGCTGACCGGCAGTGCCAGCGTGGTGAAGTTCAAGGTCCGGGGCGATCTGAACAACATGCCGTTTACCGACCCCAAGCTGGGCGAGTTCCGGGTCTCGGCCGACGTTCAAAATGCCACTCTGGCCTACGTGCCCTCCAGCATCCAGTCGCCTGGCGCCCCGCCTTGGCCGGCGTTGACGCAACTCAATGGCGAGCTGGTGATTGACCGGGCTCAGCTTCAGGTTCGCGCGGCCCGTGCCCGCATGGGGGCTGCCAATGGCTTGCAGGTCCACAAGTTGGAGGCGGTGATTCCCGATTTGAACCATGCCACGGTGACCGTTAATGCCGAAGTGAAGGGTCCGCTGGCCGAGGGGCTGGGCATTGTCAACAGCTCGCCGCTGGCAGCCATGACCGGCAAAGCTCTGGGGCGGGCCGTGGTCAATGGCGCGGCCGACATCAAGCTGAAGCTGGTGTTGCCGATTGCCGACATTGAAAAATCATTGGTGCAAGGCAGTGTCACTCTCAACAACAACGACCTTCAGATCATCCCGGAAGCCCCCAAACTGACCCGTGGCAGGGGTGTGGTTAATTTTTCGGAGACTGGTTTTTCACTGGTGGGCGCCCAGGCGCGCATGCTCGGTGGTGACACACGCCTGGAGGGTGGTTCCGTTGCACAGACTGCTAGCAATGGCGCTCGGGGCCTGCCGCCAATCGTGATCCGGGCCAGCGGCACCGCCACGGCGGAAGGTTTACGACTGGCCCGGGAGATCGCCCCGCTGGCCCGACTGGCGCAGTTCACCAGCGGCAGTGCGGCCTACACGGCGGTGCTGGGGTTTCGCCAGGGTGAACCGGAGTTGCTGGTGACCAGCAACCTGCAAGGCCTGGCCTTGAGCCTGCCGGCGCCCTTGAATAAAAGCGCCGAAACCGCGCTGCCCTTGCGGCTTGAAACCGCACTGGTGCGCGAGTCCTTGCTGCCCGGGCCGGGAGGCGCGTTGCGCTTGCAGGACCAGTTGACGCTGGAGTTGGGTCGCGCCGCCTCGGTGGTGTATGTGCGCGACCTGTCCGGACCCGAGCCGCGGGTGCTGCGCGGCAGCATGGCGGTGGGTCTGTCGCCGCAAGAGTCAGCGCCCATGCCTTCAGAAGGGGTGGCTGCCAACATCAATTTGAGCGGCGTCGATCTGGATACTTGGGGCGCCGTGTTGTCGCAGGTGGCAGGCACCTCGCTGGCCACCACGGCCTCCCAGGGCTACCTGCCCAGCAGTCTTGCGGTGCGGGCCTTGGAATTGGGCTTTGGTGGACGCAAACTGCACAACGTGGTGGTCGGGGGTACGCGTGAGGGCCGCTTGTGGAAGGCTAATCTGCAGGCCACCGAGTTGAACGGTTACCTGGAATACCGGCAACCGTCAGACACCGGGGCGGGGCGCGTCTATGCCCGTCTGGCCCGGTTGACGATTGCGCCTGGCGCCGCCAAGGAGGTGGAAGCCCTGCTGGAGGAGCAGCCCGCCAGCATTCCGGCGCTCGACATCGTGGTGGAAGATTTTGAGTTGCGTGGCAAACATGTCGGGCGGGTTGAGGTCGAGGCCGTTAACCGGGGTGCCGGGACAGCGGCGCGGGAGTGGCGCTTGAACAAGTTCAACCTGATCACCCCCGAAGCGGTGCTGACGGCCAGCGGCAATTGGGCGGCGGTGGGCTCGCCGATCGCTCGTGGCGCCACTGATCGCCGTCGCACGGTGATGAATTTCAAGCTCGACATCACGGATGGCGGCGAGCTCCTGTCTCGCTTTGGCATGAAGGGCGTGGTTCGCAAAGGGCGCGGCAAGATGGAAGGTCAAGTGGCCTGGATGGGGTCGCCCATCACACTGGATTACCCGTCCATGACCGGCGCTTTTACGGTGAATGTTGAAGAGGGGCAATTTTTGAAAGCCGACCCCGGCATTGCCAAATTATTGGGGGTGTTGAGCTTGCAGGCCTTGCCGCGCCGCCTGACGCTGGATTTTCGGGATGTCTTCAGCGAAGGCTTTGTGTTTGACTTTTTCCGCGGCGATCTCACGATTGAGCAAGGTATTGCCAAAACCAATAATCTGCAAATGAAGGGCGTCAATGCCGCCGTGCTGATGGAGGGCTGGGCTGACATTGGCAAGGAAACACAAGACCTCAAGGTGGTGGTGGTGCCAGAGATCAATGCCGGTACCGCCTCGCTGATTGCCACCGTCATCAATCCGGCGATCGGGCTGGGTACCTTTTTGGCCCAGATGTTTTTGCGCCGCCCCCTGAGTGAGGCGGCCACTCAGGAGTTTCACATTGATGGCACCTGGACCGACCCCAAAGTCACCAAGGTAGAGCGCAAGGCAGCGCCCGCCAGCAACATCCCGTGAACACCCTGCCTTTGTCCCGACGTCGGACCCTCTGGACCGCGCTTGTACTCCTGGTGGTGGCGATGCTGGCGATGCTGGTCTGGCTGGCCGGGGTCTATGAGGCCGCCCAAGTGCAAGGTCGTCTGGAGCGCGACGCGTCCGAAGCCGTGGCTGATGTACGGGCTGCATTCACGCGCAACGTGCAAAGTTTGCAAGCCTTGCAATACAGCGACCCATCGCCCAACTCCTGGGCCATCGATGCGGCGGGTTTTCTGCGCGAGCACCGTGAGTTGGTGCGTGTGGAATGGCGCAGCAACGACTTGCATTTGCTTTCACAGGTCGACACCCCCTTTCGCACCCCGGTGTTTGATCACCGGGGCCGCAGCTATGCCCAGTCGGAAGTGGCGCTGGCCTGTGCCACGGCCCACCGCTTCAGTGGCCCGGCCTACACCAGCAGTTATTTCGTTCCCTTCGCCAATGGACTCGGAATGCAGGTGATGGAGTTGTGCCTGCCGCTGCAAAGCGGCGGCAAGCCGGCAGGGTATCTGGTGGCTACCTACGCCTTGCAGGAGGTGCTTGACGCCATTCCTGCGCGCCAAGGCGGACGCAATGACGAAATCGCCTTCACCGAAGGCGATGGCACCCGGCTGGCCATGCGCCGCGCCACCCGCAGCGGTAGCCGGGTCTTTTCCGTGCAGCAATTGGTGGACTTGCCCGGCACCAGCCTGGTGTTGCGCATGGACAGCTGGCGCGGTGCGCCCGATCTGTTTCCCAATGTGCTCACCGCGCTGGTGGCAGCCATGTCGCTGGGCCTGCTCTTGGTGATGGCTTTGCTGGGCCGGGACATGCGACGGCGCCTCAAGGCCGAACACGATCTGGCCGATGCGCTGGCCTTTCGCAAGGCGATGGAAGACTCGCTGGTGACCGGCATGCGGGCGCGTGATTTGCAGGGGCACACCACCTATGTCAACTCGGCTTTTTGCCAGATGGTGGGCTTTTCGGAGGATGAGTTGTTGGGGCGGCACATGCCCGCACCCTACTGGCCCCCCGAGTTCATAGATGAGTACCAGCAGCGCCAGACTATTCGACTGGCCGGTACCGCGCCGCCGCGCGAAGGTTTTGAGTCGGTCTTCATGCGCAAGGACGGATCGCGCTTTCCGGTGCTCATCATCGAAGCGCCCTTGATTGACGCCCAGGGCGTACAAAGTGGCTGGATGAGTGCGTTCCTGGACATCAGCGAACAGCGCCGTGTTGAGGAGTTGTCGCGTACCAGTCAGGACCGGTTGCAGGCCACCGCCCGGCTGGCGATGGTGGGCGAGATGGCGTCGCTGCTGAGTCACGAACTGAACCAGCCGCTGGCCGCCATTTCAAGTTATGCCAACGGGTCGCTCAATTTATTGCAAGACGGCGCCAACGCGGCGCAGGCGCATGGGCCTGATTTGCAGGTGGCGATGCAGCGCATTGCGCAGCAGGCAGAGCGGGCCGGCAAAGTTATCAAGAGCGTGCATGACTTTGTGCGTCGGCGCGACCAGGTACGCGAAGTGGTGGCACCGCAAGTGCTGCTTGACGCCATCCTGCCCCTGATCCATCTGCAGGCCCGCAAATTAGGGGTGAGGGTGCAGATTGAGATTGAACCTGAGGTGCCGCCAGTGGTGTGCGACCGAACCATGGTGGAGCAAATCTTGCTGAATCTGGCGCGCAATGCCATGCAGGCGATGGACCAGCCCGCGATTGTGGAGCGGGTCTTGCAGCTCACGATCCGCCGTGCCCCGGGCGAGGGCGCCCGGAAATGGCTGGAGTTTTCAGTGGCGGATGTGGGCAGCGGCATGACGCCGGAGGTGCAACAACAGTTGTTCAACCCGTTTTTCACCACCAAGGCCGAAGGCATGGGCTTGGGGCTAAGCTTGTGTCGTACGGTGGTGGAACAGCACGGTGGAGTGCTGCTTTTTGAGCCCAATTGGCCGCAGGGGACTATTTTTGTTTTCACCCTGCCGTTGCGCGCTGTGGCATAACATCGGCGCATGTTGCCTTTGATCGAATCCCAGGTTTTTGTCGTGGATGACGACGCCAGCGTGCGTGAAGCGCTGGCATGGCTGCTGCGTTCGCGGCGCCTGGCCAGCGAAGTGTTCGAGAGTGCCGAAGACTTTCAGCGCAAGCTTGAAAAGGGTGCGGTCATCAACCAGCCCAGCTGCCTCTTGCTGGATGTACGCATGCCGGGCTTGAGTGGCCTGGCATTGTTTGAGTGGCTGATTGAGCGCGGCTTGCAGCAGTCGATGCCGGTGATTTTTTTAACCGGCCATGCCGATGTACCCACAGCGGTGGATGCGGTCAAGCGCGGGGCGTTTGATTTTTGTGAAAAACCCTGCTCCGACAATGCCCTGGTTGACCGCGTGGTGCAGGCCTTGGCGCAGTCAGCCGCCTACCTGCAAAAGCATCAAAAAACCGGGCGTCTGCAGGAGCGACAAGCCGAACTCACCGAGCGCGAGCGCGATGTGATGGCCTTGGTGGTGGAAGGCTTGCCCAATAAATTAATTGCTGACCGGCTCGACATCAGCATCAGAACGGTCGAGGTGCACCGGTCCCGCGTGTTCGAGAAAATGGAAGTCAAGTCAGCGGTCGAGCTGGTCAACCTGTTTCGCCAAGTCCCCGGTGGTTGAGTCACTGTCGGCCTTGGCGGCGGGTAACTCGCCCCGGTCGCGCCCCGAGAACATGGTCCACCACACAATCAACACCAGCAACAGCAAGGCCCCCAGAGCCTCCAGCAAGAGCAAACGCATGAACCGACTCCTGTATCCCGTTTTGATCGGCCTGATTGTAGGGACGCTGGTGGCTTGCGGCAGTGCCCCGAGGCAGACACCTGCCGATCGCCCCTCCGTTCCCGAAGTGGCCGCGCCTCAACCGGTGGTGGTGGGCGATACCAGCCTCTTGCCCGGCGCCCTTTTACAAGCCAAAAGTCGCTGGACGCCAGTGCGTTGGGCCGAATTGCCAGGTTTTGACGACGATGCCCTGCATGAGGCCTGGAATGCCTGGGTTAAAAGTTGTGAGCGCCCCGGCCCGGTGTTTGCGCCTCTGTGCAGCGAGGTTCGGCGCTTGAGCATTGGCAGCGGCGAGGAGCAGCGGGCCTGGCTGGTGGCGCGGCTGCAGCCGTACCGGGTCGATGCCCTGTCGGGCAGTGCCGAGGGGCTGCTCACCGCCTACTTTGAGCCGGTGCTGGAAGGCGCCCGCACACCCAGTGCCGCTTTCAGCGTGCCGCTGTACCAGCCGCCGCTCGGATTGGCGCAGCGCAAGCCCTGGTTTACGCGCCAGGAAATTGACACCCAGCCCTCGGTGCAAGCGGCGCTCAAGGGCCGTGAAATCGTCTACCTGGCCGACCCGATTGATGCGCTGGTGCTGCAGATTCAGGGCTCCGGGCGCGTGCGCATCACCCAGCCTGACGGCACGCAAACCGTGGTGCGACTGGCCTTTGCCGGTTCCAACGACCAGCCCTACAAAAGCGTCGGTCGCTGGTTGCTTGACCAAGGCGCGGTGCGTGATGCCTCATGGCCCGCCATCAAGGCCTGGGTGGCGCAAAACCCGGGCCGCGTCAACGAATTACTGTGGAGCAACCCGCGCACGGTGTTTTTTCGTGAAGAAATTTTGTCGGATCTGGATGCCGCCTTCGGTCCCAAAGGCGCGCAGGGCGTGGCGCTGACACCCGGACGCTCCATTGCGGTGGACCCCGGCAGTATTCCCTATGGCACACCGGTCTGGCTGGCGTCACCAGGCCCCACGGCAAGGCTCCAAAAACTGGTACTGGCGCAGGACACCGGCAGCGCCATCGTGGGGGCGGTGCGGGCCGATTATTTTGCCGGTTGGAGTCCGTCGGCGGCCGAGTTGGCCGGCCGTTTGAAACAGCCGTTGCGGCTTTGGGTTCTTTGGCCCAAGTAGTCCGCGGCAAGTTACCATTGACCCTGAAAAATGTCACATCTCCTGCACCCTTGAATGGATAAATTCATGAAAACAGCCATGCGCGATATCGATGAGCGGACTAATCTGGCCGGCAACAGCATGTTTGAATTGCTGCTGTTTCGTTTGGGCGAGGCGCCTGGTTCTGACCGGCGCGAGTTGTTTGGCATCAATGTTTTCAAGGTGCGCGAGATTCTGGTGATGCCCGAGATCACCGTGATGGTGAACTCGCCACCGTCGGTCATGGGCGTGGCCAACATCCGGGGGCAGATGATCACCGTGATTAACCTGCCGCAAATTGTGGGCTGCAATCCCACCAAAGGTCTGGGCATCTTGTTGGTGACGGAGTTTGCCCGCACCACCCAGGCTTTTGCGGTCGAAGAGGTGAACGAAATCGTGCGCCTCGAATGGAAGCATGTGCTCTCGGCCGACAACACCGGGGGCGGTTTGGTCACCAGTATTGCCCGCCTCGATGGCAGTGCCGAGAACACCCGTCTGGCGCAGGTGCTGGACGTTGAGCAGATTTTGCGTGATGTGTTCCCTCAGGAGCATCAGGCCGCCCAGGATGCTGAAGTGATTTCCAAAGTGCACTTGCCGCCCGGCACGGTCATTCTGGCTGCGGACGATTCAGCCGTGGCCCGGATGATGATCGAGCAGGGGTTGAAAGCCATGAATGTGCCTTTCATCATGACCAAAACCGGCAAGGAAGCTTGGGAGCGTCTGCAGATGATGGCCAACCAGGCCGAGGCGGAAGGTAAATCAGTCAAGGACAAAGTGGCGCTGGTCCTGACCGATCTGGAAATGCCCGAGATGGACGGTTTCACCTTGACGCGCAACATCAAGCAGGACCCGCGTTTCAAGAATATTCCGGTGGTGATCCATTCGTCTTTGACGGGTTCAACCAATGAGGACCATGTGAAGAGCGTCGGCGCGGATGGTTACGTGGCCAAGTTCGTGGCGGAAGAACTGGCGGCGACAATTCACAAGGTGCTGACCCGGTAATATTTCTTGACGGGCACATCGGGCTGCGTGATTGCAGCCCTTTTTTTGTCTGAACCTTTCATGGTGGTTTGTATTCATGCTATTTAATTTGTAGCTACTTGCGCAGGTGCAGCGGGGGCTAGGAGCTGATTTTCCTTAAGCTTTCTGGTTTATGCGGTTGGGACGGGTCCGCCCCGCCTTTGCGTTCCTTGTCGTTAGATACACGGGTAAACGAGACCTTGCGCGCAAAGACAATGCCGGACTTCGCGCATACACTTTCCTACTCAAAATAATTGAGACTGCTGGCTACCCGCCGTGCAGTTTTTAGCCGACCGCCCACAAGGCGATCAACCTTGAACCCCTGCCAGTACCCTGGAGATACCTTCATGAACGCACCGCTGCCCGCACACCTTCGACAATCACTTGAGACCGTGACGCTGGATGACAAGTATTCCCTGGACCACGGACCGGCTTTCATGAGCGGCGTACAAGCGCTGGTTCGCCTGCCGATGTTGCAGCGCGTGCGTGATGCGCAATTGGGCAAAAACACCGCCGGCTTCATCAGCGGCTACCGCGGCTCGCCGCTGGGCGGCTATGACCAGGCGCTGGTCAAGGCCGAGAAATACCTCAAGGCGCAGCACATTGTTTTTCAACCCGGCGTCAACGAAGAGCTGGCCGCTACCGCCTTGTGGGGCACGCAGCAACTGGGTTTTGCCCCGCCCGGCAGCAATAAATACGATGGCGTGTTCGGTATCTGGTACGGCAAAGGCCCGGGCGTGGACCGTTGCAGCGATGTTTTCAAGCATGCCAACATGGCCGGCACCACCCCTTGGGGCGGTGTGATTGCGGTGGCGGGGGATGACCACATTTCCAAAAGCTCGACCGCTGCGCACCAGAGCGACCACATTTTCAAGGCCTGCGGCTCGCCGGTGTTTTTTCCGGCCACGGTGCAGGAAATTCTGGACCTGGGCATTCATGCCTTTGCCATGAGCCGTTTTTCGGGCGTCTGGGCCGGCATGAAGACGATTCAGGAAATTGTCGAATCCAGCGCCACCGCCCTGATCGACCCGAACCGGGTGCAGATCAAAATCCCGACCGACTTTGAGATGCCGCCGGGTGGGCTGCACATTCGCTGGCCAGACGCCGCGCTGGAGCAGGAGGCTCGCCTTTTTCATTACAAGTGGTACGCCGCGCTGGCCTATATCCGCGCCAATCGCCTGAACTACAACGTGATTGAAGGCCAGCATGACCGGCTCGGTTTGATCGCCAGTGGCAAGGCGTACAGCGACACGCGCCAGGCGCTGATCGATCTGGGGCTGGACGATGCCACCTGCCAGCAGGTTGGCATTCGGCTGCACAAGGTGGGCGTGGTGTGGCCGCTGGAGGCGCAACTGACGCGCGAATTTGCCACCGGCTTGCAAGAGATTCTGGTGATTGAGGAAAAGCGCCAGGTCATTGAGTACCAGTTGAAGGAAGAGCTTTACAACTGGCGTGCCGATGTGCGGCCCAATGTGCTGGGCAAGTTCAATGAAGGTTCGGGTGATTTCAGCGGTGGCGAGTGGTCCAACCCGAACCCGACCGCCAACACGCTGTTGCGCGCCAATGCCGATTTGTCGCCCGCCATCATCGCCCGCGCGATTGCGCAACGCCTGAAGAAGCTGGGCGTGAGTTCTGACATTGGTGCCCGCATCGACGCGCAACTGGCCATTTTGGCGGCCAAGGAAAGCGCGATGCAGGTGATCGATCTGGCGGGCAGCAAAGACGCGGAGCGCCAGCCCTGGTTTTGCTCGGGTTGCCCACACAACACTTCTACCCGCGTGCCTGAAGGCTCGCGCGCCATGGCAGGCATTGGCTGCCATTTCATGACGATCTGGATGGACCGCGCCACGGTGGGTTTCACGCAGATGGGTGGCGAAGGCGTGCCGTGGGTCGGGCAGCAGCCGTTCAGCAACGACTCCCACATGTTTGCCAATCTGGGCGACGGCACTTACTTTCACAGCGGCTTGCTGGCGGTGCGCCAAAGCATTGCCGCAGGTGTCAATATCACCTACAAAATTTTGTACAACGACGCCGTGGCCATGACCGGGGGTCAGCAAGTCGGCGAGCGCCCGGAGGGTCACTCGGTGGTTCAAATCGCCCAAAGCATGCGGGCTGAGGGCACAGTCAAAATCACCATCGTCACCGATGAGCCGGAAAAATACGCCCACATCACCGGCTTGCCCGTGGGGATTGCGATTGAACACCGTGACCAACTCGACCGCATCCAGCGCGAGTTTCGGGAGATCAAGGGCACCAGCGTCATCATCTACGACCAAACCTGCGCCACCGAGAAACGCCGCCGCCGCAAGCGGGGCACGCTGGTGGACCCGGCCAAGCGCGTGGTCATCAACGAGCTGGTGTGCGAGGGCTGTGGCGACTGTGGCGTGCAAAGCAATTGCCTGAGCATTGAGCCGCTGGAAACCGAATTTGGCCGCAAACGCCAGATCAACCAGAGCACCTGCAACAAAGATTATTCGTGCGTCAAAGGCTTTTGCCCGAGCTTTGTCACGGTCGAAGGCGGGCAGCTCAAGAAGGTGGCCAAAGGCCAGGGGCCGTCACCGTTTGAACTGGGCGCTCTGCCAGAACCCGTGTTGCCGTCGATTGAGAGCGTGGATGGCAAGGTCTGGGGCATTGTGGTTGCGGGGGTGGGCGGCACCGGAGTCATCACCATTGGCCAGTTGCTGGGTGTAGCTGCGCATCTGGAAGGCAAAGGCATCATCACGCAAGATGCCGGCGGCCTGGCACAAAAGGGCGGCGGCACCTGGAGTCATGTGCTGATTGGCGCGACGCAGGACGCGATCCGCACCACGCGGGTGAGCATGGCAGCGGCCGACCTGATCATTGGGTGCGACCCGATCGTGGCCGCCAACAAGGAAACCGCGTTGCGCATGCGAGAAGGGCGCACCCATGTGGCGCTCAACTCACACGCCGCACCGACGGCGGCTTTTGTCACCAACGCCAACTGGGTCAATCCGTCGGACGCCTGTGTTGGCGCGGTGGTGAAAGCGGTCGGGTTGAGCGCGGTGGCAGCGTTCAACGCAGACTCTGCCGCCACCGAGTTGATGGGCGACAGCATTTACACCAACCCGATGATGTTGGGCTTTGCGTGGCAAAAAGGCTGGATTCCGCTGGGCTTTGCCGCGCTGATGCGGGCGATTGAACTCAACGCCGTGGCGGTAGCCAATAATAAAACCGCGTTCGAGTGGGGCCGCCGGGCAGCGAACGAGGGCGCTGCGTTTGAGAAGCGCCTCCTTCCAGGGCAAGTTATTGCATTCACCCAGCGCACGCCGCTGGACGAGTTGATCGCTAAACGGGTGGCGTTTTTGACCGACTACCAAAATGCAGCCTACGCGCAAACCTATCTGGACTTTGTTCAAAAAGTGCGTGCCGTAGACGCCTCGGCGGGCAACAAGAACCTGGCGTTGACCGAAGCGGTGGCGCGCTACCTGTTCAAGCTGATGGCCTACAAGGACGAGTATGAGGTGGCACGGTTGCACACCGACCGCGCTTTCCACAACAAAATCAACGCGATGTTTGAAGGTGATTTCAAGGTGCATTACCACTTGGCGCCACCGCTGATGGCCAAAAAGAACGACCGTGGTGAGTTGCAAAAACAGGTGTTTGGCCCTGCGATGCTGACGGCTTTCAAATTTCTGGCCCGTCTCAAGGGTCTGCGCAGCACGGCCCTCGACGTTTTTGGCTACAGCTTGGAACGCAAAGAGGAAGTCGCACTGATTACCGAGTACCGAGCGAGTCTGGATGAGATTTTGAGTGTGCTGGGCCGTGGCGCCTCGACGGGTGACAACCCGCAGCGTTACCAAAAAGCGCTTGAAATGGCCCGTATCCCTGAGCAAATCAGGGGATTTGGGCATGTCAAGGCGCGTCATCTCAAGACCGCACGCCAAAATTGGGCGCTGCTGTTGGCTCAGTTTCGCAGCGATGCGCCGGTCCTTCGGTCGGCCTGAGGCGTCGCAAATGGGTCACGCAGGCCCGCTTACAATGGCAAGTTGCCTGCCTTTTGCACAGTCAAGTGCGAAAGGCAGTGCTTTGTGTTGCTTTCCTGATTCAATTTTCTGGAGTTTCCTTTGTTTATTTCTTCTGCTTTTGCTCAAACCGTTCCTGCCGCTGCCGCTGGCGGCGATATGCAATCTTCGATCATGAGCATGCTGCCGCTGGTGCTGATGTTTGTGGTGCTTTACTTTGTGATGATTCGCCCGCAGATGAAAAAACAGAAAGAGCACAAGGCAATGATTGACGCTTTGTCCAAGGGCGACGAGATTGCCACCTCTGGCGGCATGCTGGGCAAGGTCACCAAATTGGGTGACAGCTATGTGTCACTCGAAGTGGCCACCGGTGTTGAGATCCAGATCCAGCGCAGCGCCGTGGTTCAGGTCTTGCCAAAAGGCAGCATCAAGTAATCTGATCACTCACTAAAAACAAGCTCGATCATGAATCGTTACCCGATATGGAAGTACGCGATCATCTTGATCGCGCTGGTGGTGGGGGCCTTGTACACCCTGCCGAATTTTTTTGGTGAAGCCCCTGCCGTGCAGGTGTCGTCGACCAAAGTGGCCTTCAAGGTCGATAGCGGCACGCTGACGCGGGTTGAAGAAGCCATCAAGTCGGCTGGGCTGGTCGCTGATGTGGTGTCGCTGGACGGCACCTCGGTCAAAGCCCGTTTTGGCAACACCGAGACCCAACTCAAAGCCAAGGACGCGATTCAAAAAGCGTTGATCCCTGACCCCGCCAATCCGGGTTATGTGGTGGCACTCAACCTGCTGTCTCGGTCGCCCGCCTGGCTGACGTCATTGCATGCGTTCCCCATGTATTTGGGTCTGGATTTGCGTGGCGGCGTGCACTTCATGCTGCAAGTGGACATGCAAGCGGCCTTGACCAAAAAAGCCGAGTCCCTGGCCGGTGACATTCGTACCAGCTTGCGCGAGAAAAATGTGCGCCACAGTGGCATTAGTCGCAATGCCCAGACGATTGAAATTCGTTTTCGTGACATGCCGACTCTGACCGCTGCCAAGGGTTTGATTCTGGATCAGTTCACCGACCTGCAAACGGTCGAGGCACCGGATGGCACCGAGTTCAAGCTGACCGCATCCATCAAGCCCGAAGCGGCCCGTCGCGTGCAGGACCAGTCGCTCAAGCAGAACATCACTACTCTGCATAACCGAATCAACGAGCTGGGCGTGGCCGAGCCGGTGATTCAGCAGCAGGGTCTGGACCGCATTGTGGTGCAACTTCCCGGTGTGCAGGACACCGCCAAGGCCAAAGACATTCTGGGTCGCACGGCCACGCTGGAAGTGCGCATGGTTGATGAAACCAGTGAAGCCCGGGGGGCTGAGAGCGGTACCTCAGCAGTGCCATTTGGCTCTGAGCGTTTTCTGGAACGCAGTGGCCAGCCCGTCATTGTTAAAAAACAGGTCATCCTGACCGGCGAAAACCTGACCGATGCCCAGCCCGGCTTTGACAGCCAGACGCAAGAAGCCGTGGTCAACCTGACGCTTGATGCCAAAGGCGCCCGTATTTTCCGCGACGTGACGCGCGAAAGCATTGGCAAGCGCATGGCCATCGTGTTATTTGAAAAAGGCAAGGGCGAAGTGGTGACAGCGCCAGTGATTCGCTCTGAGATCAGTGGCGGTCGGGTGCAAATCTCGGGTCGCATGACCTCGATGGAAGCCAACGACACCTCTTTGCTGTTGCGCGCAGGTTCGCTGGCAGCGCCGATGGAAATCATCGAAGAAACCACCATCGGCCCAAGTTTGGGTGCCGAAAACATTGCCAAGGGCTTTAACAGCGTGACCTACGGTTTTGCCGCTGTCGCGGTGTTCATGTGCCTGTATTACGTGTTGTTTGGTATGTTCTCCAGCATCTCACTGGCAGTCAATTTGCTGCTGCTGGTGGCGGTGTTGTCGATGCTGCAAGCGACGTTGACGTTGCCGGGTATGGCCGCCATGGCCTTGGTGCTGGGTATGGCGATTGATGCCAACGTGCTGATCAATGAGCGGGTGCGCGAAGAACTGCGCAATGGCGCCTCTGCGCAAGCCGCGATCCATGCCGGCTATGACCGGGCATGGGCCACCATTCTCGACTCCAACGTCACCACCCTGATCGCCGGCCTGGCCTTGCTGGCCTTTGGATCGGGTCCGGTGCGTGGCTTTGCGGTGGTGCACTGTCTGGGTATTTTGACCAGCATGTTCTCGGGGGTTTTCTTTTCAAGAGGCCTGGTGAACTTGTGGTACGGTCGTCAAAACAAGCTCAAAAGCGTGTCAATTGGTACGGTTTGGCGTCCTGAGACTGAGTCTCAGGTCAAGTCAAACTAAGGGAAGGGAATCATGGAATTTTTCAAAATCAAACGCGACATTCCGTTCATGCGGCATGCGCTCGTTTTTAATCTCGTTTCGTTCGTGACCTTTTTGGCGGCGGTGTTTTTCCTGTTCTCTCGGG
Source organism: Rhodoferax sp. (assembly GCF_037143375.1). Classification (GTDB taxonomy): domain Bacteria; phylum Pseudomonadota; class Gammaproteobacteria; order Burkholderiales; family Burkholderiaceae_C; genus Rhodoferax. The sequence continues at coordinate 18,348 of NZ_JBAWYV010000017.1, read as the reverse complement.
GATTGCACCTTTCGGTCGAGTTCACCGGCGGCACCTTGATGGAGGTGAGCTACTCCCAACCGGCTGACTTGAATGCCGTGCGCAATACCGTGTCAGCGCTCGGTCTGGCCGATGTGCAAGTGCAAAACTTTGGCACAGCTCGCGATTTACTGATTCGCTTGCCGGTCCAAAAAGGCGTGAGTTCAGCCCAGCAAAGTGAACGCGTGATGACCGCGCTCAAGACCGCCGATGCGTCGGTTGTCATGCGCCGCAGCGAGTTCGTCGGTCCGCAGGTGGGCGATGAGTTGGCCACCGATGGTCTCAAGGCGTTGGCCTGCGTGGTGGCGGGCATCATGCTGTACCTGGCCATCCGGTTTGAGTGGAAGTTTGCGGTGGCGGCCATCATCGCCAACTTGCATGACGTGATCATCATTTTGGGATTCTTTGCCTTCTTCCAGTGGGAGTTTTCCTTGCCCGTTCTGGCCGCCGTGCTCGCCGTGCTGGGCTACTCGGTGAATGAGTCAGTGGTGATTTTTGACCGGATTCGAGAAAATTTCAGACGCTATCGCAAGATGAATTCGCATGAAATCATCGACAGTGCCATTACTTCGACCATCAGCCGCACCATCATCACCCACGGGTGCACTCAGTTAATGGTGTTGTCCATGCTGTTATTTGGCGGCGCCACGCTGCATTACTTTGCACTGGCCCTGACCATCGGCATCTTGTTTGGCATTTACTCATCGGTTTTTGTGGCGGCTGCCATTGCCATGTGGCTGGGCATTCAACGCGAAGACCTGATCAAGAGCGGTACCCAAAAAATTGAAGATCCGAACGATCCCAACGCTGGCGCCACAGTCTGAATAGAATCTGAAGCATGTCCACGCAAGCCACTGTTGCCCAACGAATTCAGCTCGCCCAAGAAACGCGCGCGCGTTTTGTGGCGCAAGCCGGATTGGTCATGGGCGAGGTCGCTGCAGCGGTTCAGGAGCGCCTCTCCAGCCTGATCAATGAACCTGCGCCTTCGCGTGAAATGCACAGTCGTCGTGACGCCTGGACTTTTTACCAAAGCCGACGTGCTGCCTGGTTGGATGGCACCTTAAAACAATGGCAAGCGGCCTTGAAACCGCCTGCGGCCCCCAAGAAAAAAACACTGGAAGATAGCTTTGAGTTGGTTGGCACCGAGGTCGCCGACAACCGCATCGTGGCTTCGCGGTTGGTGCAGGCCTTGATGGAAAAAGTGGGTCCGGACTTCAATGACTTGATTCTGCGCATCAAATTTTTGGTAGGTACGCATTACAGCGAAGGGCCAGAAATTCTTCAGCCCGAAGTGCTGATGCTGTTTATGGTCGAAGAATGGGCGCTCACAGGCATGCCGCTCGATTCCTGGGCCATGGTCAACGAAGTTGTGCTGAATCTCTTGACCGATCGACTTAAAAACGCGTATGTCAGCGCCAACGAACATTTGATCAAACGTGGCGTGCTGCCCACCATTGAACTGAAAGACCGTGTCAAACGGGTCACGTCGGCGCCGTCTCGCGGAGGCTCTAATGGTGGGCCAGCTTCGGGTCAATCGCCGCTGGAGCCAGCTTCCGGCCACAGCGGCTTTTACGACAGCACGAGTAGTCAGGGAGGCCAAAACAACCAAGCCAAGCCCTCGACCACGAGCAGTTTCTCCAGTCGTTTGGGCTGGGGTCAAGAAACTGGTTCGTCTGGGCGACAGAACTCAGGCTACGGTAATGCAGCTGACGAAACACGCTTGATGACTTCCAGCACCCCGCTGGCGCGCGCGCGCAGTCGGGCACAAGGTGTTCTGGGGCAACTCAAACGCTTGTTGATTGGCTCGGGTGGCGCTGATTTTGAGGCAACACACTACCAGCCGCCATCGCCCGCCCTGGCTGCTGCCATGGCAGAGCGTCCGAGTACGGGCAGTTTTTACGCCAGCAGCGAAGAGTCTATTGAAGACTACAGCCCGGCCGGTGTCGCCCGGGTTGCTGGTGATTTACGTCGCCGTACCTCTGACCTGAAGAACAAGGCCGAAACCAAAAGCGAAAAAGCCACGATTGAGATCGTTGCGCTGATGTTCCAGGCGATCTTGCAAGAGGACCGCATTCCCCCCGGCATCCGCGTCTGGTTTGCACGTTTGCAAATGCCGGTGTTGCGGCTGGCGTTGGCCGAGACCGATTTCTTCGGAACCTTGAACCACCCGGCGCGCCAGTTGATAGACCGCATGGGCTCCTGCGTGATGGGGTTTGATGCCAGCGGCATTAAAGGTAGCGCCCTGGAGGCTGAAATCAAACGGGTAGTGCAGGTGATTGAGCAGTACCCGGAGACCGGTAAACGGGTCTACCAGCTGGTGTACGACGAGTTTTTAAAGTTCCTCGCTCAATTCCTGACCAACAAGGTTTCTACCCAAAAATTGGTTAGCGTGGCCCAGTTGGTCGAAGAAAAAGAAACCCTGACGATTCAATACACCATCGAGATGCGTAACATGTTGAAAGACATGCCGGTGCGCGACGAAGTTCGTGAGTTTCTGTTCAAGGTCTGGGCTGAAGTGCTGGCGGTGGCCGCTGTTCGCAAAGGTCCGCAGGACCCGGAGACGCTGGACTACAAAAAATTATCGACCGACTTGGTCTGGGCCGCCAGCGCCAAGCCCAACCGCAGTGACCGCGCTCGCGTGATTCAGGACTTGCCCAAGCTGCTGCAAAAATTACGCGCTGGAATGACTTTGCTGGGCGTGGCCCCGTCTGAGCAGGATGCCCACATAAAAACAGTCAGTGACACCTTGGCGGATGCTTTCCTCTCTAAGACGCAGGCGATTCCAACGGAGCAAATAGCCGCCATGGCCGAGCGCCTGGCGAATCTGGAAGACTTTGTCAGCGAAGACGGCATGGGCGATTTGCCGCTGGACGCAGAGAGCATCGAGATGATGCTCGGTATTGACGCCTCCATGATCGATGTGGTGGCCGATGGTGGCTCCAAGCCGACAACGGCCATGTTGGCGTGGGCGCAAGAGTTGCAGTTGGGCGCCTGGTTTACGCTGGACCATAACGGTCGCCTGGCGCAGGTTCAATTTGTCTGGCGCAGCGACCGTAAGCAGCTTAATTTGTTTGCATCCACCGATGGGCACAGTTACCTGATTCAGGCAGGACGACTTGCTGCCTATTTGCAGGCGGGTCTTTTGTTGCCTCAGGAAGAAGAAACACTCACGGTGCGCGCCACACGCGATGCTTTGGGCAAACTCGAAGCCAACCCGGAACGCCTGTTGGGCTAGGTCGGCCCGCCTTCAGTGGGCGATGCGCCCAGAGGTGTCTTCGCAGAGTTCGTCGAGCACCAGTGCATCGGGCTTCTCCCCCAGACTCCAAAACACCATCAGAACGATGATCTTGAGATCATCCAGCGGCAAGGGGTCCGAGGTGGCGGCCATCGCCCGGTCAATCACCAGCTCGCGCTGATTGGCCGACAAGGCACCGGATGATTCCAGGAAAGAAATAAATCCCAAGCACGAAGCCCCCAAGTGGTTTTGCTCCGCGATGGAGTAAATGCGCATGCTGTGAGGTGAAGGCGTCCACGCCAGGACATCGGACATCGGCGTGCTGCTGACAGGGGCATCGCCCGGCGTCGGGGGCCTCAGGCCGCTAGCGGCGAGGGTCAGGTCGTCAAGCCAAGTCAACGCGTCCTGAATTTCTTCAGGGTCGAACCCGACAGCGCTTAATTTGCGCTCCAGATGTGCCAGTTCAGGACAGGCATCACCGTGCCAATAATTCTCGTAAACGAAAACAAGTACGTCAAACATGGCCTCAATATAGCGCGAAATCGGGTCGACAAAACGGCAAGTTGAGGCACCAATTGGACTTCCCCGCCAATTCTGGCTTTATGCGCGGGCCATGCGTTGAAACAGGCCGCCTGGCAAGCGTGAAACCCGGTTATCGAGCTCCAGTGTCATCAATTGAGCCTGTAAATCGGCGGTATCCAGACCGCAGCGGGCCTGCAGCGCATCCAGTCCGACGGGGTCAAAACCCAGGGCTTGCATGACCCGATCATCGGCGTCGAAAAGATCGCTCGGGCCCGTCGCTTCTGTCTCATTAGCGATCGAATCAGCAGATGCCGCAGGGGCCACGGTTATTTTCATTTCTTCAAGCACATCCTGCGCCGACTCCACCAGTTTGGCGCCTTGCTTGATGAGGGCGTGGCAGCCGCGTGCCTGGGTTGAGTGAATTGAGCCCGGGATGGCGAACACGTCCTTGCCTTGCTCGGCGGTGAGCCGGGCCGTGATGAGTGAGCCCGACTTCAGGGCCGCTTCAATCACCAGTGTGCCCTGCGCCAGTCCGGCCAGAATGCGATTGCGTTTGGGGAAGTTGGCCGAAAGCGGGGGCGTCCCCAGCGGGTACTCACTGATGAGCAAGCCGTTTTGGGCAATGCGGTGCGCCAAGTCCCGGTGCGCTTTGGGATAGACTCGGTCCAGGCCCGTGCCGACCACCGCCACCGTGGCCAGGCGCTGCTCGCCGGGCATGAGGCTGTCAAGCGCGCCTTCATGGGCGGCCCCGTCGATGCCCAGCGCCAGGCCGGAAATTACCGTCAAACCCGCTTGGCCCAGTGCTTTGGAAAATTGCCGGGCATTGGCGACACCTTGCGGTGTGGGGTTGCGACTGCCTACCACTGCCATGCTGTTGACCAGACTGCCGGTAAAACAATGCGCTATAGAATTTGTAGCTGTTAGCGTAGTATTGACGGTGGCTAGAGTGCTATTTGGTATAAATTTGCCGGCGCCCAGCAAGTAGAGCATCAGCGGCGGATCTTCAATATTCAGCAGCGAGGCGGGGTAGTCGGCATCGCCCAGCACCGTGATGTGACGTTGCGCACAGCCTTCGCCGCTGGCCTGTAGCCAGGTCCAGGTAGTGTCAAGCAGCTCAGCCAGTTCAGCCGGCTCGGTACGCAGGTTGTTGGCAAGTGTTTCACTCACCACTTGCCGCAGGGCTGTGCCCGATTGGTGGAAGATCGCACCAGGGAGACCAAACGCGGCCAGCAATTTACGGGCGGTGATGTTGCCAACGCCCGGCGTGAGGCTTAGCCGCAGCCAGAAACCCAGTTCTTCGCGCTCCATCCGGGGCGGTCAATGGCCAGCGGTCAGCGTGGATTCACCAGTCGGTCGCCAACTTTGACGCCGTCGGTAATCTCCAGTATCAGGGCGTAGGAGAGCTTCTCAAAAGTCCGGAACACCATCAGCAAGCCGTTGCGCTCGTCTGGCAATTTAAGCTCGGTGCGCGCTTCATCGGTCTTGTCGATCAGGCGGGCACCGTCTTTCAGAATGGCCATGACATGGCCGGTCTCGATGCCATCTTGGGTGCCTCGGTTGATCACCACTACCTGATTTTGGGCGGCGTTGACCACGGCACTGCCGTAGACCGAGACGATACGGGCGTCTACCTTGCCGGTAGGCGCGTGCGGCACATAGCTTTGGAATTGTTGGGCGGGCTCTGGCAGCATGCGGTCGCCGACGCGCATTTCTTCCTTGGCGGTCACGATGTCAATGGTGGCCGGCACGATGTCGGTGCGGGGCTTGCCATCTTTACCGGTCGACTCTTCGGTGGACTCACTTCGCACCAGCAAGGCCTTGCCGACATATTGCGCCTCGTAGCCCAGCACCACACCCGTCACCGGGTCTTTCAGGGGTGTGGCATTGCGAAAGACGCGAAACGCCTTCTGTTTTGAACCTGGATCGTCCATCAGTGCAGCATCGCCCTGGCCGCGTGCATAAGCACGGTCGCCCCGGGTGAGCAGCACGCGGTCTTCTTGAGTGGCCACAATGCGGGGTGCCAGTTTGAGGGTGTTTTCATCCACGATGACCGGTTCGGCTAAAAACGGCTCAATCAAATGGCTTTTGAGTGTTGGCAAGGCGTCGCTGGCGAGTGTCTCAGAGCGGGTTCGCGGCGACAAGCGCACCGTGTTGGTCGGGGTTTCTTCTGCGGTGGACTGGCGTGTGCGCAGGGTGGCGCGGCCATCTTTTTTCTCAAGAAACAGTTGTTGCCCCGGATAGATCAGGTGCGGGTTTTTGATGTCGTTGAGGTTCATGCCCCACAACTCGGGCCAGCGCCAGGCGCTTTTAAGAAATAGTCCGGATATCGCCCACAACGTGTCACCTCGTTTGACGGTGTAGCTGTCCGGCGCGTTGGGGCTCAATTCGCTCAACGCCACACCGGCTTGGGCCACCTGGTTGGCGGTGGCTTTCTGCTCTGCGGTGATGGGGAAATTTTGTGCCCGCGCGGGTGCGGTGACCAGGATGCCGGCCACCAGCGTCAAGGCGGCGAGAGCGACTTGGGATTTCATCATTGTGTTTTTTATCATGTTGAGCTGCACTGAAAAAGCCTTTAGGTCGGTTCGTGAGGGCGAGTTGCCGAGTGGGCAACTTAATGATAGCTGGATAAGTGTCGCGCGATTTTGCGCCCAAGCCCTTGATACGGCAACGTTTTCTGCGCCGAGCTTGCGCTGGGTGGGTTAAAAGTGGCGAAAATAACGACACTTCTGAACTGGTTAAAAATGGCTTTACTCCCTATCCTCTGCTTTCCTGACCCCAAATTGCACACCGTGGCCAAGCCTGTGCTGACCGTGGATGCCCGTATTCGCCACCTGATTGAAAGCATGCTTGACACCATGTACGAGGCCAAAGGCATCGGCCTGGCTGCCACTCAGGTCGATGTTCATGAGCGGGTGATCGTGATTGACGTGTCTGAAGAGCGCGATGAACCGCTGGTGCTGATCAACCCTCAACTGTTGACCACCAGCGCAGAAACCCATCTCAACGAGGAAGGCTGCCTCTCGGTGCCCGGTATCTACGACGGAGTGACGCGCTTTGACGCCGTCACCGTGAGCGCCCTGGACCGGGACGGGAAAACCTTTGTGCTCGAAGCAGACGGTCTCATGTCGGTCTGTATACAGCACGAGATGGACCACCTGATGGGCAAAGTGTTCGTGGAATACCTCTCTCCGCTCAAACGCAACCGCATCAAGAAAAAAATGCTCAAAGCGCTGCGCGAGGACGAGCGTTGAGACTCATCTTTGCCGGCACGCCCGAGTTTGCCCGGGTCGCTCTGGCACAGTTGCACGCCGCGGGCCACGAGATCGTGCTGGTCTTGTCCCAGCCCGACCGGCCTGCCGGGCGCGGCATGAAGCTGCAAGCCTCGGCGGTCAAGCAATTCGCGCTGGACCAAGGATTGGCGGTAGCGCAACCGCGCAGCTTGCGGCTGGATGGTAAATTTCCCGACGAAGCGGAGGCGGCTCAAGCCGCTATTGCCACGGCGCAGGCCGATGCCATGGTTGTGGCCGCCTATGGCCTGATCCTGCCGCAGTGGGTGCTTGATGCGCCGCGACTGGGCTGCTTCAACATCCATGCTTCGCTGTTGCCGCGCTGGCGGGGGGCTGCACCCATCCACCGCGCCATTGAAGCCGGCGATACCGAGACCGGGGTCACGATCATGCAAATGGACGCCGGGCTCGACACCGGCGACATGCTGATCGTTGAAAAACAAGTCATTTCAGCAACCGATACCACCGCTACCCTGCATGACCACCTTGCCGCGATGGGCGGACGACTGATGGTAGACGCCCTGCAACAGGCTGCCAGCGGTGCGCTACACCCCGTCAAGCAACCGGTGGAGGGCGTCACCTACGCCCACAAAATTGAAAAACACGAAGCCGCCATTGACTGGTCGCAGTCCGCCACGCTGATTACCCAGCGCGTGCGCGCCTTTAACCCCTTTCCCGGCGCCACTGCCGTGCTGAAAGGCGAAACGCTCAAAGTTTGGACCGCCAGCGAGGCGTCAGGCCTCCCGCCTGTTGCTGCGGAATTTGGATCAATTCAGGCTGTAGCCCCCGAATTCATTGCGGTAGCAGCTATGAATTCAGTAGTAAATATTACAGAGCTCCAGCGTCCGGGCGGCAAGCGCTTGCGCGTTGCCGATTTCCTGCGAGGGTTTGAAATTCAGCCCGGCATGGTGTTTGAACCCCATGCCGCCGCGTTGCCGCCGAACGCCCCCTCCACGTCATTGCAGGCCTGAGTCGCCCGGCCGGATGTTTTTCCTGCGTCGTAACTACCAGCACCCCGAGTTCCGCATCGGCGCCCTGGACGCGCTCGCCGTCGCCCCCGGCCTGGCGGCTTGGGGCTTGATGACCGGCGTGGCCATGATGAAGTCCGGCATGAGCACCTTTGAGGCGCTGCTGATGGGGTGCATCGTGTTTGCGGGCAGCTCGCAGTTGGCCGCCATTCCTTTGCTCAGCGCCGGGGCGCCGATGTGGGTGATTCTGGCCACCGGGTTTTGCGTCAACCTGCGCTTTGTGGTGTTCAGCGCCCATATGCGGCCCTATGTCATGCACCTGCCGCTGTGGCAGCGCCTCGTTACCGGCTACGTTACCGCAGACCTGAGCTACGTCATGTTCACCAAACGATTTCCCCACCACGGCGGCGATGCTGCCGATCTGCGCGCCCAGCAGGCCTATCTGGCGGGTAATTGCGGCGTTAACTGGGTGGCTTGGGTCGGGTGCAGCGTGTTGGGTGTGGTGCTGGCCAATTTCATCCCGACAAACTGGGGCCTTGGGTTTGCCGGCATCTTGGCGTTGCTGGGCATTTTGTGTTCTCTGGCCTCGAGCCAGTTGCGCGTGGTTTCGGCGGGCGTGGCTGGGGCGGCTGCGGTGGCGGCCTTTGCGCTGCCGTTCAAACTCAATATTCTGGTGGCCATTGCGGCGGCGGTGGCCTTGTGCCTGATGTTGGAACAAACCGCTGTTGCCAATCGGGACAAGGTATGAGTGGCCACAATGACCCCTGGACTCTGGCCATCATCCTCGGCCTCGCGTGTGTGACGGTGATCACTCGCTCATTCTTTTTCATCTCCAGCAAGCCCTGGAAGCTGCCCCACTGGGCCCAGCGCGGTCTGCAATATGCGCCCATTGCCGCACTGGCTGCGGTGATCGTGCCGGAGATGGTCATGACTCAAGGCCAGTTCATCACCACCTGGCAAGACGCCCGGCTCTTTGCCGTGGGCGCCGGTGCCGCCTGGTTTTTTTGGCGCCATGGCGCTGGCCAAGCCGTTCTGGGCACGATCGTGGCGGGCATGGCGGTGTATTTGCCACTGCATTTGGGGCTGGGCTGGTAACGTTTTGGTCAATCTTTTGCCCGTATTGCGCTTCTACAATCACATCAATCATTTTCATTTCGGGAGTTTTTCATGAACGTCATCCGCTTTTCAGACCTCTGCGCGCAAGGCCAAGTGACCGGCAAACGCGTCTTTATCCGGGCCGACCTCAACGTGCCGCAAGACGACACCGGGACTATTACCGAAGACACCCGCGTGCGCGCCTCCATTCCCTGTATCCAGATGGCGCTGGACGCCGGTGCGGCAGTCATGGTTACCTCTCATCTGGGCCGCCCCACGGAAGGTGAGTTCAAGCCTGCCGACTCGCTGGCACCGGTCGCTCAGCGTATGGCAGAGTTGATGGGTCGCCCCGTCCCGCTGGTCGCCAACTGGGTTGACGGCGTGAGCGTGCAGCCGGGTCAGTTGGTGCTGCTGGAAAACTGCCGCGTCAACAAAGGCGAAAAGAAAAACAACGAAGATCTGGCTAAAAAAATGGCCGCTTTGTGCGATATTTTTGTGCACGACGCCTTTGGCACGGCGCACCGGGCTGAAGCCTCCACCTACGGCATTGCGCAGTTTGCCAAAGTAGCGTGTGCCGGCCCCTTGCTGGCCGCCGAGATGGACGCCATCACGCTGGCGCTGGCCAACCCCAAGCGCCCACTGGTGGCGATCGTGGCCGGCTCCAAAGTCTCCACCAAGCTCACCATTCTCAAAAGCCTGGCTGACAAGGTCGACCAGCTTATTGTGGGCGGTGGCATTGCCAATACCTTCATGCTGGCCGCTGGCCTCAAGATCGGCAAGAGCTTGGCCGAGCCCGATTTGCTGGCCGATGCCAAAGCGGTGATCGACGCCATGAAAGCGCGCGGCGCTGCGGTGCCGATCCCCACCGATGTGGTCACTGCCAAAACCTTCTCGCCCGATGCCGTAGCGACCGTGAAAGCGGCCACTGACGTGGCGGACGATGACCTGATTCTCGACATTGGCCCCCAAACTGCGGCCGCTCTGGCCGAGCAACTCAAATCGGCCGGCACCATCGTCTGGAATGGCCCGGTGGGCGTGTTTGAATTTGCCGCGTTTGAGAACGGCACCAAGGTGATTGCCCACGCGATTGCCGAATCCAGCGCGTTTTCGATTGCCGGGGGTGGCGACACGCTCGGCGCCATTGCCAAGTACGGCATTGAAAAACAGATCGGCTATATCTCTACCGGCGGCGGTGCGTTTTTAGAAGTTCTCGAGGGCAAGACCTTGCCCGCCTTTGAAATTTTGACCCGTCGCGCCGCCGAATCAACGGCAGTGGCACCTGGGCTGGATGTGGCGCGGGGTTTGGGCATGATGGGGTCGGACGCCTCATTGCGAAAAATTTTGACCACCGTCGATGCCAGCCTGACGACCAGCCTGCCGGAAATTTGGCAAGCGCTGGCGGCTGACGATGTGAAAACTGCCAACCGGTTGCTGCATGGCATCAAAGGCTATGTGCCAATTTTCTGCACCGACGCACTGGTGGCACAGGTGACCGAGGTCGAAGGTGCCAGTAAAACGGAAACGGCAGCGGTCTTGAAGCCCCTTTTTGCGGCGCTGGCGCCCCAGTTAGAGGCGCTACTGCTTGACGTTCGTCGCTATGTGGCTCAAGCCTAGGATCGCGACGGCTATTGAGTTTACTTTTCAAAATAATTCGATTTAAATCAAATTATTTTTGGATTTCAAAGTGATAAGCTGTCTGATGAATATTTGATCACGATCAATTGGGAGCCAGGTTATCAATGTCTCTGCTCGTTTAAGTAAAAGATTACTCACATGAAACTCACAAGTGCTCGAATTCTGGTGGTTGACGACGATGCCGTCATGCGAACCTATGTGGTGAATTCGCTTCGACGAATGGGCATTCAAACCATCGAAACCTGCGCAGATGGCACCAGCGCCCTGGAGATGATAAAAAGTTTCAAGCCTGACCTGGTGTTGACCGATATCCATATGGATCCGATGGACGGCCTGGAGTTTGTACGTCAGTTGCGTGTTTTGCCGGATTTGGCGCTGCGCAAGACCCGCATTATTTTCATGAGTGCCGATGCCAGTTCAGGCACTTTGGCAGAAGCCCTGCCACTGGGCACTTTCGGCTATATCGTCAAGCCGCCCAGGCCTGAAACCTTGCAAGCCAAGCTGGAGTTGGCTTTGAAATAACAAACCCGATCGCGAGGGCAGTCGAAGAAAAATAAGCTTGATCTGGCTTAATAAAAATTAAAATAAATCCCATGACTACTGAAATAGACAAAAAACCCGTGAGTCATTTTTTCAGACTGGGTGTCGCGCTGATGAATCTGTTCAGTGGGCCGGTCAAATTCTGGGGCCTGCACGTTCCATTGCTGGCCGCGCTGTGCATTGTGGTGGCGCTGCACTTGTCCAATCTGGCTGATTCGTATCGGCAGTCCACGCAGCGGGGTTTGGCCACCGCATTGCTGGAGCGAATCGCCGATGTGGTGATTCCGTTGCAGGTTTCTCGTGGGCAAACCAACCTGCCGCCATCAGATGAACCCAGTGCAAGTGCCGCACGAAAGCAAACGCAGCAGGTTTTAACTTCAGCGGTTGAGAACCTTGATATCCAGATAAAAAGCAATTCACTGCCCGAAATCCAGCAGCGGTGGGCACCCTTGCGCAGTGGCATCCTGCAACTGGCCTCAGACGCGCAAGCCTCCGCTAACGACCGGGTCGTCCTGTTTAAGCGGTATCGAGATCTCATTTTTGGCCTGCAGCAGCTCATGGTGTATGTCAATGATGCCTCCGGATTGGCGCTGTCTCCCGAGCCGGGCATTTACTACCACGCCTCGATTCTGGTGGACCGTTTTATCCCGTGGATTGAGTCCATCGGCTTGCTGCGCTCCCAAGGTTCGGGCATCCTGGCGCGTGCCGAAAAAAATCCCGCAGACCTCTTGCCGGTGGCCTTGTTCGCCGATGGCGTGGCAGAAGAAGCAGTCAAGCTCAACGCAGTGCATGGGACGCTAAACCGGGCCGGCGACCCACCACATGAGAGCTGGAGCCAGGCCATCAGCTTGGGCCAAACTTTTGAAGCCTCGGCCAGAAAACTCTCTGAGCAGACGTCGGCGGCTGATTATTTTGCAGCGGGAACCCGTGTCATTGAAGCGTCAAACCTGGCCAGACAAGAAGTTGCCCAGCACCTGACCTTGCTTTTGAAGCAGCAGCGTGATCATCTTAAAAATGAGATCGCGGTCACTATGGCTGTGTCTTTGGCAGGCTTGTTTCTGTGGTGGTATTTTGTGATGAGCTTCTTCCGGCTGACGCAGATTGATCGCTCAAGGACCGAAAGAGCCATCGAGCTCGCCGCACAAGGAGATCTCACGGGGCGGGCCGCCTCCGGCATTGAAACGCTGGGCAACTTCGGTCGGCACATGGACGTCATGATGACCAAGATGTCGGCCATCGTGGCCAATATCCGTACTGCTGCTGTGTTGCTGGGCGACACCGGCAAGCGATTGGTCGAAAACACCCGCTCTCTGTCAGAGCGCGCGCATGCACAGGGTGAACATCTGCAGCAAACCTCCATGCACGTCAAACGGGTCAGCGAGACGGTGGCCCGCAATGCCTCTGCCTCCCAGGAGATCAGCATGATGACTGACAGCCTTCACAAAGAGGCGGATGCTGCTGGCCAATTGATGCACCAGGCCGTCCAAAGCATGGGGCCTTTGCAAGTCACCTCGGCGCGCATGTCGGACATCATCGGCACCATCGACGGTATTGCCTTCCAGACCAACCTGCTGGCACTCAATGCGGCCGTCGAGGCGGCTCGCGCCGGAGAACAAGGACGTGGTTTTGCGGTGGTGGCCGCCGAGGTGCGCAACCTGGCCAAGCGCAGTCAGGTGGCAGCTTCCGAAGTGCGTGGTTTGATCGCCGAATCTTCCACACGCGTCACCACCACGGTGACTGAAATTCAGCAAGTCAGCGTCATGATGGAAAGCCTGATTTCGGGCATTGGCGAGATTTCCATGAACGTCAACGTCATGGCCGAAGGCAGTGCAGCCCAAAGTGCGGCCTTGGAAGAGGTTGTCAATGCCGTTGGCGATCTTGACATCCTGACGCAGGAGAACACCGGCTTGATAGCTCGCGCGACCGACAACTCCGACCGCATGATTGCCCAGGCTTCTGCCCTTGAAATTTCAGTCGGTGACATCCAGCTGCGCCAAGGCACGGCCGATCAGGCTCGACAAATGGTGTTTGACGCCATGATGCACATCCAGGGTGTGGGCATGGAGCGGGCTATTGCCGACTTCCATGACCTTGAGGGTCCGTTCCTTGACCGTGACCTCTATGTTTTTGTACTCGATTCCGAGGGCTACTACGTGGTTGATGGTGCCAATGCCCAGCGTGATGGCACCCACTTGAGCGAGATACCAGGCCTGGACGCCGAGAAGTTGATTGACGATGCGCGCCAAGTTTGCGATGAACACCAGGGAGGATGGGTGGCCTATTCAATAACAAACCCGACAACCGGCGTAGTACAGGCCAAATCTTCGTACGTCGTACCCCTGGATGGCGGTCGCTTCCTGGGTTGCGGCTGTTACCTCAACGCTGAATGGTTGCACCTTTAAATGATGAGTAAAGATCAACAACTCTCTGCCACGCCTGATTTCAATCAGGCGTTGGTAACCCTGTGTTCTGCAGTCCTGCCGGTCTGGGGCCGCCAGTTGGCCACTTCGCGCACCCAGTCCGAGGCCGCCGTGTCGGAGATGATTTCTGCCTTCGCAGAAATTGGCCCGCATCTGGACCGGGCGGCCCGCCAGTCACACCAGATTACCGCGGCACTGTCGCACGGCGAAGGCGGCATTACCCAATTGGCGCAGGCCTGCGAAGCTGAACTCGCTCCCTTGCTGCCCAACCTGGATGACACTGCCGCCGCCGCCATTCGCCGTGTCTTGGCCATGATTGGCAAAACGGTCGATGCGCTGGAACAAATTGCCAAGCCCTTTGAGCACGAGACGCAAATGGTGACGCAACAGGTCGACCGAATGTACGTGGGCTTTCAGTACCAGGATCGCATCAGTCAGATGATCACCCTGCTTCATGAAGACATCGAGCGTCTGCAGACCGTCTTGGTTGAGCCCGGAGCCGAGCCCGAAGCGCTGGCGCCCCAGGCCTGGCTGGACCGGCTCGAATCACAGTACGCGATGGCCGAGCAGCGTCATGGGCATAGCGCCAACACGCTGTCTGGCGACGATTTGTTGCCCGACAACGATATTGAAACAACATTTTTCTGAAGAGGTTTTTATGGCACAAACAATTTTGGTGATAGATGACTCCGCCAGCCTGCGCCAGGTAGTGGCCATGGCCCTGCAAGGCGCCGGCTATGAAGTGCTGCAAGCAGGTGATGGCGTGGCGGCCCTCGCCTTGCTGGATGGCCGCAAAATCGGCATGGCTGTGTGCGATGTGAACATGCCCCGCATGAACGGCATCGAGTTCGTCAAAGCCGCCAAAGCCTTGCCCGCCTACCGTTTTCTGCCGATCCTGATGCTCACCACCGAGAGTCAGGAATCAAAGAAAGAAGAAGGCAAAGCCGCCGGTGCCAAGGCGTGGATGGTCAAGCCCTTCTCGCCTGCGTCGCTGGTCAATGCTGTTTCCAAACTCTGCCTGCCTTAAAACAACGGTCTAGCCGCATTTTGCTTGCCCTGCGCGAGCCTTAAAAGTTTCCACGACCACCAGGACCTTGTCATGAGCACACCGTTTGAGCTACCGGCTGAGTTAACGATTTACAGCGCACTGGAAACCCGGGATGCCTTGCTGGCTTGGGTCACCGAGCAAACTGCGCAATCGAGCAGTCACCTCGAGGTGTCGGCGCGTGACGTGTGCGAGGTCGATGGTTCTGGCCTGCAGTTGCTGGCGGCACTGACCAACATGGACCTGACCTGGCGGCTGGTGGAAGCCAGTACCGCGTTCAGTGAAGCCTGCCGTACTTTGGGACTGGCCAGCTGGTTGGACCCTCGCTACCTCAAGGCAGACGCACAAGGAGTGACCGCATGAGCTACTCCAGTAACGATGCCGATCAGGATTTCATCGCGGCGGCCATGCCGGCCTTCATCAGTGAGGCCGTGGAACAAACAGAAGCGATCGAGACCTTGCTGCTGGAGCTGGAGGAGCAACCCAACGACCGCGAATTGCTCGACTCGTTGTTTCGCTGCGCCCACACCGTCAAGGGGTCCGCTGGAATCTTTGGTTTGAACAAGGTGGTTGAATTTACCCACCACGTTGAAACCCTGCTGGACCAAATGCGCGAAGGTGTCATGGTGCTGGGCCCTGAGTTGAGCACCTTGCTCTTGCAATGCAACGACCAGATCAAGTTTCTGGTGGCGACTGCCTCAGACGAGTCCGCCGATACGCCCGAGCAAAAAGACGAGCGGGCTGATCTCGTGATTCAACTGCGTGCCTTGACCGAGGCGCCGGCAAAAAATCAGACCGCTGCCGCAAAGCAGGCTGCATCGTCCACGACCCCGTCCGCGCCTGTTGCGCTGACCAAATGGACGATCACGGCTGGCTTTGGCCCCGAGACCTTTCGCAACGGCATGGACCCACTGTCAATTGCCCGCTACCTGGGTGGCATTGGTGAAGTGTTGTCGATGCGTTGCGGTATTGATACCGTGCCGTCGCTGGTCAATCTGAACCCTGAAACTTGTTATTTGAGTTTCAGCATGGAACTGGCGTCCAAGGCCAGCCGGGAAGACGTCGAAGGCGCTTTCAGCTTTGTGGCAGACGACTGCGAACTCAACGTGATTGCGCCCGAGACACCGGGCCAAAAGCTGGCACGCCAGATTGAAGAAATGCCCGAGACCCCCCGACTCGGTGATTTATTGGTGTCGGTGGGCGCCGTCACCCAGGATCGTTTGGCAGAAGTGCTGTCCACGCAGCAACAAACCCGTGGCATGCCCGCTGCGCCCAAATCCAAACTCGGAGATTTGCTGGAAACCACCGCTGGCGTAGCGCCCGAAGCGGTTGAGGCGGCACTCGGCAAACAACAAAAGTTGCGCGAAACCGGCGCTGGAGAAGAAGGCCGTTACATCCGGGTGCAGGCCGATCGGCTCGACGCCGTGATCAACCTGCTGGGTGAATTGGTCATCGCTGGCGCAGGGGCCACCTTGCTCGCACGTGAAACCCGTCAAAGCGCTCTGGTGGAAACCAACCTGCAGATGAACAGCCTGATTGAAGAAATTCGCAACGGCACGCTGGGTCTGCGCATGGTGCCGGTGGGTGAGACCTTCAGCCGCTTTCGCCGGGTGGTGCGCGACACCGCCTCCAGCTTGGGCAAAACCGTCAATTTTGAAATCGTCGGTGGCGATGCCGAGCTTGATAAATCGATGGTCGAGAAAATTGCCGATCCGCTCATGCACCTGGTTCGAAATTCGCTCGACCATGGTCTCGAGCCACCGCAAGAGCGCCTGGCAGCAGGCAAACCCGCCGCAGGCAAACTGATTCTGAGTGCCCAGCACGAAACCGGGGCCATTTTGATTCGCATCGAGGACGACGGTCGCGGCATCAACCGTGAACGCGTGCTGCAGCGCGCCTGGAACCGCGGCTTGATCGAGCAGGGCGTGGTGCCTTCCGACGATGTCATCAACATGATGATCTTTGAGCCCGGTTTTTCGACCGCCGAGCAGGTCACCAACCTGTCGGGCCGGGGCGTTGGCATGGATGTCGTGCGCCGCAATATCGAAGCCCTGCGCGGGTCGCTCAAGTTGACCAGCAATCCGGGCCGTGGACTGCAGGTGGACATTCGCCTGCCGCTCACCCTGGCCATCATCGATGGCTTTCTGGTGGGCGTGGGCAAGTCCAAGTTTGTGTTGCCGCTGGAGTCGGTGGTCGAAGTCATCGAGTCGGGCGGGCAGCACGTCAAGGTCGATGCCAGTGGGCGCCATTGCCTGGAACTACGTGGCGCGGTGCTGCCGGTGGTGCGCCTGCGCTCCCTCTACACCGTGGAATCCACGTTGCCGGAGCGGGTGAGTGTGGTGGTGGTGAATTCGTCGCGCGGCAAATATGGCATCGAGGTCGAGGTCCTTTTGGGCCAGCAGCAAACCGTCATCAAACCACTGGGCCGTTTATTCAAGACCCTGCGTGGCATCTCGGGCTCCAGCATTCTGGGCAGTGGCGAAGTGGCGCTGATTCTGGATGTGGGTTCTCTGGGAGATTTGGTGACCGCTGATTTGAGCCGCACCAGCCATGCACCAGCCTCGGCAGTTGCTGCCCCTTGAAGACCGTTCGATAAAGAGTCGGTTTTCATCAAAGATTTATAAAATTTATCGTTGGAGTTCTTCCATGAACCTGAATAACTACAAAATTGGCACCCGGCTAACCGTGCTGCTGGCGGTTCTTTCCGCCTTGTTGGTGGCAGTGGGTGCGTTTGGTTTGGCCACCTTGTCCAAGGCCGATGAGACCATGCACCTGATTTATTCCGATCGAATGGTGCCCACGCATCAGCTCGATGAGATCAACTTTTACATGATCCGTAATCGGTTGGTCATCAGCAACACGCTGATCGAACCCACGCCCGAGCGCATTGCCAAGTACACCAAGGAAGTGGAAACCAATATTGCGGGCATCAGCAAGCTATGGGAGAGTTATTCCAAGACCTCGATGTCGGCAGAAAATGCCAGGCTGTCCAAGCTGTTTGCAGAGACCCGGCGTGAATTTGTTCAAAAAGGATTGCTGCCTGCCGTAGCGGCCTTGCGCGACAATAATTTGCCAGAGGCACGGCGTTTGGTACTGGAGGGCCTGAGCCCGTTGCACGATGCGACCAAGCCGCATTTGATCGCCTTGCTTAAAAACATTCAAGAGGATGCCGCCAGTGAATACGCCGCCTCGGCGGCGCGCTATCAAACCGTGCGCAATATCTCTGTTGCAGCGATCATCGGTGGCCTGCTGTTTGCCGTGATTTTTGGTCTCTTCCTGGTGCGAGGCATTACCCGGCCATTGGCCCGTGCGGTGGACATTGCAGACGACATTGCAAATGGCAAACTTGATGGTGCAATCAAGGTCGACAGCACCGATGAAACCGGCCATTTGCTGACTTCGCTGGCCCAAATGCAGACGGTACTGGCCAAATTCCAGAGCGCTCAAAACGAGATGGCGCAACAGCATGGCGCGGGCATGATCGATTACGTGATGCCCACCCATGAGCTGCCAGGGGCGTATGCCGCCATGGCGCAAGCCGCCAACGAAGTGGT
Organism: Rhodoferax sp.; assembly: GCF_037143375.1. Taxonomy (GTDB): domain Bacteria; phylum Pseudomonadota; class Gammaproteobacteria; order Burkholderiales; family Burkholderiaceae_C; genus Rhodoferax. The sequence continues at coordinate 29 of NZ_JBAWYV010000017.1, read as the reverse complement.
GCAATCGCACATCGCGGTAAAGATGAGAA
>NZ_JBAWYV010000016.1:0-45850 GCF_037143375.1 Rhodoferax sp. | reverse complement strand
ACCACCAGTGCAATCGGAAACGCCATGATCATTGACAGGGACGCCAGCAAAATCGTCAGCGGCAAACCGCCCCAGCGGTCGGTTTCGATCTTGCTCAAGCCCAGCACAGTGCCATACATCAGCATGAACACCGCGTACAGCACGACCACCCACAGCAGGGCCAGCCAGGGCCGCCAGAAGGCGCGGGTGCAACTCGACACCAGCAGCGCCAACATCAGGCCGGTAGCAACCAGCGGTCGCCATTGTTCCTCGAAAGGATAGCGGCCGAACAGGATGATGCGGTATTTTTCGGCCACAACGCCCCAGCAGGCGCCTACGCCTTCAACCCGGCAGGCATCGAAATTGGGTAACCAGGCGGCCCGGAAGAGGGCCCAGCTGAGAAATTGGGGGATCGTGTAGAGCAGGAATCCGCCAATCATCAGCGTCATCAACGACGTCATCAGGTCGCCAAAAAGATTGGTGCGGATCCAGGCCACCAGGCCCGACGTTTGTGTCGGGGCCGGGCGTGCAGCGATAGGTTTGAAGGTTTGTGCTGTCATGGGTGATGCTCGGGTCAGCGTTCTTGAATGGCAGAACGGGTGTTGTACCAATTCATCAGCAAGGAGGTGGTGAGTGAGGTGCTCAGGTACACCAGCATGACGATGGCAATGCATTCCACCGCCCGCCCGGTTTGGTTCAGGGCTGTGTTGGCAATCGACACCACGTCAGGGTAACCAATGGCCACTGCCAGCGATGAGTTTTTAGTCAGGTTTAAAAACTGGTTGGTCATGGGCGGGATGATGACCCGAAGTGCCTGCGGGAGCATCACCAGTCGCATCGACTGGCCTGGGTTCAGGCCCAGCGCGGCGGCGGCTTCGCCCTGACCACGCGCGACGGATTGGATGCCGGAGCGCACCACCTCGGCCACAAAAGCGGCGGTGTAGATGGTGAGACCCAACAGCACCGAAAGAAATTCCGGTGTCAGTGAACCGCCTTTTTCGATCGCAAACTCGCCCTTGATGGGGGAGTCAAACGCCATCGGCGCGCCGCCAGACACCCAACCCAACAGGCTGCCTCCCAGACAGATGGCTACGGGGACCCAAAACATGCTTTGGAGTTTGCCGGTGGCTTCAAATTTCCGGCGCGCCCATTTGAGGTAAAAAATATTAAAGACAATGGCTAAACCCAATCCGATGAGTGCCCAGAGTTGGCCCGTAGCCCACACCGGAATCGGGAAACTCAGGCCGCCCTTGCTCAGAAAAATAGGCCCCAGCGTCCAGGCATCAGAGGCCGCGGGCAATACCTCTGTGAACAGCAAGTACCACATGAGCAATTGCAGCAATACCGGCACGTTTCTGAAAAACTCGACATAGGCATAACACACGCCACGCACCAAAGCGTTGCGCGAGAACCGGCCGACGCCCAAAAGAGTGCCCAAAATGGTCGTCAAAATGATGCCAAGGATGGCAATGCGCAAGGTGTTCGTCACGCCCACCAGAAAAGCCTGCCAGTAGGGCTGGGCTGAATCAAAGGCGTAAAGGCTCTCGCCGATATCAAAGCCGGCAGGGCTGGTTAAAAAATCAAATCCGCTCTGGATGCCGCGGATCTTCATGTTGTAGAGCGTGTTGTGCGCAATAAACCAGACGAAGGCCGCAATCAGCCCGATGGCAATGATCTGGTAGATCAAGCCTCTGAAGGCCTGACTTCGCCAGGACCAGCTTTTCTTTTGTGGGGGCAACTGTGTGGACATGGGCGGGGTGCTTTCAGGGGGCATTTCAACGCCGTGAGCGAAGACTGGGGATTAAAAAAAGCTGCTGCAAGTACAAGGTATTTGTACCGGCAGCAACTTCTTCATCGTAGCGTGATCAGTGGGTGATCAGCGGACCGGGTAGGCGTACATCAGGCCGCCCTTGTTCCAGAGGTTGTTCAGACCGCGTGGCAGACCCAGAGCCGACTTGGGTCCGACATTGCGCTCGAAACTTTCACCGTAGTTGCCGGTGGCCTTGATGGCGCGCGCCAGCCAGGCTTTGTCGAGGCCGAGCAGTTTGCCCGTGTCTTCATTGCCGCCGCCCAGCAGGCGTTGGATCACCGGGTCGGTGCTGGCTTTCATTTGCTCCACATTGGCTTGTGTCACACCATATTCTTCGGCTTCCAGCAGGCCGTACATGACCCACTTGACGACTGCAAACCACTCGTCATCACCCCGTCGAACCATTGGGCCCAGCGGTTCTTTGGAGATCAGGTCGGCCAGGATGACGTGTTCTTTGGGGTCTTTGGCTACCTTGCCGCGGGTGGAGGCCAGGCCGGACGCGTCGGTGGTGTAGGCCACGCAACGGCCCGTGAAGTAGGCGTTCTCGGCAGCTTCCAGTTTCTCAAACACCACGGGTTTGATGCCCAGGCCATTGGCTTTGGAGTAGTCGGTCAGATTCTTTTCGGTGGTGGTGCCGGACTGCACGCAAACGGTTTGCCCCTTGAGTTGTTTGGCGCTCTTGATCTTGCTCTTGACCGTCACCATGAAGCCTTGGCCGTCGTAGTAGTTGGTCACGGTGTCGTGCATGCCAAGCGATGCGTCGCGGGTCAACGTAAACGTGGTGTTGCGCGCCAGAATATCGACTTCACCAGATTGCAGGGCTGTAAAGCGTTGTTGTGCATTCAGGGGCACGTATTTGACTTTTTCCGGATCGCTCAAAGTTGCGGCTGCCAAGGCGCGGCAAACGTCCACATCCAGTCCGGACCACTTGCCTGCGGAGTCCGCAGCTGCAAACCCGGCCAAGCCAGTGTTCACGCCACAAACAACCTGGCCACGGGCTTTGATGCCGTCCAGTGTTTTACCGGCATGCGCAGGGGCTACCAGGGCCGCGCCCATGGCGGCGACGAGGGCCAGGGTTTTGAGTGATTTCAGGGTCATTTGTAAAGCTCCATTTAAAAAGTTGGATAGAAACGATCACGGTTTGTGGCTGTGCTCATTCAGGCTGCAAACTTTAGCAGCGACATCATGTGCCCCATATCGGGGTTTACGCTTGAAGATCATGCTGAAATTGCATAACTTGTTCGATTGTGTGATGCACTGATAAAAGTTAGAGCATTATTTGTGCCACAGTTTTTAAGTTGTTTGTCGCAAATAAAGCGATATTTGCACACAATGGGTGCGCAGGGTGAAACCCAGTGAGTGCTGTTCCCAAGGGTAGGATCAGCGACGGGTATTTTTCTGTATTTCTTTATATTTTTGGAGTTGATTTTGTTTCTAAAAACTTGCACGGGAGTCGCGTCATGACCCGTATGTCAACTTCTACTGCGCTACCTGCTGGCTCGCCTGAGAGCGCGGGTCTGTGCCCGCTTCGCACAGCACGGCTGATGGCGGTTATGCAATCCGAGGTTGATCGCCAGCGCTTGCCCGGTGCCGTGGCCCTGATTGCCCGGCACGGCAAAGTGGTGTTGTTTGAGAGCTTGGGTGCGCTCGACCCCGCCACCGGTGTCCCGATGGGCAAGGATGCTATTTTTCGCATTTACTCCATGACCAAGCCGATCGTGTCGGTGGCGGTGATGATGTTGATGGAGCAAGGCAAGTTGCTCTTGAGCGACCCGGTGGCCAAGCACTTGCCTGAGTTCAGTGCCCAAAAAGTGTCGCGCATGGTCGACGGCGCTGTTCAACTGCAGGCGGTGAAGCAAGCTGCCACGGTGCAGGATTTGCTGCGCCACACGGCGGGCATGACCTATGAATTCATGGGCAGTGCGCCGGTGCAGCGTCAATATGCCCAGACCCGCATTGGCTCCCGCGAGCGCAACAACGCCGAGTTTTCGCATGAGATGGCGGGGTTGCCGCTGATGTTCGAGCCGGGCACCGCGTGGGAATACGGCCGCGCCACCGATGTGCTGGGGCGACTGGTGGAGGTGGTCAGCGGACAAACGCTGGGCGCTTATTTGCATCAATACATTTTTGCGCCACTGGGCATGACCGAGACCTGGTTCAGTGTGCCGCCCGAGCACCACGCCCGCATTGCTGAACCCTTTGCCCGCGACCCCGAAGGCGGCGTGCCGATGCGCGTGATCGACGTGCGCGAGGTGGGCAAGCTTGAATCCGGGGGCGGTGGCCTGGCCAGCACCACTGCGGATTACGCGCGGTTTTTACAGTTCATGTTGAACAAGGGCGAGCTCAACGGCGTTCGCCTGCTGGGCCCCAAAACGGTCGAGTTCATGACCGCCGACCACTTGGGCGATATTCCCGTGAACAGCACCGCCTCGCGTGCGCTGCTACCGCTGGGGCATGGCTTTGGCTTGGGTTTTGCGGTGCGCCGGGATTTGGGTGTGGCCACTGTGCCGGGCTCGGTGGGCACCTATTTTTGGGGCGGCATGGCGGGCACCACGTTCTTTGTGGACCCCGCCGAAGGCCTGTTTGCGATGCTGATGCTTCAAGCGCCGAATCAGCGCGAGTATTACCGGATGCTGTTTCGGGATTTGGTGTACGCGGCGCTACTGACCTGAATTACCAATATTTATAAGAAATCGGCTTCTAGCCCCCGTCCTACTTGCGTAGATAGCTATAAATTCAGGAGTAGCTAAGGTCAGCGGTCGTTTGTTCTGCAAGCTCTGCCTTGGGGGAACAGCTTTCGCCAGCGCAGCCATGAATCTCTTCGTGCGGCAGGGCTTGCGGCGCGTGCACAACGCCGGTGACTGCGTCATAGCCAACACTGCGCAGGTGCAAGGCGAGGGCGGCGTCCATGCTTTGCGCATGTTGCGGGAACCAGATGCCGAGCTCGCTGGCCATTTGCCGAACCACATCGAGTTCACCGGCTTTGCCACGAACGTCCCCTTCGCGCATCACTTGCAAAATGACCTTGTGCTGCATGGTGTGGCAGTTGCTGGACGAGAAACGGGTGTTGAGCATCCACTGGTCTTCCCGCTCAAAATGCTCGTGGGTGTGGTCGATCAAGATCTTCCAGGCTGGCAGAAGGTCGGTGTCTGAGGCGGTCACGACGATAGCCAGCAAGTCGACAAACTCACGGTGCGTGTCGTCCATGAAAGGCAAATCAAGTGAGAGCGAATCAGACCATTGCAGTGTTGACATGTGCGTATTTCCCCAAAAAAGTGACGACAGCATACGGAAAAGCAGATTTTAAAACTTGACCAATGTCATGGAATAGGCAATTGCAACTTTCCAGCACGCGCCCTCCTTAGGCGCTAAGCTTGCGGCCCATGACTACTTTGTTTACGCCTCCTTCGCTCTCTGAGCCCAGCCAACTCGTCAACGTTCTCAGGCAGCAGGGCTTTGCTGTGCTGGATGCCCACAGCGTTAGCGACCTGAGCACTTGCCCGCTGGCATCGTTGCTTCAACTGAACCCCTTCTGGGGCGATTTGCCACCCGATGCTTTCCTTAAAGATGGAGGCCGTTACCGGCGTCGGCGTCACGCCAGCTTTGTAGTTAAAAACGATGAAGTCACGCTGGTTGCGCACCGGGCCCACTGGCAACCGCTGGAGTACAACGCCTTGCATGGCGGCATGGAGCGTTTGTTTGAGCCGATCTTGCCCACGCTACTGGTGCAACCGGTGTGGCGCCAATTGCTGCTCTGGTTAGGCGATGTGTGCTCGGAGCTGAAAGGCACTAAACCCTGGTTTGTCGAGGCGCACCAGTTCCGAATTGACACGACCGACGGCATCGGGCGCCCGACCCCGGAAGGCGCGCACCGCGATGGGGTGGACCTGGTGGCGGTTTTTCTGGTGAACCGGGAAGGCGTCAAGGGTGGGGAGACCCGTGTTTTTGAGGCTGCGGGGCCTAATGGCCAGCGCTTCACGCTGTCGGAGCCCTGGTCAGTTTTGCTGCTTGACGATGCCCGCGTGATACATGAATCAACGCCGATTCAGCCGCTTCAGTCCGGCGCACAGGGTGGCCACCGTGACACGCTGGTGGTGACCTTGCGCGCTGGGGGCTTTCAGGAAGTTGGTTGATAATTTGATTTTGGTCAAGGTTAAAACCGAGATGCAATCCGACACTTCATACTGTTAATACAAGGAGATTCCAGCATGTTCAATCATATTCTCGTGCCCGTAGATGGTTCTTCAACCGCTCAGTTGGCGGTTGACAAGGCCATCGGCATGGCCAAGGCTTTTGGCAGCAAGGTCACGGCAATTTTTGTCATCGATCCGTACCCGTTCACCGGTGTCGGCACTGACTTTGCTTACGGTCAAGCCGAGTACCTGAGTGCGGCAACCGCTGAAGCCAATGCCGCAGTCAAGGCGGCCAAATCCTTGTTTGAGAATGCAGGTGTTACGGTTGATACCTCGGTGATTGAGGCGCATGCTGCTTGGCGCGGTGTGGTTCAAGCTGCTGAATCGCTTGAAGCTGACCTGATCGTCATGGGCTCTCATGGCCGCAGTGGCTTGGAAAAACTGGTGCTCGGCAGCGTCACGCAGGCCGTTTTGTCGCACACCAAACTGCCGGTGTTGGTGGTGCGGGATTGAATCAGCTACAAATTTAGTAGCTGCTCACGCTTATTAAACGGGGTCTGCAGGCCTAAAAGACCGCAGATTCAAATCCAGCCACTTATCTTTTCGAGGCGATCCAGCCATCGCTGCCTTTTACAAAGCGGATGGGTGCAATTCCTTTATTGGTGTTTCCCTGTCGTGTAACTTCGAGCTCAACATCGCATTTGTAGGCCTTCTCGCCATCCTCTTTGCAGCCAATCTTCTTGACGCTCTTGATCTCTGGCAGCATATCTTTGAACATATCCGTGCCTAGTTTGCCGCCCATTTGTGCCATTGCCTTTGCGTCCGCTCCCATTTGCTTTTCAATAGCTGTCTTAATTTCTCCTTCAGACGGAGCACCTCCACATGCCGTAAGAAGAAGCAAAGCGCCAGACGCGAAAAAAATCTGAAATGGTTTAGTTGTGAAATGCATAAATTCCTTGTAGTGCCATTGAACGTGTTCGCCTCCCCAGGCTACATCGCTTAATAAGCCATCGAATTCTCAATGAGTGGACAGGCATAAACGCCTAGTTAATTGAGATAAAAATGACTTAGATCATGAAAATATCAACTAGATATTGACTTGCGACAAACACCACATGGTGAATTCAAAGGAATTTTGAAAAATGTAAAACTTGGCGCGACCATGGATCGGTTGCCTATTTGCTTTGCATAAGGCCTGTCGCACTCAACTTAAAAGCTCCAGCACCGTTTGACAGTTAAGCTGCGGGCGCTTCGGGAAGCCCACTGACATATATGGGTCAGGAGTCATTGGGTTTTTGGCCATGAATGTTTTCAGAAGCCCGCTGCCGCCGTTCACGACAGTCAGCTTACGGGTTGCCCAATTCATCGCCCGTAACAAGCCGTTCGTGGCGGACTTCAATGTGACCAAAGCGGTCGTCGATCCGTTGAGAAACCAGTCATTCGTGGATGTGGACTCGGATACGTGATTGGACATCCACTTATAGCCACTGAATTTGAAGCTTTGTTGAACCAACGAACAACCGGTGCTGGCCAAAATCATGATTCCGAAGCCCTAGCAATAGTCACAAGTTGCCTTTATGGACCGGGTCTATTGGATGACCAGCGCCGGATCAATTACCAGTGATGGACTGCGTCCTGCGCTATGCCAACCTCTGCGCCAAAGTGTCTCATCTTGCAACTGCCGCCAGTGGATGCGCGTCACGGCTTTTGAATACACCGCCTCCAATTCAACCCATTCAATTGCCAGTTCCGGTGACTCGGGCTCTATCACCCGCGACACAAGAAAATGCTTGTTTTTGGCTATGGGCTGTACAGCGGTCCATTTGGTCAGCAACAGCTTTTTGGGATGCAAGGGCGTCATATGGCGTGGTCACCTCAGTTTAAAGCGCGTGCAGCTTCAACTGCTCTAGTGACACTACTTCCAGCGCCTTGGCGTGGGTTGCTTCCAGATGCACTGGTGGCGCAACACCCGCCGACAAGGCCTCTTTCCAGCGCACTGCGCACAGGCACCACCGGTCGCCTGCGTGGAGTCCCGCAAACCGGTATTCGGGTCGGGGCGTTATCAAGTCGTTTCCGTGCGCCAGTGAATACGCCAGAAAATCACTGGTGATTCTGGCGCAAACCACATGGGTACCATGGTCGTTTTCATCCGTATGGCAGCAACCATCCCGAAAAAAACCGGATAACGGCGCATAGGAGCATGCCAACAGCGTGCCTCCAAGAACGTTCAATGCTGTCATGTCGATTCAATATCCTCAGGCCAGTGGGCGAAATTCGAAAGATGGCAGAATTGCCGCAAGAGATGGATGCTGCCACACTGCCCTTATCTGGTGGGATTTTGCGGGCATTCATGCACAACTACTTATCGAGTTATATCCATGCAAGATGATGAGCGCTGCTGTGGTGTCGGAACCTGCATCATTAACGCCCACGGCCTGTGTTGGTGCGGGCAGCAATGGGATGGAGAAAAAATGTTCCGTCCGACTACAGATGCGACACCACATTCCAGCTTTGAACCTGATTTGGCGATGCCTGCGGGCAGTGCAGACCCAGAATGAGTCCGATGGACAACACACAACTCCATACAGACTTTAGCCAGCGCTGCGTCGTGGACAGCAATGCGTTAACCTGGCATGCCTCGCCTTCGCCATTGGTGCACCGTCGTTTGCTGGCACGCGACGGTGCCGAGGTCGCAACGGCTACGTCCATTGTTCGCTACGCTGCCGGAGCGAGTTTTGAATCGCACAGCCATGAATTGGGTGAAGAGATTTTGGTGCTCGATGGGACCCTCAGTGATGAAGCTGGTGACTATGGGCCAGGCACCTACCTGAAAAATCCGCCAGGTTCCTGGCATGCACCGTTTTCAAAGAATGGCTGCCTGTTGTTTGTAAAGCTCCGTCATATCGACCCGGCAGATACCGACCGGCGTCTGGTGGATACCCGCCGGTCGCGTTGGTCTCAGGGGCTGGTGGAAGGCTTGACGGTTTTGCCACTGGCCGAATTTGGCACTCAACACACGGCCATGGTGCGCTGGGCACCCGGAACATTTTTCAACCCGCATCGCCACTATGGCGGTGAAGAAATATTCGTGGTTGACGGCGTCTTTTCTGACGAGTACGGAAGCTACCCCCAAGGGAGTTGGATTCGCAGTCCCCATCTCAGCCAGCACCAACCTTTTAGTCGAGAGGGCTGCCTGATTCTGGTGAAGACTGGACACCTGCCTGTCTTCAACAAGCCGTAAGCCTTGAAGAATCTGGCTAACCAATCGCACAGTGATGCGGATGTGGAGATGAGATTGCCAGACTCCGATCAATCAATCACTTATGTTGGCACGATGGTCCATTGGCGCCGCAAACAAAACGATACGCCGCTGGGTGTTGAAATTCCGGCAGCAAACCTCCAAGAACCGTTCACCACTGGAAAAGAACCGGCTCTAGATGAGTCATTATTCGCAGACGATGCGCACAGCCCTCGTGAAACACACCATTAAATTGACCATTTCGTTGACTCTCGGGGTATTTGGAACTACAACTATGGCCACTGAAGAACCCAAATTTGAACTGTTGTCCAAGCATGGACACATCGAATTGCGGCGCTACCCATCCTTTATCGTGGCCGAAACCCTTGTCGATGGCGACATGGATGCTGCTTCCGGCAAGGGGTTTCGCATCATTGCAGATTACATATTTGGAAACAATGTGTCTTCGGGTTCGACGCTAAAACAGGGATCGGAGAAGATTTCCATGACCGCACCTGTGACCATGGAGCCCGTTAAGCCAGCTTCGCAAAGAGACGCCATGACTGCGCCTGTAGCCCTGCAGCCCTTGCCAAATTCGGGACAGGTCAGCCAGAAGCCACAAGCCATGCAAGGCGCCAATCGATGGCGGGTGCATTTTGTGATGCCCAGCGCTTACACACTGAACACTCTGCCCAAACCCAACAATCCAGCCGTGCAGTTGCGCGAAGTGCCCTCCAAGACCTGGGCGGTGTTGAGCTATACAGGTTTCAACACCGAAACCGGAATCCAGCAACGCACCGATGAATTGGTGGCTTGGCTAGCTGCACAAAAAATTGAAACGACCGGTAGCCCGCAGTTGGCCCGCTACAACCCACCCTGGACTTTGCCGATGTTTCGCCGAAACGAAATCATGCTGGAGACTAAGTAACCAAGTGGCTTTTCGCTTTCACTGGCACTTACAAGTTTCTGTTGATTACTCTGAGTTAACTTTTCTCAGAGGGGCATTTTCAAGTCGTCGACGCGCCACCAAGTGACATCGTCTATGCCGTGCACCACTTGGTAGGCCTCCACCACCACCTCAAGCAGCACACAGTCTGGCGCTTGAGTGAACGTCGTGAGGTCTGGATGCTTTTCCAAGTGAGCACCCAGCAGGTCGGGGTGCGCTGCTACATTGATTTCTTGCACCCGCCCTACTGCACTCAGAACAAGACCGGTAGTTGTGCCGTCTTGGCTATGGCGCCGACTGCCATCCATTAGCACAGACACCCGCTGGTTTTGCATCAGGTTGGTGAATTTTTGGGTGTTACGGTAAGTGGCGAAAACTAGCCGTTGCCCGGCGTCGATTGGTGTAATGGCAATCAAACTGGTGTGTGGTTGTCCCGCATTTTCAGTGGCAAGTACGGCATGCCCTATGGTGTTCAGCAACTGCTGAATGCTGCCCCTGATGGAGTTGGAAGATGTCATTGAAGACCAAGTTGGCGGGCTGGCTAAAGCTAACCCGCGACGTTGAAAGCTTGCAGTCTACTCAAACCACTGATGCCCGGTAGCCATCTGAACGGACTAACACCTCCGTCGCATTGACTTTACGCGGCAGTCCTTCGCCCACGAGGGCCATGACCTGCTTTCGCTGCGCCTCAAACCATCACTGGCCTTGAGAGATTGGACTGCCAGCAAGCAACCTGTCGCGAACGACGGGACTCGCTGCACAACCGAAATCCAGCGGAGAAACATTGGCGGCGCCGTCCAACGACAGCTATCTGGAAATCATGGAAGTCCGCTGTCAGCTATAGGCGTACTACCTCGACCGACGGCAGTTGGTCGGTGGCGGGCGCCCACTTTGACGAAATGATAGCCACAAAGCCGCCGGTCGATCTCAGGTTGCCAGCGGCTGCCATGGAACAGGTAGATCTCAAATCTCTAAGACCGAAACGCACAACCGAAGTCACGTACACATGGCAGTGCACAGCTCCCTGCAGCGGCGATAAAAAAAGCCGGACCTCTTTCGAGGGCCGGCTTTTTCAGGTCACAGTTGAGCCCTTAGCCGCACTGTCCCACGTAACCGCACGCCGTGCAGAAATCACAACCATCTTTGTGAATAACGGTGGGGTTGCCGCATTCGGGGCAGACCTTGCCAGCCATGGTGGTGGGGGCTTCCTGGTTGTTTGGCGTGTCGAGCACACCCATGTCGCGCAGCGGGAAACCTTCTTCGTCCAGCACACCCAGCATGGCGTAGCGGTGAATGATCAGGCGCGCAATGTAGGCCACGGTGGAAGGCCAGGTTTGCTGGCGACGCTCGCCGTGCGGCAAGCCCGGCACGAAGGCCATGAAATGACCCAAAGGCTCGGCGTAGTTGAGCAACTTGCGCAGCTTCATGCCGATCCAGGCGGGGTCAATCACGCGCATGTCGAGTGACAGCAAGCGGGCCAAGCCGTCCAGCGCACGTGGGTAGTTGCCAGAGAAGCCCACCGAACAGGGCCGGGTCACGATGCCGCCATCGTGGCCTTGCAGGTTGACTTCTTTCAGCGTGACGGTGAAGGCTTCACCGGTGGCCGGGTTGTCCACGTCGACCGACCAGGCCAGCGTGCCAGAAGGTCCGGTTTGTGGCTCGTTGCGGCTGAACATGGCGTCCATCACGGGGGTGGGTGCCTTGGTATCTTCGGTGTCGATGGCTTTGAGTTGGTCGCAGCGCCAGCGAATGACCGCTGCCGTCGCCGCCACCACGCCGGGGAACAGGCGCATTTCGCCATGGGGCGGGAAGGGCATCTCAAATGAGTGTTCTTCGGCAACGGTGGCCAGGGCGTCGAGTTTGAGTTTCAGCCAGGCGGGGTCGTTGGCGCGCAAGTCCATTGACAGTGTCTTGGACAAAGCGCCCAAACCACGCGGCTGGTCGGTGCCGTTGACCCAGACTTCGAAAGGTTTGGGCGCGCCGCCTTCTTCGGGGGCCAGTTCGCCCACAAACAAGGCAAAGTCGCCAAACGGGTGGTGCACCATGAAGGTCCAGGCCGGGTTGCCCGCAGGCAACTCAGGGCGGCTCGGCCAGCGCAGGGATGACAGCACCGGCACCGGCAGGCGCTCCAGTGACAGGCGATGGTTGGCGCCGTCGATGTGCAAGGGCGCAGCGGCAGTGGCGACTGTGGCGGCCGTAGGCGTCAGGCTCAACACCGACCCCAGCACCGAGTTGGGCCGGTAGGTGGCCAGGCCTTTGAGGCCGGACTGCCAGGCTTCCATGTACAGATGCTGGAAGTCGGCATACGGATAGTCAGCCGGGACGTTCACGGTTTTGGAGATGGCGGTGTCGATGTACGGTGCCACGGCAGCCACCATGGCTTCATGGGACTGGGCGCTCATCTCCAGCGCGGTCACAAAGGCGGAAGTGAGCGCTGCGTTTTCTCCGCGCAGGTGGCGGTACAGGCGCCAGGCGTGGTCTTCAACCGCGTATTCCTTGAAGCTGCCATCGACCATGCGTTTTTTGCGGGTGTAGCTCCAGCTGAACGGCGGCTCAATGCCATTGCTGGCGTTGTCTGCAAACGCCAGACTGATGGTGCCGGTGGGAGCAATCGACAGCAGGTGCGAATTGCGCAGGCCGTGGGCACGCACACGCTCTTTCAGGGCGGGCGACAAGCGTGAGGCAAAGGTTTGGCCACTCAGGTACAGGTCGGCATTGAACAACGGAAAGGCACCGCGTTCGATGGCGAGTTCAACCGAGGCGTCATAAGCCGTGTCGCGCATCAGTACAGAAATCTCGGTGGCCATGTCGCGCGCTGCTTGCGTGTCGTAGCGCAAGTTCAGCATCACCAGCGCATCGCCCAAGCCGGTAAAACCCAGACCGACGCGGCGTTTGCTGCGCGCTTCTTCTTGCTGCTGCGGCAGCGGCCAGACGGTAACGTCGAGCACGTTGTCGAGCATGCGGGTGGCCACGCGGGCTACATCGGCAAAGGCGGCGCTGTCGAAGCTGGCATCGGCTTCAAACGGGTTGGTGATGAAGCGGGTCAGGTCAATCGAGCCCAGGCAGCAGCAGCCATAAGGGGGCAACGGTTGCTCGGCGCAGGGGTTGGTGCTGGCGATGGTTTCGCAGTACGACAGGTTGTTGTCGCGGTTGATGTGGTCCAGAAACAGCACGCCGGGTTCGGCGTGGTCGTAGGTGGAGCGCATGATCTGGTCCCACAGCTCGCGGGCCTGCAGTTTGCGGTAGATCCACAAGCCGCTTTCTTTGACCTGGTAGGCGCCAGCAGCTTTTTGGGCGGTGCCGGGCTCAGCGCGGTGAATCAGGGTGAACTCGCCGTCATCCTGCACGGCTTTCATGAATTCGTCGCTGATGCCAACCGAAATATTGAAGTTTTTCAGATCGCCGGTGTCTTTGGCGTGGATGAATTCTTCGATGTCGGGGTGGTCGCAGCGCAACACGCCCATTTGCGCGCCACGGCGGGCGCCAGCGGATTCGACGGTTTCGCATGAGCGGTCGAACACGCGCATATAGCTGACCGGGCCTGAGGCGCTGCTTTGGGTGCTGCCAACCCAGGCGCCACGGGGGCGAATGCGCGAGAAGTCATAACCCACACCACCGCCGCGACGCATGGTTTCAGCCGCTTCAGTCAACGCGGTGTAAATGCCAGGGTGGCCGTCTTCAATGTGGGAGATCGAATCACCCACGGGCTGCACAAAGCAGTTGATCAGCGTGGCAGCCAGGTCGGTGCCAGCGGCGGACTGGATGCGTCCGGCGGGCAAAAAGCCGTTTTGCAGGGCTTGCAAAAACTTGGCTTCCCATTGTTTTTTGTGCTCGGGGGCTTCGACTTCGGCCAAGGCGCGGGCGACGCGTTTGTTGACGTCAAGAATGGTTTTTTCACCGTTTTTACTGTACTTTTCAATCAGCACTTCTTCGCTGATTTGCTGCGGCGCGAGGGCGGCTACGGTTTTTTTCCGTTCAGGTGTTTTTTGTGACATGACATGTTTCCTTGGGTAGAAGGTAAAAGTGGGTGGTGCAGACCGCCGAGACGCGCCGTGCATTCAAGCTTTGCCCCAAATACGGGGCATTAGTGCTGAGCAGGGCTTAAATCATTGATATCGAGCAAGCCGGATATGAAAAATTTTTGGCGGTGAGGCACTACGGGTAGTGATCATAGTCCAATATAAACACTACCGGTAGTGTCTAAAGTATCTTTTTGTAGTCGATTGAGCTTTTGCCCAATGAAACTAAGACGGATCAATTCAATAAATGGCGAAGCACGGCAAAATGCGATTTTGGCCCTTAATACGGGCCTTGCCAACCCCAAGAGTCCCCATGAAAGCACTGTTTGTCCTGTTATTTTTGCTAGGTTTGAGTTCAGCCGGCCAGGCTCAAAACCTGGAACATGGCAAAGAAATCAACGCCACCTGTGCCGGTTGCCACGGTGAATTTGGCCAGGGCGGCAAACGCGGTGAATACCCGCGCATCGCCGGCCAGCGCGAGGCCCACATCAAGGATCAGTTGCGCGCTTTTCGGGCCCGCACCCGCCTGAATCTGCCGATGTTTCCGTACACCCAGGAGCGTGAACTGTCTGAGGCGGACATTGAGGATGTCGCGGCGTATTTGGCCTCGGTGGAGTTGCCCACGTTGTGGCCTGTGTTCAAGGATGACGACGATGCACTGACCCGACTGACGGCCGTAGAAAAGGTAATGATCATTCCGCGTTCGCCGGGCAATCTGGACAACGGCCAAACCATTTACAAAAAAGAATGTGTCACCTGCCATGCCCGCGACGGCATGGGGCGCGGCAAGTTTCCGCGCTTGGTGGGGCAGTACACCAGCTACCTGAGAAAACAGATGGATGCCTTCCTCAAGGGCGAGCGCGCGCACGACGAGGTGGAAATGGTTGGGGTTCTCAATCAGTACAAGGAGCAGGACCTCAACGATGTGCTGGCTTACCTGACCTCGATCCAGGCCAGTCAACCTTGACCTGACATTAAATTTATAAGAAATAGGGCTCTAGCCCAGGTGCTATAGGCGTAAGCAGCTAGTATTTTTATAGCAAATTAAGTCCACTGATGCTTCAAGGAAATTCCCGCATGAACCCTGTATTTCGGCCCGCCATTAAGTTTTTTTCGCTTGCTTTGGGATTGGTGCTTCAAACCGCCTGGGCTGCGACACCGTCTGCCACCCCTTTGCCCCCGGTCGAGTTGTACGCGCCAAGCTCGTGCCCGCCCTGTGCTGGCTGGATCCAACAACTGCGCCAACGCGGTTTTGTGGTTACCCAGGAAGAAAAGTCGGCGGACGGCATGCGCCGGATCAAGCATTGGGTCAACGTGCCGTCTGCGCTGGAGTCGGTTCAAACCGCGCGTGTGGGCGGCTACTTTATTGAAGGTAGCGTGCCGGTGGAGGACATCCTTCGCTTGCTCAAGGAAAAACCAATGGCGCGCGGCTTGGCCCTGTCGGTTTTGCCGGGAGGTGGTCTGGCACGCGAAAAATACAACACGGTGTTCGTCGGCGCTGACGGGCAAACCAGCATTTACGTGCGTCATTAAGCCGGGCCTGCTGGCTTGGGGTGGGCTAGTCCGATTCAAGAGTCATACCGATATTTATAAGAAATACGGTTGTAGCCCCCGTCTTATAAGCGTGAACAGCTATTTTTTATATAGCAAGAAACATTTTCAATTTGCTTTGATAATTCGCCTTCCACCCGATTACTAATGGAGCATCCCGCATGAAACCAAGCACCGTGTCGCGCGCCGCCTTCCTGGGGTTGGCGCTTTGTCTGGCGCTCCAGACGGCGTGGGCTGATGAGCCACCCGCCACTCAGGGTATGAGTGAGTTGCCGATTCATGATGCCGCGCGCATGGGCACGCAGGCTGAGGTGTCGCAACTGCTGCGTGCTGCCCCGCAAAACCGGGATGCCCGCACGGCTTTGGGTGCCACACCGCTGCACTACGCGGCCATGAACCAGGACAGCGGACCGCTGAAGGCGCTGGTCACCGCCGGTGCCAACCCGAATGCGCGTGACAGCGAAGGCCGCACGCCGCTGCACATGGCCGCCTTTGCCACACGCACCGAGCACGTCAAGCTACTGCTGCAAGCCGGGGCCGACCCGCTGTTGAAAACCGAAGCCGGGCGCGATGTGCTGAGCATGGCGCGCAAGGTGCGTGCGGATGAAGCCGCCGGCGAAATTTCGCTCTGGATTCTCAAGGGCTGCAAGCCGGGGCGGCCTTGCTGATGCGCTACCCCCGTTTTCCTCAGGGTGTGTTGCTGGCGCTGGTCACCGTTGTGGGCTTGGTTCGACCTTTGAATGCGGCGCAGGCGGTGGCGGTCGAGGTCGCGCTGCCACCGGTGGTGGTGTACGCGCCGAGTCCGTGCTTGTCTTGTATTGATTGGGCCGAGCACCTGCGCCAAAACGGCTTTGTCGTGACGCTGGAGGAACAGCTGATCGCTGAGATGCCGAACATTAAACGCAGGCTCAAAGTGCCGCAGCCACTGGAGTCAGTCCACACGGCACGGGTAGCGGGCTACTTTATTGAAGGGCATGTGCCAGCCGAAGATATTCTGATGTTGCTCAAGGAAAAACCCAAGGCGCGCGGATTGGCGGTGCCGGGCTTGCCGGGTGGTGCGCCCGGGCGCGAGAGCTACAACCCGATATGCGACACCGCTTGCACCATTTTGGACAACGCGGGCCAAGAGCGCGATGTGCGGCGCGAAGCCTTCAACACCCTTCTGGTTGGGCCGACCGGTCGCACCAGCATTTACGCCCGTCACTGAAGGGCGCTTG
Organism: Rhodoferax sp.; assembly: GCF_037143375.1. Taxonomy (GTDB): domain Bacteria; phylum Pseudomonadota; class Gammaproteobacteria; order Burkholderiales; family Burkholderiaceae_C; genus Rhodoferax. Next base: position 28,957 of record NZ_JBAWYV010000016.1, on the reverse strand, counting down.
CCGGCTTAAGAAGCGGGCACGCCCAGGCTTTCGGCATACAGCGATCGCGCCCATTGCAAGTCTTCGTCGCGGGGTTGTGGGTTGTCGTGCTGGCGCACCGCTTGCGTGATGAGTCCATCGCCACGCTGGCGGTATTGGGCGTCAATGATCAGTTGCTCAGCGGGGTCGGCATCGAGCCAGACATGGCAAATACTTTGCGGCAACGCCACGGGAGAGGGCGACTCGCCCCGGCTGTGTGCGGCGATTTGCAAAGCGGCAGCTGTACCCAGACGGGTGGCCACATGCGCCGTTTTGGGGTAGTAGCCAAACAGTGGCGACACCGTATCGATCAGGTCACCGACCAGGTACACCCGCTCATCCACGGGGGAGCGCAGACGCAGCGGATCAACACCGGCCCAACGGGTGGACTGACCTTGTGCGTTGGTGCCCAGCAGGCCGGTCTGCGCCACCAGTTTGCTGGCCTGCATCGGCGGCAACAATATCGCGTGTTTGAAGTGAATCTCGCCTTCGTCGGTGCTGAGCTTGCGCGCAAAGGGATCGATGGACAGTCCGTCTGAATGAGGTCGGTGCACGATCTGGTCGGCGTAGCGCTCGGCAAACAGATGGTTAAAACGGGGAATGCCGGCGCCAGCGTCAATCACCGTCAGCTTGCCCGGTAGGCGCTTGGTTTTCAGCCACCAGCCAATCAGCATGGCCCGTTCATAGGGCGCAGGCGGGCAGCGGTAGGGTGGCGGGGGGATGGTCATGACCAGATCGCCACCGCGAAAGTTGTCGAGTTGGCGCTTGAGCAGGTCGAGTTCGCTGGCCATAAACCCGGCCGGAAACTGTTCGCGTGTCTGCGCTGTGGCGCGGGTGTCATCGCCAAACCAGGCGGTGTAGTCGTAGTCAATGCCCGCAGCCAGCACCAACCAGTCGTAGTCAAATCGGCCTTGTGCCGTATGCACCTGGCGCAATGTGCGGTCAATAGTCTGGACGTCAGCGGCTACAAACCGGTAGCCGAGAACCTGTGCCAAGGCGGCCAAGTCGACCCGCGCCAGTCGCTCTGGCGTGCGGCCCACCAGCCAGGGGCTGCTCAGGGGCAAGGAGCGCAACTGAGGGTCGCGGTCAATCAGTAACACCTGCAGTTCGGGCGCGCTTTGGCGCAGCACACGCGCCGCACTCAGCCCGGCCCAGCCACCCCCGATGATCACGACTCGCTGACCCGCAGGACGCGTAGAGGCGCCGATGTTGCTGTCAGACGCGGCCAAGCCGTGCCAGGCCAACCCGGCGCTCCCTAGTGCGCCCAGCAGGGTGCGACGCTTCATTGCTTGGGCAGGTTCTCGTTCATGTCCAGCCAGCGCTGAATTTCTGTGACCATGTCTTTGACCGGCGCACCGTAGGCAAACTTGGTGATGCGTTGGCCGTCAGGTCCGATCAGAAACATGCCAGCGGTGTGGTCCATGGTGTAAATGTTGGCCGCCGCGCCAGGTTCGCGCACTTTTTCAAACTGCACCTTGAAGTTGTTGGCGGCCCAGCGCACCAGCTCCGGGCTTCCGGTCAGGCCCAGAATGCGCGCATCGAAGTTGTGGGTGTAGGCGTCAATCACAGGGCCGGTGTCGCGCTCCGGGTCGACGGTGATGAAGATCGGTTGCACCATTCGGGCGCGCTCGCCCAAGGCGGCCATGACTTGTTGCATCTCCACCATGGTGGTCGGGCAGACGTCAGGGCAGCCGGTGAATCCGAAGGTGACGAGTTGAAAACGGTCATGAAAATCTTCTGACATCACGGCCCGGCCGGTGCCGTTTTGCAACAGGTAGCGTGGCGCCGAACGGGGTGCGTCAGGCGCGGGCGCTGCTTCTGCGGCTTCGTCCATGATTTTGTGGCCGGTGTGGGCCAGGGCAGATCCGGTTGCGCCGGTGAGGGTGGCCAGCAACAGGGTCAGCAGACTGCGGCGAAGGTGAGTTGTGTTCATGTTATTGGGTTCCAGTGGGGGTGGTAGACGCTGCACCCGGTGTGGTGGCGGGCAGGCTTATTTTCAATTGTTGGGCGAGCATATCGAGTTTCGCCGTTAGCGCGGCGCTGCTGGGGCAGTCCGCCGAGCCGCCGATTTGCGCGGTGTAGCTTTGCTGGGTGCCTACCTCATAGGCGTTGCCAAAGCGCGCCGTTTTGGGGGCGTGCGCAATCATCAGGTTTTTGGCGCGACTCGCTACTTGCAGTTCTTGGCAAGCCAGCGCCTGGCCATTGACGAGCGCGAGGTCGCTGATGATTTTCAGGCCGCCGTCGTCGGCTGTTTGCGCCTGGGCGGGCGCCAGCAGGGCGCCGGCCAGTCCCAAGGCGAGGGCTAAGTGCTTAAGGTTTTTCATGGTCATATCTCCTGTAGGGGGTGCTCACATTCGGGGACGTGGGTCTTGCAGCACACGGTGCGGTGTAGAAAATGGGGCCAGTCGTTCAAGAAAGTCGAGCAATTCAAAGGCCGGTGTGTTCCTGAAAAAAGTGGCTTTCGGTGTTTCCATCCAGATTCTGTCAGCGTACAACAGTATTTCGTGGGGTGTGTCGCCAATTTGGTCATGATTTCGATCGAACCCCAGGTACTCATCCCAGCGGTTGTCGCTCCAACGGTTGGCGCTGCCGGTGCCGGGGGCGCTGATGGCCACTGTGGTCAGGTTGCTGTCAAAGCGGTTGTTGGTGAACTGGTGCCCACCCGCCTCACCATAAAAAAACAAACCGACGATGTTGTGGGCGAAGTGGTTGCCGCGAACGATCAACTGCCCACCGCCCTCAACCGGCGCATCCATCTTCATGCCGACCGAACAATGGAGGATGCTGTTGTTCTCAATCAGGCTGTCGTCGCTTTCCCGAATCACGATGCCACCTCCGCCATCGGTCAGCGCGTGGGCCACAAAGTTGCGTCGCAGCGTGATGTGTGGCGAATACAGGACCACGATGCCGGTGCCGGTGTAGGTCAAGCGGTTGTCTTCAATCAGCAAGCGGGGCGAAAAAATCAAGTGCATGCCGTAACGGCCATCGGTAAAGTGGTTGCGCAGCAGTTGGTTGTCGGGCGAGTTGATCAGGGTCAGGTCACGGCCCTGGGTGAAACGGTTGTCTTCAATGCGGTTGTGGTGGCTGTACCAAAGTCGCAAGGCGTCGCCGCGCAAACCGGTTGAAAAGGGCTTGCCCGTCACCCGGTTGCCTTTGATCAGAGTACGGTTGGATGCCTTGAGGTGGATGCCAAACAGCACATCTTCGAGGTCGTTGTTTTCGACCCGGTGCTCGTCACCTTGCAGCAAAATTCCGGCGTCAATGCGGTCGTGCGAGTCGCCGCTGCCACGCACGCGCAGACCACGCAAGGTCACGCCGTTGGCGTTCACGCTCAAAACGGTGCTGCGACCATCACCTTGAATCACAGCCTGGCCTGAGCCCTCAAGGGTCATCGTCCGGGTGATGCTGGCGGGGCCGGTGTAAACACCCGGCGCCAATTGCAGCGTGCCACCTGTGGGGGTGGCGTCAATCAAGGGTTGCAGGGCCTGCGCGGCGGCCAGTGCCAGCGGCATCCACAGTGCCCACAGGCAACCCAAGGCAATGGCGGCCAGTGTTTTCATCAAGAGCGGGCTGGGGGCGTGTTAAAGCCGCGAACACCAAAGGGCGCACGCATCAGCAAAACAAAAATCAACGCCCCACCGTTCATCAGCAAGGCGTACACCACGCTGGGCACGCTCATGGCAGGCGAGTGCAGCAATTGCACGCAGACAAAAATGCCCAAGGCCGAATTTTGCAAGCCGCATTCGGTCACCACGGCGATGCGGTCACGTCCGCTTAGTTTGAATTGACGGCTCAAAACCCAGGCACCCGTCAGGATCAAGCCATTGAGCAACAGGCTCGCCGGGCCAACGCTGGGCAGGTAATCCATCAGCACCTGGCGCTGGTCCCAGAAGGTACTGAAGACGATCAGCACAAACAAAGCGGTGGCCAGGCGCCCGGCCAGGGTTTCAAGGCGCGCGACCCGACCCGGTTGCCAGGCGCGCAAGGCCATGCCGGTGAGCACGGGCACGGTGGTCAGTAAAAAGATACTGCGCACCATGCTGCCCAAGGGGAATTCGACGCCCATCCCGCTGGCCATAAATAAGCGCATGGAAGCGTCCACCACCAGCGGCAAGGTCAATACGGCGGCCACGCTGGTCACGGCGGTGAGCGAGATAGACAGTGCCACATCACCGCGCGCCAAGTGAGTCAAAAGTCCCGAGCTGACGCCGCCGGGGCATGCCGCCAGCACCATCAAGCCGACCGCCATCACCGGGTCCAGTTGGAGCGACCACGCCACCCCCAAGCCCAACAAGGGCACCATGATCAATTGACCGATCAACCCTGCCAGCAAGGCGCGAGGACGCAATAAGACACGTTTGAAATCGTTCAGTTGCAGGGTCATGCCCAAATACAGCATGATGAACGCCAAGGCCAGTGGCAACAACTGCGACACCGTGGGCAAGGTCACAAAAACACCCCGATCGCCAGCAGCAGCGCCAGAATTAGCCCGACCTTGGCCGTGGCAGCGAGCAAGGCATTTAGCGATGCCGCCGAAGCGTCAGGGCGCAGGCGTTGCGTTAATTGAACGCTGTGCGGTAAGGCCAGCAACGACAGTAAAGCGCCGAGGTGACCCCGCGCCGCCAGCAGCACCGCCAGGGCATAAGGCGCCAGCATCATGGCGAGGTAGGCGCTGCGGGCAAGTGGCCGGCCCAACCGGGCTGCCAATGTGCGGCGGCCACTGCGCAAGTCGCCTTCTAGATCGCGGTAGTTGTTGACAAGCAGCACGGCCGCGGCGGGCAGGCCGAGCGCGGCCCCGCACAGCAAAGCGTTGAGCGATGGCGCACCACTTTGCAACCAATGGCTGCCCGAGACCGCGACCAAGCCAAAAAATACCAGCACAAACAACTCGCCCAAGGCCGTGTGCGACACCGGGCGCGATCCGCCTGAGTAAGACCAGCCCGCCAGCAAGGACGACACGCCGGCCAGCAAGATCGGCCAGCCGCCCAGATTCACCAGGTAGCAACCAATGACCACCGCCAAGCCGTAGCTCCACGCCGTGGCGCGGTGCATGGTGCTGGCGCTGACCCAGCCGGCAGCGGTCACGCGCAGCGGGCCCACGCGGTCGGGGCAGTCGTTGCCGCGCTCAAAATCAATCACATCGTTATGCAAGTTGGTGCCGATCTGGATCAGCAGCGCGCAAGCCAGCGCAGCCAGCAGTGCGGGCCAATGCCGCACGCTGCCATCCGCCCAGGCCAGCGCGGTGCCGAGCAGCACCGGAGCCACCGCAATGCTCAGGGTGCGTGGACGAATGGCGGTCCACCAGACTCGCCGCCCGGAGATGGAAAGGTTCATGGACGCGGAGTGAGATTCAAACGGCATGGGGTCGCGTTCCAAAATGCAGGCAGGCAATGCCAAACGACACGTTTTCCCAATGCACCTCCGTCAAGCCGGCTTGTTGCATCAGTGTGGCAAAACCAGTTTGATCCGGAAAGAGCCGGATCGACTCGATCAGGTACTGGTATGCCTGCGGCTCACCCGCCACCGCCGCACCGAGGCGGGGAATGACAAAGAAAGAATACAAGTCATAAAACGGGGCCAGCCAGCGGGCCGGTCTAGAAAATTCCAGGCAGACAAAGCGCCCACCGGGTTTGAGAACGCGCACAACTTCCGCCAGGGCCGTTGATAAATGGGTGGCATTGCGCAGCCCGAACGAGACCGTGAGCAAGTCCACGCTGGCGTCCGGCAGCGGCAGGTTTTCAGCTTCACCGGTGAGCCACGCCAAACCCTCGCTGCCGGGGCGCTGGCGCCCGACCTGCATCATGGCCAGACAAGGGTCGCAGACGGTGACTTCCCGACCCTGGCCTAACAGCAAGCGCGCTACATCGCCCGTGCCGCCGGCCAAATCCACCACCCGACCGAGCACGCCCGCCATGCGCTTGGCCAATTTGCGTTTCCAGAGGCGGTGAATGCCCATACTCATCAGGTCATTCATCAGGTCATAGCGCGGCGCCACGGCATCGAAAACCAGTCGAATGCGGGCTCGGCGTTCATCGCTGCTGACGGATTGATTGCCGAAGCTCTGGTCGATAGAGGCGTCGTTCTGCATGGGTCTATTTCAGGGCGAGTTCAACGGCCGCGTCGAGTTGGCTGCGCGTCATGGCGCCCATTCGGCTGGCCACCACCGCGCCTTGTTTGTTCAACACCACGGTAAAGGGCAGGCCCGCCTGGACGTTACCCAGCGAGCGCATCAGGTCTATGCCGGGCGAACGGGTCAGGAAAACCGGGTAGTTGATGTCGTAGGCACGGCCAAAATCCCGCACCGGTTCCGGGTTGGTTTCGATGTTCATGCCGATGACCTCGACACCGGTTTTTCGCAACTGCAGGGAGACCAGTTCCGGAATTTCTACCCGGCAAGGGGGACACCAGCGGGCCCAGAAATTGAGAATCATGGGCCGACCACGGTGGCTTTTGAAGGGGACGGGCTGGTTGTCCAGGTCGTACAGCGTGGCCGCAAAAAGGTCGGCGGGGTTGATGTGACCCGGTGCTTCGATTGTTAAGCCACCTTGAACGTTGGGCTGGTCTTGCGCGAGCGTGAGTGTGCTGGCGCACACCAGACCCAGCGCCAACAGGCCAGCGCCCCAAGCGTTTTGCATCAGGGAAGGTCTCCGCGGCGAAACAGCAGGAACCCGGTGAAGGCCGCACCAATGCCCAGCACCAGCGGGTAGACCAGCGCAAAAATCTTGTAACCCAAAGCGCCAAACAGATCCAGGATCACGTAGGCCGAGGGGCCGAGCACGATCAGTTGCGGGTCGAACATGGCCAGCGCGGCAGTGCGAAACACCTGCAGCGGGTTGGCCAGTGCCAGCGTGACGGCCAACTCCGGCGAGATCTTGCCTTGAATCATCACGCCCAGCAAGATCAGGTCCAGGAACAGCAGGAACGTGAGCCAGACCAGAAAAGCGGCACCCTGCGCCATGTCGGTGGTGCGCGCCAGCGATGAGATCAGCATGCCAATGCCGAGAAAGCAGGCCGCCATCACCGCCAGCAGTGCGGTGTAGTAACCAAAAATGCCCCAAGGCACCTCAATGCCCTGAATCAACGCAATCAACACGGCCAGCACCATGGCGCCAAACACAGGCAAGAAAATGACGATGTAGCGCCCCAAAATTTTGCCCCAGAACCAGGCCGCCAATGACACCGGCAAGGACAGCAAGTACTCATAGACACCGGCTTCGCGGTCGCCCGCCACAGAGCGCACAGTAGTAATCAAAACAAAAATGGGCAGGATCGCCATGGTCAACTGGATGTAGGTGACGAGCAAGCGTGACAGGCCAATGAAGCCCAGCACGCGCGATTCGGTCAGGCCGAATAAAAACAGCAGCGCCACGATGCCACCAAAGACCAGGGTGTAGATCAGGAACCAGCGCGCACGCAGGGATTCAACGATATCGAGTTTGGCGGTGAGCCAGAGTTGTTTCATGAGACGTATCTTGTTATTTGGGGAGGTCAGCGGGGCGGGCGCCCGGCTGGCAGTCGGCCGGCCACATGCCGGAAGTTTTTTGGCACATCGCCTCGAAAGCAACGGTGCCTGTCTGTGCTTGTGCAAAGGCCGCGTAGTTGTAGCCCATGGGCGAGGTTTTTCCTGCGAGGTAGTAGGCGCTGCGCGCATCCAGCCACTTCTCGCCTTGACTGTCAAAGTCGGCGACCCAGAAGCGGGTAGCCGCCTCTGTCATCCAGGGAAATTCTTTGAGTTTTTCGGCGCGCCAAGTGGTGGCGCAGCCGATGTCGTCAAACTTGAAAGCCATATTTTTGGGCCCACCGCGAAGCTGCACGGCAAAGCGGTGATCCGAAATGCTCATCTTGCAGCGGGTGCAGTTGTCGCGGTCCCACTTGAAGGGGACCATGCCTTCAGGCCAGTGGCCTTCGTCGCCGCAAGCAGTCAGCAAGGTTGCCAGCGGCGTCAACAAGAAACCATGGGCCAGCAGGTCGCGTCGCCTCATGGATTGATCTCGGTCAGCGAGACATGGCTGACGACCGCCACGTAGCGCGACACCATGCCCAGGAAGCGCAGGCGGTCAGGGCCGGGAATCTCGCCGACCCACTCGGTACCGGCGTCGTCCAGCGTGCGAAAGTTCCACAGCGCCAGCGCCTTGGCCAGGGCGGGCTCCGGATTCCGGGAAACGACGCGTCCGGTCAGCATGCCGGTCAGCGACACGTCTTCGGCAATGCTCTCATCGAGCACCACCTTGCCCATGTCGAGTTCCACCACGCGGTTGACCAGGGCCGAGACTTCGTTGATGCGGTGGCTGGAGATCAGCATGGTGGCGTTCTCGGCACGCTCTGCCAGCAACTCAAAGAAAATCTTGCGTGCTTGCGGGTCAAGGTTGGCGGCGGGCTCGTCCATGACCAGCACCTTGGCGTCTCGGCCCAGGGCAATGGCGATCAGCAGCTTTTGCTTCATGCCGCCCGATAGTTTGTTGAAGGGCCGCGCCAGGATGCTGTCGACCTCCAACCCCAACCGGATGGCGATGTCTAGCATGCGTTGGGGTTCGGTGTTGCACAGCGCCGCCGAGAAGTTAATCAACTGTCCTACGGGCATCTTGAGCGGGGGTGGCAGTTGCGGTACAAAGCCAATCAGGCCCAGCACTTGCGTGCGCTCAAGACGTGGGTTACGGCCCTGAATGAGCACTTCGCCATCGTGCGTGTATTCGCCCAGCAGGCAGCGGATCAGCGTGGTTTTACCCGCGCCGTTGGAGCCAATCAAGGCCACCCGTTCGCCGAGGCCGACTTGTAGTTCGATGCCGTCAAGAATGCGGGCGCGTCGAAAAGATTTACTGACTTGGTTAAATTTGATCACTGTGTTCGCCTGAGCGTAAAAATACCTGAGTGGCCCGGTCGAGCCACCCGATCATAGTAATTTGGAAAGGCCTTTGATGTCGAAATTAAGCGACCCTGTTGGGCAGACGTCAACGCACAGACCGCAGCGTGTGCAGTCAGGCCCGAGCGACACTTCGGTGTCCACAGCGCGGCCTTTGATCACGGTCTCCAGCACGTGCGGTACAAGACACACTTTTTTGCAATCGCCTTCGTGAAAGCAGCCATCCAGCGTGTACTTGATGCGCACTGGCGACAAGATGCCGACAACACCATAGGTCAACCCGATCGGACAGGCGTAGCGGCACCAGGCGCGCCGCGAGATGGCGACTTCAAACAAGAGCAGCGCAAACACCCACAGCAAGGCGAGACCCGGGCCGTAGATCAGTGCGCGTGACAAAATACCGGTGGGTGAAATGGCCTCAAAAACGGTATAGCCCGTACTTAGGGCTGCCAACGCAAATACGACCCAGAAGTAGGTGCGTAAACCACGACTCATGGCTTGGTCAGACACCAGTTTTTTGCTTGCCATCCAGAGGTGCAACTTCTCGGCCCATTCGGCCAGCAAGTGGTAGGGGCAAACCCAGGAACAAAAGGTGCGCCCGCCCAGCAGCATCCAGAGCGCCATGATGGTGAGGGTGCCAATCACCAGATTCACGATGATGTGCTTGTGTGCCAGCATGACCTGCAACGCTGAGTTCAGGTCGATCATGTGAAAACCGATAAAGCGCGATGCGGTGAGGGCACCTTCCAGAATCTGGATGTCAAAGCCGAACGACACGGCAAACAACAAGTTGGCCGCCACCAACACCGCCCAGCGCCGGTTGCGCCAGGTGTGGCCATGCGGTTTCTCGTGTGCTGCCATGATGGCGGCGCGCACCTCGACCTTGTTGGCCATGCGTTTGAGTTCATGCACCTTTTGCGCCCGCTCGGTGATCGCCGTGGGGCGTTTGGGTTCGCGCCCGAACATGATCGCGATTTGATCAAAAAAGCGCTGCCGCTTGACTGCTTTCTCGTCGTTCATAGCTTCCAGACCTCCCGGGATTCGATCACGATGCAGGCTTGTTCCGTCGGGCAAACCATCTCGCACACACCACAACCTACGCAGGGTTCATGCACCACCGGTTGACGTCGGATTTTGCCTTCCGATGTGGTCAATGTTTCAATAGAAATAGCACCACCCACCGGGCACTCACTCACGCAAAGATTGCATTCCTTGACATCGTAAGGATGGTCTGCCACCTTGATGGGTTTCCAGCGATTGACGTCCATGTAACGCATGCGCCCCTTGAAGTCTGCACCCTGCGCCTGGCCCTTAAACCCCTTGCCTTGCGAGGCAAGACAGGCTTCGGGTCGTGACAGGCGTGCAACACCCATGCGTTCTTTCAAGTTGAGCGTAGGTTCCGGGTCTTTTTCCTTGGCCTTAAGGATGGGTTTGGCTGCTAGAGCGGCACCCGCACGCACCAGTAAAAATCCTGGTTTTTCGTAGGCCAGCGAGCCGGTAGGGCAGGCCAGAATGCACTGAACTGCATCGCATGAAAAGTCACAAGCCTGCTGGCGCGGGTCGATGTAAGGCACGCCCACACCAAAGCCATCCACCAGATCGGCCAGCTTGATGGCTTGCACCGGGCACACTTGCACGCACTGGCCGCACTTGATGCACGAGCCGAGCAGGTCTTTTTCATCCAGCGCACCGGGGGGGCGCAGGCGTTTTCGTTGGGCATAGGCCAGCGGCAAGTAACCCGAAAGCGCCGCACCGAGCACACCGCCAGCGAGCAGCGCCGTGCGTAACCAGCGGCGGCGGTCCTGACGCGTCAAACGCGATTTGGTCTTGGGTTTGGCAGGCGGTTTTTCATCCGGTGCGGTATCAGTCATCCCTTGACTCCTTGGGGTTTGATGAAGCGCGGTTGTGTGTCCTTAAGCGTCAGTTCTGGCGTAGAGAAGGGTGCCAGTCGCTCCAGAAAATCAAGCAGTTCGAGCACCAGTGCGGTTTTGAAAAAACGCGCAGCGGGCAACTCGATCCAGATTTGATCAGCATAAGAATACAACTCGTAGGGGGTGTCGCCCATGCCATCATGGTTGCGGTCAAAACCCTGGTAGTCGTCCCAGTAATTGCCCCGCCATTCATTCAACCCCGTATTGCCTCGGCCCGCCTGCACTGCATTGGTCAGGTTGCCTTCAAAAATGTTGTCGGTCATGATGTTGCCGCCCAGTTCACTCAAGAGCTGTATGGCAATGCCATTAAAAGCAAAACGGTTGTTTTTGACCCATATTTTGCTGTCAGGCTCGAATGGTGACATGTCAGAGCCAATGCCTATGGCGCAGTAAACAATTTCGTTGTTGTCTATCAGAATATTGCTGGCTTCCTTGAAGCCAATGGCCATGCCGGTGGCGCCGGTGGCATGCGAGATCAGGTTATGTCGCACGGTTCCGCCATCGCCATACATGAAATAAATGCCCACCGCGTTGTCGATGAAACGGTTGTCCTCCACCAGGTTGTTTTTGGCAAACATGAAATGGATGGAGTAACGACTGCGCATGCCCAGGTTGTGGCGATAAACGTTGTCATTGGAATACCAGGCGACCATGTCACGGGAGTCGGTAACTTCATTACCCTCAATCAGGTTTCGGTGGCTGTACCACAGGCGAAGTCCGTCACCGCGCAAACCCAGTGAGAACGGTTTGGATTTGACCTTGTTGTTCTTGATGAGGTTGTCGTTGGCTTGCTTGAGGTCAATGCCATTCAGGCAGTTGTCGATAACGAGGTTCTCAATGGTGTTGCGGTGCCCCCGTACATCCAGACACGAATCGTCGGTGTCGTGTGAATCACCTGAGCCCGTCAGGTGCAAGCCACGTAGCGTGACACCATCGGTTTGCAATGAAATGACCGTGCCCTTGTCGCCAGCATCAATGGTGACCTTCCCGGCGCCTTCAATGGTCAATGGCTTGGTCAGTTCAACCGGCCCGGCGTAGTTGCCGGGTGGTGGGCGCAAAACCGAACCGGCTGGCGCCGCATCTACCAAGGCCTGGAAAGGCGCCAAACCATGAACGCGTGCGTGGCGCTCAGACAGGGCAAAGAAGGGTTTCGGTCGGTCAACGTTGACGCGAGGCGCCGTTGACATGTCCGCAGTGGCACCCGGTAGCCGCTGCTTGCCTGGCTCGTTGTCGGGCTCGGTGGTACGCGCCAGCAACAGCGACGACACCAGCAGCAAGGACGGTAACAGCGAGACCCAGCGTTTGTTTTTCATAGGCGTTAGAGTTCAGTGCCTTCACGCATCTGGCGGCGGCGCAACAGCAGGGCCAACATCAGGCAAGCAAAAGTCACGACCAACAAGCCATAGCCCCAATAGGGATAGGAGTAGGTCGAAAACTGCGCTACCTTGCCTTCACCAAACACCGTGGGCATAAAGGGCTTGACCGTGAACGCGCCCCAGGGGTGCATGTTGTGGCCAAAGAACCAGAGCCAACCCGCGTATTCGATCACGAAGTAGACCGGCAGCAAGCCGGGAACCAGGGCGAGCATCAGGGAGAATTTGGGGAACTTGGCGACAGCGGCCACCACCACGGCCATCGCGGCGATCAAGCCGCCGATGGCGACTTTGCTGAATAAAGTGACGTTGTCACCCCAAACCTGAATACGGGCGGGTTCATTAAAAAAAGTAGCGGCATCGGTCATGTAGCTTTTGACATGGGTGGCCAGATGGTCCATGACAAACTGATCCACCAGTACCCAGGCAGCCACCGCCGTGAAGCCACCCGACAGCACCATCAATCGACGTTTGCCTTTGGGTGCGACGAAGCCCAGCAACATCACGGTAAAGAAGCCGAAGAAGAACTTGGCCAAGGGTTTCTCGACCGGCGCACCCGTGGAGATCGGAAACATGCCCACATAGTGGTTGATCGTGTTCATCTCATGCACGCAATCCAAGCCGGCAGCGTCTTTGTTAACGTCCTTCTTGGCGTCCAGAATCGGGTTGTAGCGCTCAGAATCCGGGCCCATGTCAGCTTGCATGGTCTCGGAACCCATGCGTGTGTTGTTGCCCACCGCACTGCAGCCGTTTTGCACACCATCAAAATGGAAATGGATGCGGATGCCATCCGGGAACGCATCTTTGGGGTAGTTGGGCGCGGTGAGCGAGACCCACCATATCGGGGCGAAAAAGGCCGCAATCATGGCCGCCATGGCGACCATGGTGAGTACCGTGATCCATCGATTCTGTTGGGTCTGCGCTTTCATATTCAGGATTTCTTTTTAGTAGCTTTGGCTGCAGGACCGGCCTTGCAGGTTGAACCGGGCATGCTCAGGCTGGACTGGTAAGCTGAAATGGCAACGAGTTGAGCGTTGTCGTATTTCTTGATGATCTTCACCATGTCAGGGTTGGCATTGCGGCGTTTGCCGTCACGAATGTCGGTCATCTGGCGCAGCAGGTACTTGTAGTGTTGACCAGCCAGCACGGGGTAGAACTTGTCCTTGACGCCTTCGCCGTTGGCTTTGTGGCATTCAATACATTCTTTTTCGTACATGGCTTTCCCATCGGCCACCTGCTTGACGGCATCGGCACCTTCATACTTGCCATGGTCAATAGGAATGCACAGGCTCTCGATGTAGGCCGAGACGTTGGCGAGTTCCTGGGCGTCAGTCAATTCCTTGGCAAACGGGTACATCGTCGGGTTGTCACGCAGACCGGCGCGAATGTCGGCCATCTGCTTGATCAGCACGGTGGTGTGTTGACCCGCGAGTTGCGGGAAGGTGCCATCGGAGCGACCCGCGCCGGAAGGCAGGTGGCAGGCGCCGCAGACTTCGTAGCCCTCTTTGCCGGCCTTGACGTTGCCTTTGAGCGTGAGGGCTTCAATTTTTTCACCTTCCTGGGCATTCCATTTGTAGTCCTTGGACTCAATACCTGCTTGAGTTGCAGGAGGTGGGCCACCGGCAAAACTGATCGCGGGTGCGAAGGCCAGTGCCAGGGTCAGTGCAATAATTTTTTTCATGTTAACGACTCCAGATATATATATGTTTGGTTAAACGTTAAGGCTTCAGCTTGGAGAGGTAGGCTGCCAGCTCTTTGATGTCAGCATCTGATACCAGTAGATCACCTTCAGGGTTGACCATGACGCCTTTCATGGCTGCGCTGCTGCTGTTGCTGCGAGCACCGCTTCTGATATCGAGCATTTGTTGTGCTATGTAGGCGGCGTTTTGTCCAGCAAGTTTGGGAAATGTCGGAAGCATCGGCTTCTTACCCTCTTTGCCGTGGCAAGCAACGCAAGTCTTTTCTGCGTACAGTGCAGCACCATCAGCCCAAACCATATTGGAGGCAAGGGTGGTGAGGGCTGCGATAAGAAACAATTTTGTCTTCATGGTTTTTCAATTTTCCAAATAAGGACGGGGAGCCGAACAAGTCGACTCCCCGGCTTTAGGGTTAATTACACTAAATTATTTGACTTTCTTGGCACCGTTTTGCTCAAGGAAAGTCTTGGCCCGCAGACCGAGGTCAGCAGTTTTAACTTGGTATTGCCAGACTTGTTCAGCCCATAGGTTGGCGTTTTCCCAGTCTTTCTTGGCTGCAGCGGCTTCGTGCTTGATCTTGATGTCCTTGGTCTTGCCCAATTGGTCAAACGCATCTTCCACCATGGCCACGACTTCAGGGAAGTCTTTGTAGTTCACGCTGGTGATATACGCCACCACGGAGTCGATGATGGCTTGGGTGTCAGCCACTTTCTTCACAGTTGCCTTGTAGTCGGCTTCGGTGTAGTTCTGAGCTGCCAATGTAGCCTTGGTGGCTTTCCAGCCCTTTGGCTTGACCAGCAAGTAGCCTTGCATTTCAAGGTGAAGTGCCGAGCAGAATTCAGTGCAGTAGTAAGGGTAGACGCCTTCCTTGTCAGCCTTGAACTTCACAGCAACGGTTTTACCTGGCTCAACCGAAGCATGCACATTGAAGGTGCTTACCGTGAATCCGTGGGTCTCGTCCTGAGCGCGCTCAAGGTTGGTCAGGTTGATCGTGACATCGTCGCCAACTTCAACTTCAATGGTTTCAGGTGTGATGTGCGAACGGATCAGGGTGCCGAACACTTCGACCTTGTTGCCCTTCTTCACAACACGTTCCTCACCGGCCTTGGCTGCACCAGGATGTGGCTGGTCAGTACGGCTGTCAGTGCCGACTTTGTAGCGCACAGCGGGTTTCAGTTTCTTGGCTTCAATGGCAACCACATAATGAGGCTCACCCAAGGGTACGGGCATGTCATACAACAACTGCATCTTGTCGCCACTGATGTCAATCAGTTGGTGATTTTGAGGGTGCAATGGGCCCACGGGCACAAAGCGGTCAATCGCCAACTTGTTCAAGGCAACCAGGTACTTGCCCTTTGGTTTGGTGGAGTCACCTTCCATGGTCATCAGGTGACCAATGTTGTAGTGCACGCTCAGCTTGTCAAGCACTTTGCCTTCGCAGTAGTTCCACTTGGCTACTTGCGAGTCCACATACAACGATGTGTAGGCAATACAGTTCTTGCTGTCGTACTGGGTGTGCAATGGGCCAAGACCCAATGACACTTGCGTGTGAAGCACGTCTTTCATGGCGATCACAGGAATGCCGTACGGATCTTTGGACTCAAACTTGCCAGCTTTGATGGCGGCCTGGATTTTCTCGAAGCTGTAAACCGACACATGGGTGTCAAGTTTGCCGGCCACGATGATCTTGGTGCCGTCCGGTGTCACGTCAACGCCGTGAGGAGATTTTGGCTCAGGAATCAGGAACAGGATGCCTTCCTTGATGGCAGTTTCCATCATCAGCACATTGTGACCGTTGATCTTCTTGCCCTTGCCGGCAGCGACGAGTTCTGCCGCCTTTTTCCAGTTGATCACGTGCATGTAATCGGTGTCTTTGGCAGAGCAGCCTGCCTCATAAGGAGGGCGACCTTTTTCGATACCACCGACATAACGCTCTGAGCAGAACGAGTTGGTGAACGACCAGCCTTCAGACGCGCCTTTACCGGCATCAGACAAATCCTGTGAGTAAGGAGGGAGTTCCAGCGAGAATGATTTCTCGGGTTGGATACGGCCTTCCTTGCGGTCAAACTTCCAGTAAGTGATACCGCCGCGGTATTTCTCGTTGAATTCTTCCAGAGGGTAGAACTTCTTGTTTTCCAGTGGCGTAGCGTACTGGGCCGCTTCGATCACGTATTCTGTGTTGGTGGTGACGAAAGCGCCGCCGTGTTCCGATTTGAAAATCGGATTAACCACGATTTGTTTGGTTTCGAAGTCGCGCAAGTCAATCACGGCAATGCGGGGGTTGGCCTTGTCGTTGATGAAAACGAACTGACCGTCGTATTCGCCATTGGTTTCCGACATGGCGGGGTGGTGTGTGTCGCCCCAAGTAATGTCTTTGCCGTCAATGCGGCCTTGTGCGAGCACTTTCTTGGAGCTCTCATCAAAGCCATAGCCTTGCCATGGTTCTGGTGTGAACACGCCGATGTACTTCAAAATGCGCATTGAAGGAATGGCATAAACAATCACTTGGCCTGATTGACCGCCCGAGCTGAAGGCGACAAATTCGTCGCGCTTGCCGGTTGGCACGTAGGTCTTGGCGGCCGCCAGCAAATCTTGCTGGCTCAGTCCGCGTTCTTTCATGACGTCTTGCAACGAATCAGCCGACCATGCCGCTGAAGTGGCCAGGCCCATGCCCGCAGCCATCAGCGCAACAGCCAGTTTGCTTAATCTCTTCATTCGTACTTCTCCTGTTTGGTTAAGTTAATGCCACGCAATTCGCGGTCGGCGGATAACTCACATATTCTAGGAATACGAATTAAAAATCAACTTAATCTGCATTAGGTTTGAAGGGGGAAATGTGACTTTTTGCGAAATATCAATTGGCATTGATGTTTGAAATTTGCGGAGGCAGCGATCTTTCTTCCGCCCTTAAGTTAAGTTAAGGACAAGTGCAGGTACCCGGTTAGACAATTCGGTCGCTCGAATCGAATAGTTGCAGCCATCGACGAGCAATGATGTTCACCCAGTAGGTGATTTGGCTGCGATACATAACAGAGTACAAAACATGAAGATTCCACGTCTCACCAGCATTGCGGCAGTCGTACTTTTGTCCGGCATGTCCATTCATGCCGTTGCGCAAGACACGGCTCCTGTGGCCCCGACCATGACGGCCGTCGAAAAAGATGCCGCCAAAAAGATTTATTTCGAGCGTTGCGCTGGTTGTCATGGTGTGTTGCGCAAAGGCGCTACCGGCAAGAACCTGGAACCCCATTGGTCCAAGACCGATAAGGATGGCAAGAAGACCGAAGGCGGTACGCTTACGTTGGGACAGTCACGTCTGGAGAAGATCATTGGTTACGGTACCGACGGCGGCATGGTCAACTTTGACGACATCCTGACCAAGGAAGAGTTGTCCCTGATGGCGAAATACATCCAGAACACACCGGATGTACCCCCTGAGTACAGCTTCAAGGACACGATGGATTCCTGGAAGGTCATGGTTGCTGTGAAGGACCGTCCTACCAAGCAAATGAATAAGTTCAACCTGAAGAACATGTTCTCGGTGACTCTGCGTGACGCAGGTGAGGTTGCTCTGATTGATGGCGATACCAAAGAAATTCGCAGCATCATTAAAACTGGGTATGCCGTGCACATTTCCCGTATGTCCAAATCGGGCCGCTATGTGTACGTGATCGGTCGCGATGGCCGTTTGTCCCTGATCGATCTCTGGATGGAAAAACCAGGTGTCGTGGCTGAGGTCAAGATCGGCTTTGATGCCCGCTCGGTGGATACGTCCAAGTTCAAGGGCTTTGAGGATCTGTACGCTATCGCTGGTTCTTACTGGCCTCCACAGTACGTCATCATGGACGGCGACACGCTCAAGCCACGCAAAGTGGTGAGCACCCGTGGCATGACGGTTGATGGTGAGTACCACCCAGAGCCACGCGTAGCTTCCATCAGTGCCTCTGAAGTCAAGCCTGAGTGGGTGGTCAACATCAAGGAAACTGGCCAGATTCTGTTAGTGGATTATTCGGATATTGATAATCTGAAAACCACCACCATTGGCTCTGCCAAGTTCTTGCATGACGGTGGTTTTGATGCCACCAAACGTTATTTCCTGGTGGCCGCCAATGCGTCCAACAAGATTGCTGCAGTCGATTTGAAAGCCG
The DNA here is from genome assembly GCF_037143375.1 of Rhodoferax sp. Lineage (GTDB taxonomy): Bacteria > Pseudomonadota > Gammaproteobacteria > Burkholderiales > Burkholderiaceae_C > Rhodoferax. The sequence continues at coordinate 10,930 of NZ_JBAWYV010000016.1, read as the reverse complement.
GAAAACTGGCCGCCCTGATTGACGTCGCGAAACTGCCACACCCTGGCCGTGGTGCCAACTTTGTGCACCCTACCTTTGGTCCGGTCTGGGCCACCGGTCACCTTGGTGCTGACGTGCTAACCCTCATCAGCACGCCTTCTGAAGATGCCAAGTACGCGAAGTACAAAGGCTTCAACTGGAAAGTGGTTCAGGAAGTCAAGCACGTTCCCGGCAACTTGTTCGTCAAGACCCACCCAACGTCCAAGCACCTGTGGGCTGACTCGCCCCAAAATTCAGACAAGGAACTGGCTGAAACGGTTTCTATCTGGAACCTGTCGGACCTGTCCAAACCCGTGAAGACGATCAATGTGTTCAAGGACTCCGGTTTGGTTGAAACCAAGGCCACCCGCCGTGCGGTTCACCCTGAGTTCAGTGCCGACGGTACAGAAGTCTGGATCTCTCTGTGGGGCGGCAAGACCGACCAGTCGGCCATCGTGGTGTATGACGACAAGACCATGACCTTGAAGAAAGTGATTACTGATCCGAAGATGATCACACCCACTGGCAAGTTCAACGTTTACAACACCCAGCACGACATTTATTGATCGGCAAATCTGACCTGGGGTGAACGCCTCAGGTCAGCGTTTTTATGAAGTTTGGAGAGAATTAATGGCGTCAAAAATTGCGGGCTTCATGGCCCTACTGAGAAAACCCAGTACCAAGTACTCGCTGGTAGCTTTGCTATCGGTTGGGTTCTTGTCAGGTATTCTTTTCTGGGGTGGTTTCAATACCGCGATGGAGGCGACCAATACACTGGATTTCTGCATTTCTTGCCACGAGATGCGTGACAACGTCTATGTGGAATACAAGAAAACCATTCACTACACCAACCGCACCGGTGTCCGTGCTGTCTGTTCGGATTGCCATGTGCCCAAGGATTGGTCGCACAAGATGATGCGAAAGATCAAGGCAAGTGGCGAAGTGTGGGGCAAGATTGTTGGAACCATTGACACCAAGGAAAAGTTTGAAGCCAACCGTCTGCGTCTGGCTGAAAACGAATGGGCCCGCATGAAGGCCAGCGATTCCCGCGAATGCCGCAACTGCCATAGCTTTGACAGCATGGACACGGAACGCCAAAAACTGCGCGGCGCCAAGATGCACAAGATCGCTCAGGATGAGAAAAAAACCTGCATCGATTGCCACAAAGGTATCGCTCACCAGAAGCCCAAGGGCATGAAGGAAGACGAAGAGTAATTGCTCAGCCTCATACTAATTAAAGGACTATTTCAAATGAAAAAAACAACTATTTCAACGCTCGTTCTCGGAACGCTATTGACCATGGGCACCCAGTTTGCCTTCGCTGCACCCGACTGGACCAAGGTCCCCAAGCGCGACGTCAGTGTGTTTCACCCCGGTGTGACACCGATCGAATGGGTCGGCAAGAAATCTGACCACAGCGGCACAGCGGGCCTCAAAAAAGGCGAAACCTGCGTCGGTTGCCATGAAGAAAAAGGCACTTTAAATTTCAATTTCAAACGCCTGGCAGACAAAGAGTTGGAGCCTAAAGGTGCTCCTGCCACCATGATTTACCCCGTGGCGGTGCAGGCGTCCTACGATGCCGCCAATCTCTACATCCGTTTGACCTTCAAGGCGCCTGCAGGCGGTGCAGACAAGGGCGACAAAGACAATGAAGTCAAGGCCACCGTGATGTTCCCGGACTCCAAAGTGACGCAAGCTGAGCAGGTCGGTTGCTGGGCTGCTTGCCACATTGATGCACGCACCATGCCCGGTGCTGATGAAAAGAAGACCAAGTACACCAAAGACGGCTCTTATGAGTTGATGCAGTGGCGCAGTGCCAAGGGCGCCAAGGTCGGTGACGGCAAAGTGACGACCGAGCGCAAGATGGACGGCGGTACCTTGGGTGCCAAAGCTGAAGGCGCCAAGGCTGGCGATATTTACACCGTGACCTTCACCCGCAAGAACCCTGGCGAAGGCAAGACCATTCCCTTTGGTCTCGCTATCCATGGTGACCATGCTACGGGCCGCTTCCACCACGTGTCTCTCGGTTACACCCTGGGCATTGGTGCTGCCGGTGACGTGAAAGCCGTCAAGCAGTAATGCAAACTGGTGCAGAGAACGTAGCGTTCTCTGTGCTATTTAATCAGGAGCTACTTGCGCAAGTAGCACTTAGGCTAGAGGCTGATTTGGCTTAAACTTTCGGGTGGTGGTCGGTCTGTATCGACGCGGTGCCCGTGAACCAGTTCAGGCGCGTGTGGAGTCCCACCACATGGCCCACGATGATGAGAGACGGTGACTGAAGTCCCGCCTCTTTCACCAGCTCAGGCAGCGTTCCTAGCGTGCCTGCAAACACGCGTTGCGCGGGTGTAGTGCCTTTTTCAATGATGGCCACAGGGGTCGAAGCGGCCATATTGTGCTGGATCAGTTGGCGGCAAATCTCGGTCAGCGCGCCCAAACCCATGTAGATCACCACTGTCTGGTTGGGCCGGGATAGCGTCTGCCAGTCCAGGTCCAGCGTGCCGTCTTTGAGGTGGCCGGTGGTGAAGACGCACGATTGGGCATGATCCCGGTGCGTCAGGGGTATGCCGGCGTAGCAAGAAATGCCACTGGCCGCCGTGATGCCGGGCACCACTTCAAACGCAATGCCCTGGTCCGCCAGAATTTCAAGTTCTTCGCCGCCTCGTCCAAAAATAAATGGATCGCCACCTTTGAGTCGCACCACATTTTTTCCTTCCCGGGCCAGCTTCACCAAGAGCAGATTGATTTCGTCCTGGGGCAGGGTGTGGCGGTTGGTTTGCTTGCCCACGTAGATTTTTTCAACCTCAGCGGGGATCATACTGATGACGCCTGCGCTCACCAGATTGTCATAAACCACAACATCGGCTTGTTGCAGCAGGCGGGCTGCTTTGAGTGTCAATAATTCTGGGTCGCCCGGGCCAGCGCCGACCAGATAGACCATGCCAGTTTCAGGCTTTTGAGGCACTTGATGATTCACGATATTTCCAGCTATTTTTAGGGGTTGTCACTGCAGTTAGTGCCAAATTATGCTGTTTTCTTTCGCTGGAAATGACAACATTTGTGCCTTCGGACCTTCTATTCTTAAACTGTCTTAAGCCCTCAGTAGAAACCCGAGTAATTCAGGGAAATCGCTCGATATAAAAGCCTGAAAGCCGGATAATTTCCTCTTTCATTCCCCCTGATTCACTTGAGAAAGATGCATTTACGTACCACTTTATTCATGGGTTTTAAAGCCTTGTTGCTATGCTGTTCGATGTCGGCCTATGCCACATCTGAGACAGATGCAGTGACCGACGCTGGTGCTTTGACAATTGACAAAAAACGACAAGCCGAACTGGTTCAACTGGTGCGCCAGGATTGTGGCTCGTGCCATGGGTTGACGCTCAAAGGCGGCTTGGGTTCTCCCTTGTTGCCTGAGGCGCTCAAGGACAAAGCGCCGGAGTACCTCAAAGCCGCTATTTTGTACGGTCTGGCCCCTGCCGCAATGCCCCCCTGGAAGCGATTTTTGAGTGAGGCTGACGCTGAGTGGATCGTCGTTAATTTAAAAAAAGGATTTCCGGGTGTTTACCAATAAATTTCAGGCGCTGCTGATCGCCGCCGCCACGCTCTTGCTGGCGGGTTGTGCGGCGCCCGTACTGCGCGGTACCGGTGACTTGGGCGTGGTGATTGAACGCGCTACTGGCAGTGTGCAAATTGTGGACACCAGTCAACTCGTCAGTCTTTCCAGCGTCAAGGGGCTGGGCGATTTGTCGCACGCCTCGCTGGTTTATTCGCGTGATGGGCGCTACGCCTATGTGTTTGGGCGTGATGGCGGCTTGACCAAGGTTGACTTGCTGCGCGGTGTCATCGCACTAAGGGTGATGCAGGCGGGCAACAGCATTGGCGGCGCCATCTCACAGGACGGCAAACTGATCGCCGCCCAAAACTACACGCCTGGTGGCGTCAAGGTGTTTTCAGCCGAGACCCTGGAACTGGTGGCGGATGTTCCTTCCGGCTATGGCGATGCAGGCTTGCGCGCCAAGGTGGTGGGTCTGGCTGACGCGCCGGGCAACCGCTTTGTCTGGAGCCTGTTCGAGGCTGGTGAAATTTGGGTCGGTGATTTTTCCAACCCGGCAAAGCCCGCCATCCAGAAGTTTAAAAACATCGGTAACCAACCCTATGACGGCCTGATCACCCCGGATGGACGCTACTACTTGGCGGGCCTGTTTGGCGAAGACGGCATGGCGCTGGTCGACTTGTGGCACCCGGAACAGGGCGCCCGTCGCATTTTGAATGGCTACGGCAAAGGGGAAGAAAAACTGCCGGTTTTTAAAATGCCGCATCTGCGCGGCTGGGCGGTGGCGGGGCGCTATGCCTATGTTCCCGCCATTGGCCGCCATGAAGTGCTGGTGCTTGACATGCAAACCTGGCTCGAAGCCGGTCGCATCAAGGTCGCGGGCCAGCCGGTGTTTGTAATTGCCCGCCCGGATGGTCGGCAGGTGTGGGTGAACTTTGCTTTTCCGGACAATGCCAACGTGGACGTGATCGATGTAGAGCAACGTGCCGTGGTGAAACAACTGGCCCCTGGCAAAGCCGTGTTGCACATGGAGTTCACGCCGCGCGGCGAGTCGGTCTGGATTTCAGCGCGGGACGACAACCGTGTGGTGGTGTATGACACCGCTAGTTTTGCGCAACGCGCTGTGCTGCCTGCTGAATCGCCCAGTGGTATTTTCTTCACCCACCGCGCTGCGCGTACCGGATTCTGAGGCCGCCATGGGTGATACGCTGAGTGAACTTGAATTCAAATTGTTGAACGACTACCAGCGCGACTTTCCGCTGGTGGCGCATCCGTTTGCCGAATTGGCGCGGCGATTGAGCGTGGATGAAGCGACGGTGCTGGCCCACTTGAAGTCCCTGCAAAAACGCGGGCTCGTGAGCCGAATCGGCGCTGTGTTTCGGCCCAATGTGGTGGGGGTGAGCGCGCTGGCCGCACTGGCCGTGCCGGGGGATCGGCTGGAAGAAGTGGCGGCGCGGGTGAGTTCCTATTGCGAGGTCAATCACAACTACCAGCGCGAGCATGATTTCAATCTCTGGTTTGTCGCGACCACGTCGACAGCAGAAAAACTGGCGGCCTTGTTTCAAGACATTGAGGCCGCGTGCGGCTGTGGCCCGGTACTTGTTTTGCCCTTGCTGGAACAGTTTCACATTGATTTGGGGTTCTCGCTGGCCCCGGCTACACCCCATCATTTTCAATCGCACAGTGCTGCCCCACAAGAAGTAGCTGCAGTTGAATTGAGTGCGTCCGAGCGTGCCTTGATGGCGGTCTTGCAGAAGGGCTTGCCCTTGGTCTCGCAACCCTTCGCAACCCTGGGCTGGGCCGAGGCAGATGCCTTGGCGTTGCTCACGCGCTGGACGGCCACCGGGGTTATCAAGCGCTTTGGTGTGGTGGTGCGCCACCATGAACTGGGCTTCACCGCCAATGCGATGGTGGTGTGGAACGTGCCCGATGCGTTGGTCAGCGCGGTGGGGCAGTGTGTGGCAGCCTCCCAGCGGGTCAGCCTGTGTTACCGGCGTCCCCGTGTATTGCCGCACTGGCCCTACAACCTTTTTTGCATGATTCATGGCAAAGACCGGGCCGATGTGGAACAGCGCATTGCGATCCTGGCGCAGTCCTGTGGATTAGCGGCCTACCGGCACGAGATATTGTTCAGTTGCAGGCGTTTCAAGCAATGCGGTGCGCGCTACGTCGCCCCCGTGAATGATGATGCTTTATTGGAGTTGGCTTGTGGATCAGATTGACCGCGACATCATCAACGGCCTGCATGGTGGTCTTGCTATTTGTGAGCGCCCCTATCTGGAAGCTGCGCAGCGCCTCGGGCTGCAAGAGGATGAATTAATCGAACGACTGGCTCGTTTGTTAAATGACGGGGTGCTGACCCGCGTCGGCCCGCTCTACCAGATAGAGCGCATGGGCGGCGCTTTTACGCTGGCCGCTTTACACGCACCTGAAGACCAGTTCGAGCGGGTGGCGCAATGCGTGAACGCCCTGCCGCAAGTGGCTCACAACTACCAACGCGAACACGAATTAAATATGTGGTTTGTCATCGCCACCGAGACACCGTATGAGATTGAAGAAGTTATCCGCACGATTGAGCAAGAGACCGGTTGTGATGTGTACAACTTTCCCAAGTCGCGCGAGTATTTTGTGGAGTTGAAGCTAAAAGCATGAGCACCCCATTACACGCTCTGGAGCCCCTTGACCGCGCCATCATCGTGGCCACGCAAGGCGGCCTGCCGCTGGTGGCGCGGCCCTACCATGCCATTGCTGAGCGCTTGCAGATAGACCCTGAAGACCTCATGGCCCGCATGCGGCGCCTGCAAGCCGTGGGCGTTATTCGTCGCCTGGGTGTGGTGCCCAACCACTATGCCATTGGCTACAAGGCCAACGGCATGTCGGTCTGGGACGTGCCCGATGAGTTGGTGGACGAACTGGGCGAAGCCGTGGGTGGCTTCGAGTTTGTCAGCCATTGTTATTGCCGCCCACGGCGCTTGCCGCAGTGGCCCTACAACTTGTTTGCCATGGTGCATGGCAAGAATCGCCACGAAGTCGAGCAGCAAGTCGCTGAAATTGCTGCCTTTTTGGGCGAGCATGCACGCAGCCACACCGTGCTCTACAGCACCCGAATATTGAAGAAAACAGGGCTGCGCCTGGCCGGCCAGAAGTCGCCCGAATAGAGAAAGAACCATGTTTCGAATTACCCAATACATGCGAGAAATCGCCGAGCCCACCCCGTTGGGCCCCAAACGCAATCCGCCCGGCCCGGTGGTCATCTGGAACCTGATCCGGCGCTGCAACCTGACCTGCAAACATTGCTACTCCATCTCCGCCGACAAGGATTTTGCCGGTGAATTGAATACCTCGGAGGTCTACGGCGTGATGGATGACTTGCGCGCCTTTGGTGTGCCGGTGCTAATTTTGTCGGGCGGGGAGCCCCTCTTGCGCGAGGATATTTATGACATTGCCCGTCGCGCCAAAGAGAAAGGTTTCTATGTGGGGCTGTCTACCAACGGCACGCTGATTGATGAGTCCAACATTGAGCGCATCGCCGCCATTGGGTTTGATTACGTCGGCATCAGTCTGGACGGTATTCGTGAAACGCACGATACCTTCCGGCGCAAGGTCGGCGCGTTTGACGCTTCCTTGCACGGCGTCAAGTTGTGCCGCGACGCGGGTATCAAGATCGGCGTGCGCTTCACGCTCACGCAGGACAACGCACATGACTTGCCGGCCTTGTTGAAACTGGTGGACGACGAAGGCATCGACAAGTTTTACCTGTCGCACCTCAACTACGCCGGGCGAGGCAACACCAACCGGGGGCGTGATGCGTTTCTTGACACCACTCGAGCCGCGATGGATTTGCTGTTTGACACCTGCTGGAAGCACATCGAGACAGGCGTGCACAAGGAATTTGTCACCGGCAACAACGATGCCGATGGCGTCTATTTGCTGCACTGGGTGCGCCGCCATTTCCCTGAGAAAGAAGCGGCCTTGCGCGCCAAACTGGCGCAGTGGGGTGGCAACTCGTCGGGCGTCAATGTGGCCAACATCGACAACCTGGGCAATGTGCACCCCGACACCTTCTGGTGGCACCACAACCTGGGCAATGTGCGCGAGCGCGCCTTCTCTGACATCTGGCAAGACACAACCGACCCGCTGATGGCCGGACTCAAAGCGGTACCGCGCAGCATCAAGGGGCGTTGTGGCGACTGCACCTATTTCGACGTCTGCGGTGGTAACACCCGGGTGCGGGCGCTGCAGTTAACGGGCGACGCCTGGCAGGAAGACCCGGCCTGCTACTTGTCGGATGAAGAAATTGGATTGGTGGGCGAGCGCGAGCGGGTGCAGATGAAACCCTACATTGGTATTCGCCAGGCGAGGGAGGCCGCTCAATGAAGATCCGGATGCAACGTGCGGTTCTCTTGTTGGTCGCTGCACTCGTCGGTGCTGTATCGCCTGCGGTGTCAGCGCCGGGCGAGGCGAGACAGTTGTACCAGGCTCACTGTGTAGCTTGCCACGGGGCTGATCGCTTGGGCGTTACCGGGCCGGCGCTGTTACCGGAGAGCCTGGCGCGGCTGCGAAAGCCCGAGGCAGTCAAAACTATCACCGAAGGCCGTGTAGCGACCCAAATGGCAGGCTTTGCGGACCGGTTGAGCAAAGCCGAAATTGACGAACTGGTGAAGTACATCTACTCTGAGACCGAGCATCCACCGGTTTTCTCAGAGGCTGATATCCGTGCTTCACGGATCGTGAGTTTTGCGACTGGCAGTCTGCCAAATAAACCCGTGGCCGCCTTCAACGGGGTGGACATGATGAATTTGTTCATCGTGGTTGAGACCGGCGACCACCATGTCACGGTGTTGGATGGCGACAAGCTGGAACCTATTTTCCGTTTCCCAAGTCGTTACGCCTTGCATGGCGGCCCCAAATTTACCCCCGATGGCCGCTACGTGTTCTTTGCCTCGCGCGATGGCTGGGTCAGCAAGTTCGACCTCTGGAACCTGAAGGTGGTGGCCGAGATTCGTGCCGGTATCAACACCCGCAACGTCGCGGTGTCGGGTGATGGCAAGTTCCTGGCGGTGGCCAACTACTTGCCGCAAACCCTGGTGCTGCTGGATGCCGACCTGAATTTGCTCAAGGTGCACACCGTGAAAGACAAGGACGGCAAAAATGGTTCACGCGTGTCTGCGGTGTATGACGCCTCGCCTCGGCAGAGTTTTATCGCAGCCCTGAAGGACGTGCCAGAAGTTTGGGAGATCAGCTACAACCCCAAGGCCGATGACGTGCCGGTGGGCATGATTCACGATTTTCAGTACAAGGAAGGGGCGTTTATTCCCGGGTTTTTGAACCCGCGGCGCACCACTTTGTCTGAGCCACTCGATGATTTTTTCTTTAACCAGAGTTACGACGAAGTGATGGGCACCAGTCGCGAGGCCGGCAAAGGGCAGGTGGTGAATCTGGATGCGCGCAAAAAAGTGGCCGACCTCAGCCTGCCCGGCATGCCACACCTGGGTTCTGGCATCACTTGGGGCTGGCAGGGCAAGACGGTGATGGCGACGCCGAATCTGAAAGATGGGTTGATCACCATCATCAACATGACCGATTGGAAGACGATCAAATCATTGCCTACGCCCGGACCCGGCTTCTTCATGCGTTCGCATGAAAACACACCCTACGCCTGGGCCGATTCGATGATGAGCAAGTCCAAAGACACCTTACAGATCATCGACAAACGTACGCTTGAAATCGTCACCCAGATCAAGACTGATCCCGGCAAGACACTCGCACACATTGAGTTCACCCGCGACGGAAAGTACGCGCTGGCCAGTTTGTGGGAGCGCAAGGCCGACGGTGGCGCCTTGATCGTTTTTGATGCCACCACATTCAAGGAGCTCAAGCGCATACCGATGGACAAACCGGTGGGCAAGTACAACCTGTTTAACAAAATTTCCCGCTCGGAGGGCACCAGTCATTGAGTGGGTGTAATTGCTATATAAATAATAGCTCCTTGCGCATGTAAAACGAGGGCTGCAGCCCTATATTGCATATAATTTTTGTTTTGCCTTCTGGAATGGCGGCACAGCGATTGGGCGCACAAAAAACCTGATTCATGTCAATATCACCCATTTGGGGGATAGTCAAAGGGCGGACGATCCCGTAAATTGAGACTAATAATTTCAATTTCTTGCGGGAGTGTTCAAGTGGCTCTAATCCAACTAATTTTCGAGAGCTCACTTATTAAAAATAATGAGCAAAGCCTGGCGAGTATTTTCAATACCAGTCGCCGTCGCAATAGGGAAAATCAGATTAGCGGGGCGGTCATTTTGTCGGGCACTGACTTCATCGAAGTACTCGAAGGTGAGTCTGATGTTGTTCAAGATACCTTGCAGCGCATCAAGGACGATCGCCGCCATACCCTCAAGCGGGTATGGGATGAGCAAGCTATTCCTGAGCGAAATTTCTCCAGATGGAACTCGGGTTATCGCAGATCAAATGCCATCAACGATGAAAAACTAAGCCTGTCTGAGTACTATTTCTTCGATGGAGTAGACATGACTTTCATTTGGGAAAAACCAAGCCGGGCTTTGGAGGCGCTGCTGAATTTCAGAGCTTGCCATTAGGGCTATTTGCATTAGGAACTTGGGTAGTGAGTAATCCGCACTTTAAGAAATTGGTGGCATGGGTTGGTATTTTCTTCCCAAGCGCACCGCTTCAAAATGCGCCGTTCACGACCGGCAGAGGGCTTATCCCGCCTTGCGCATGGCCAGGGCGGTTGCGGTGTGTCCGCGCGCATCCAGAGTGTCGGCGGCGTTGAGTCGATCTCGTACTTCCCTGTTTTGGCTGAGCTTGACCTTTCCAACCAGCGATGTGATGGCGATTTCAATGCCCACAATGTTACGAAGCATGCTATTGATGAACTCTGGTTCGGAATCCCCCATCTTCCAGGGCTTGGGCTCGGTGGTCTCGTGTCGCCGTGTGAGTTGTGCAACAACGCGGCGGGTAAAGCGTTCGTCATCATGTACGGTGATCGTGCCGTGCGCATGCACCACTTCGTAATTCCAGGTCGGAACCTGGCGATGCGTCTCATGCTTGCTGGGGTACCAGTTTGGTGAGATATAGGCGTCTGTCCCGCGAAACACGATCATCACCTGCGTGCCTGTTGGACAACGCTGCCAAAGCGTATTAGCGCGGGCCACATGCCCTATGAGGGTGCCATGTGTACCAACATCTGGATCTAATTCCAGCGGAATGTGATCGGCATCCAGTCCGGTACTTCCGTGGTTCACCAGCATCCCCAGTGGGTACTCGCGGATGATGCGGTGCAATTCCTCGGGGCGGATTTCTGCAAAGTGAGCAGGGATGTACATCGTGGGCCTT